>JBQTJQ010000062.1:0-16053 GCA_052386975.1 Gammaproteobacteria bacterium | reverse complement strand
GTTTCGCGCTGGCGGCGACGGGTTTCCGCTTCGGCCAGCCGCGCCCGGGCCAGCCGCGCCTTGCGCGCCGTCACGCGCTTGCGCCAGCGCGCCGCCAGCACGCGCGGGCTGGCCGACTCATCGCGGCGCGGCTGCATCGAGATGCAGTCGGTCGGGCACACCGGCAGGCATTTCTCGCAGCCAGTGCAGTCGCCGGCGATGACCGCGTGCAGGAACTTGCTGGCGCCGAGGATGGCGTCAGTGGGGCAGACCTTCAGGCACAGCGCGCAGCCGATGCAGTTCGGCTCGTCGATGACCGCCACTGGCGGAAAAAAGGGGACAGAACTATTTTCTCTCGGAGGTCTTGGCGTCATACCGTTGGACCAGAAAATAGTTCTGTCCCCTTTTTACTTGACGCGCATCCCCGGCTCGGCGCCGGAGTCCGGCGAGAGCAGGAACGGCTTGCCGTCGCCGTGGCTGGCGGCCAGCACCATGCCCTCGGACACGCCGAAGCGCATCTTGCGCGGCGCGAGGTTGGCGACCACCACCGTCAGGCGGCCGATCAACTGCTCCGGCGCGTACTGCGACTTGATGCCGGCGAACACCTGGCGCTTGCCGAGCTCACCGACGTCGAGCGTCAACTTGAGCAGCTTGTCGGCGCCTTCGACGGCTTCCGCGTTCTCGATGCGCGCGATGCGCAGCTCGACCTTGTTGAAGTCGTCGATGGAAGCGTGCGCGCCGGCAGCGGGTGCCGCGGCGGCGGGCTTCATGTCTTCTTTGGATTCTTCGACCATGGTGTTGACCTTGGCGGGCTCGACCCGCGTCAGCAAATGCTTGTAGGGCTGGATCTGCGCGGGCAGTTCGCGAAGGTCGGCCCAGGTGAAATCGCGATCCAGCCCGAACAGCTCGCGCGCGACGCGCGAAGCGGTGGCCGGCAGGATCGGCGCGAGCAGGATGGACAGCGTCCAGAAGCCGTGCAGGGCCTTTGAGCACACGTCGTGCAGTTCGGCCTTGCGCGCCGGATCTTTGGCCAGGACCCACGGCTTGTGCTGGTCCACGTAGGCGTTGATGCGATCGGCGATCTGCGTAATCTGACGGATTGCCTCGGCGCAGTTCCGGGCATCATATGCAGCGCCGATCAGCTCACCGCTGGCGTGTGCGGCGACGTCGATGCGCGACAGCCTCCCCTCGAACTGGTTTGTCAGGAACGGCGCGCACCGGCTGGCGATGTTCACATACTTGCCGACCAGGTCCGAGTTGATGCGCGCGATGAAGTCGTCGAGCGACAGGTCCAGGTCCTCGGGCGCGTCGGTCAGCTTGGTGGCGAAGTAGTAGCGCAGGTACTCGACGTTGAGGTGCCTGGCCCAGGTCTCGGCGCGGATGAAGGTGCCACGCGACTTCGACATCTTGGCGCCGTTGACGGTGAGGTAGCCGTTGACGTTGAGCGCGGTGGGCGCGCGGAAGCCGGCGCCGTGCAGCATCGCCGGCCAGAACAGGCCGTGGAAGTTGATGATGTCCTTGCCGATGAAGTGCCACATCTCGGCGGACTTCAGGATCCCCTCGAAGTCGAGCTTCTTGCGCTCGAAGTATTGCTTGAGGCTCGCGAAGTAGCCGATCGGCGCATCCAGCCAGACGTAGAAATACTTGCCGGGCTTGCCGGGGATCTCGAAACCGAAGTACGGCGCGTCGCGCGAGATGTCCCAGTCCTTGAGCCCGGCGTTGAGCCACTCGCGCAGCTTGTTCTTGACGCCCTCGTTCAGCGTGGCCGAGTCGACCCAGCCCTTGAGGAAATCGGCGAAGGCGCTGACCGTGAAGAAGTAATGCTCGGACGCCTTGCGCACCGGCGGCGCGCCGGACACCACCGAGTACGGGTTCTTCAGCTCGGTCGGCGCGTAAGTCGAGGCGCAGTTCTCGCAGGAATCGCCGTACTGGTCCCTGGCGCCGCACTTCGGGCACTCGCCCTTGATGTAGCGGTCCGGCAGGAACATCTGCTTGACCGGGTCGAAGAACTGTTCGACCGATCGCGCCGCGATCTTGCCGGCCTTGTCCAGCCGCGCGTAGAACAACTCCGACAGCTCACGGTTCTCGGGCGAGTGCGTGGTGTGGTAGTTGTCGAAGGCGACGTGGAACGCGGCGAAGTCGCGCGCGTGCTCGCGCTGCACCGCCTCGATGAATTTCTCCGGCGCCACGCCGGCGGTCGAAGCCGCCAGCATGATCGGCGTGCCATGCGCGTCGTCGGCGCAGACGAAATGCACCGTGTTGCCCGCCATGCGCTGATGGCGCACCCAGATGTCGGCCTGGATGTAGCCCACCAGGTGGCCGATGTGGATCGGCCCGTTGGCGTAGGGCAGGGCGTTGGTGACGAAGATCGTCCGCATGGTTAAGAGTCTGAAAGAGCGGCGGATTATGCCACTTGCCCGGGACCGTCAGGTCCTCAATCGATTACACTCCCGGCCCCATGGCGCACCCCCAGCCCCAGCCCCTTCCCGGAGTCCGCAAGGTCGTCGCCGTCGCCAGCGGCAAGGGCGGCGTCGGCAAGTCCACCGTGGCGGTGAACCTCGCGCTGGCGTTCAAGGCCGAAGGCGCGAAGGCCGGCATCCTCGACGCCGACATCTATGGCCCCAGCCAGCCGCTGATGCTCGGCAGCAAGGACCGGCCGACCTCGCCCGACGGCAAGCGCATGAACCCGATCCAGGCCCACGGCCTGCAGGCCATGAGCATCGGCTTCCTGATCGACGAGGACCAGCCGATGATCTGGCGCGGGCCGATGGTCACCCAGGCGC
Source organism: Gammaproteobacteria bacterium (assembly GCA_052386975.1). GTDB lineage: Bacteria > Pseudomonadota > Gammaproteobacteria > Nevskiales > Nevskiaceae > JACPFV01. Next base: position 13,291 of record JBQTJQ010000062.1, on the reverse strand, counting down.
TGCAGCAGATGCTGGCCGAGACGGTGTGGGACGACCTCGATTACCTGGTCATCGACCTGCCGCCCGGCACCGGCGACGTGCAGCTGTCGCTGTCGCAGCGCGTGCCGATGTCGGGCGCCGTGATTGTGACCACGCCACAAGACATCGCGCTGCTCGACGCGCGCAAGGCGCTGCAGATGTTCAAGAAGGTCGAGGTCCCGGTGCTGGGCATCGTCGAGAACATGAGCACGCACGTCTGCGGCAAGTGCGGCCACGAGGAAGCCATTTTCGGCGCCGGCGGCGGCGAACGGCTGGCGCAGCAGTACGGCGTCGAGTTGCTCGGGCAGGTGCCGCTCGACATCAAAATTCGCGAGCAGGCCGACGGCGGCAAGCCGACCGTCGCCGCCGACCCCAATTCGCCGCTGGCGCAGCGTTACCGCGACATCGCGCGCAAGGTCATGGCCCGCATGGCCGGCGTGCCGGCGAAGAGCTTTCCCACAATCTCCATAACGGACGACTGATGAGCATCAAGAGCGACCGCTGGATCCGCGAGATGGCCGAGAAGCACAAGATGATCGAGCCGTATGCGCCGCAGCAGGTGCGCAGCAACGGCCACGGCAGGATCGTCAGCTACGGCGTCTCGAGCTACGGCTACGACGTGCGCTGCGCCGACGAGTTCAAGATCTTCACCAACATCAACTCGACCATCGTCGATCCGAAGAACTTCGATCAGAAGAGCTTCGTGGATTTCAAGGGTGATTGCTGCGTGATTCCGCCGAACTCGTTTGCGCTGGCGCGCACGGTGGAATACTTCCGTATTCCCAGAAACGTCCTGACGATCTGTCTCGGAAAATCGACGTACGCGCGTTGCGGCATCATTTGTAACGTGACGCCGCTGGAGCCCGAGTGGGAAGGGCACGTCACGCTCGAGTTCTCCAACACCACGCCGCTGCCGGCGAAGATCTACGCCAACGAGGGCGTGGCGCAGATGCTGTTCCTCGAGTCCGACGAGGTCTGCGAGACCTCCTACAAGGATCGCGGCGGCAAGTACCAGGGCCAGAAGGGCGTCACGCTGCCGAAGACGTAAACCGCCAGCAGCGGTGCGCCGGAGGCGGCCGCTTGAAGTCCTCGTCCAGCGTCTGGCTCGTAATGTCAGTGACCGCGAACTCTTCCGCCAGCGCCGGATCCAGCTTGAAGCCGCGCCGGTTGCTGGAGAAATACAGCACGCCACCGGGCGCCAGCAGCGCCATGCACTGGCGCACCAGCGTGGCGTGGTCGCGCTGGACGTCGAGCACGCCTTCCATCTTCTTCGAGTGCGAGAAGGTCGGCGGGTCGCACAGGATCAGGTCGAAGCCGGCGGCAAAGGATTGCCGCCCTATGCTCGCCAGCCACTTCACGCAGTCCGCGCGCAGCAGCGCGTGTGCCGGCCAGCGTGCCGGCGGGTAATCGAACAGCTCGGCCCGCTCGCCGTTGAGCCGCAGGTTCTTCTGCGCCCACTCCAGGTAGGTGTTCGACATGTCCACCGACAGGGTGCGCGCCGCGCCGCCCTTGATGGCGTGCGCGGTGGCCGAGCCGGTGTAGCAGAAGAGATTCAGGAAGCTCTTGCCAGCGGCTTCTTTCTGGATGCGCCGCCGCAGCGCGCGATGGTCGAGAAATAATCCAGTGTCGAGGTAGTCGTCGAAGTTCACCAGCAGCTTGCAACCGTGCTCCTCGATCTCGTGGAACACGCCGGTCTCGCCCTGGCGGCCGTACTGCGCGCCGGGCTTCTGCGAACGTCGCAGCTTGTAGTGCAGGTTGGAGGCGGGCACCTCGAGCATCTGGCGCACGTGCGTCAGCGCATCGCGCAGGCGCTTCTCGGCCTTCACCGGGTCGATGGTCTTGGGCGCCGCGTACTCCTGCACATGGACGTGGCGTTCCACGCTTTCGTACAGGTCCACCGCCACCGCGTAGTCCGGCAGGTCGGCGTCGTAAAGCCGATAGCACGAGACCTCCGCGCGCCGCGTCCACTTGCCGAGGTGCTTGAGGTTCTTGCCCAGGCGGTTGGCGAAATCCTCGCCGCCGGTCTTGCCCGCCGTCGCGCCGGTGGCCGGCACTTCGAAGCGCAGCAGCTTGCAGGGCAGCGGGCCGTTGTACATCGAGAACGTGTCGTGGGCGCGCAAGCCGATGCGCGGCCCGAGGTCGGGCCGGCCGGTGAACACGGCAGCCTGCCAGCCGCCGAAGTGCTGTTTCAGAATGCCGCCGAGCAGGCTGTGGATCTTGATGACTTCGGCCTCGGCGCCCATGCGCTCGCCGTACGGCGGATTGGTCACCACCAGGCCGGGCAGCGGGGCCGGCGGCCGTGCCTCCGACAGATCCTGGGCCGCGAAGCGCACCTTGTCGGCGAAGCCCGCGCGCTGGGCGTTGTCGCGCGCCGCGCGGATCGCGGCGGGGTCGAGGTCATAGCCGGTCAGCAGCGGCAGCTCGCGCTGGCGGCCAGCTTCGGCGCGCGCCGCGGCCTCGGCCTTCAGTTCCTTCCAGACCTTCGGCTTGTGCTCGAGCCATGACTCGAAGCCGAAGCGCTCGCGCGCCAGCCCGGGTGCGATGCCGGCGGCCATGAACGCCGCTTCCAGCACCAGCGTGCCGGAGCCGCACATCGGGTCGAGCAGGGGCGCGCCCTGCGCCGCCAGCGCCGGCCAGTCGCAGCGCATCAGGATCGCGGCGGCGAGATTTTCCCGCAGCGGCGCCTGCCCGCCCTGCCGGCGATAGCCGCGCTTGTGCAGGCTTTCGCCGGACAGGTCCAGGCTGAGCTGCGCGTGGTCCTTGTCGAGGTGCAGGTGCACGCGGATCCGGGCGTTCTCGGTATCCACGTCGGGGCGCTTGCCGGTCTTGCCGCGGAAGGTGTCGGCAATCGCGTCCTTCACCTTGAGGCCGGCGTAGTGCGTGTGCGTGACCGCGGCCGAGCGGCCCGCGACTTCGATGGCGAACGTGGACGTGATGTCGAACACGTCGGTCCACTCGATGGCGCGCGCGCCCTGGTACAGCGCCTCGGCGTCGGCCAGCGGGAAGCGCGACAGCGGCAGCAGGATGCGGCTTGCCAGGCGCGACTCGAGGCAGGCGCGATAGGCGATGGCGAGGTCGCCGGTGAAGGCCACGCCGCCGCCCTGTTCCTTCACCGACAGCGCGCCGAGCGCGCCGAGTTCCTTTGCGAGCAGCGGCTCGAGCCCACGGCTGGCCGTGGCGAACAGGTTCAGCGACATCGCCGGGGCCCTGGCATCAGGCCGGCGTGGCCGGCCTGCGCTTGAGGATGGCGTTCAGCAGCGGCCCGGTCATGAAGGTCGTGACCAGCGCCATGATCACCAGCATGGTGAACACGCGCTCCGACAGGAGGCCAAGCTCGTAGCCGATGTTCAGCACGATCAGTTCCATCAGGCCGCGCGTGTTCATCAGCGCGCCGAGCGCGAGCGACTCGCGCCACGGCGTGCCGCTCCAGCGCGCCGCCAGCGTGCAGCCGCCGAGCTTGCCGGTCGTGGCGATGACGATGATCAGGCCGCACCACAGCCAGTCCTCGAGCGAGTCGAGCGCGCTGACCCTGGTGCGCAGCCCGACCTGCGCGAAGAACAGCGGCAGCATGATCAGCGACGACAGCGGCAGCACGCGGTCGTGCAGGTACTGGCGGAAGTCGTGCTTGCCCGCGATCAGGGTCCCGGCGAGGAACGCGCCGAACAGCGCGTGGATGCCGATCAGCTCGGTCAGCATGGCCGAGCCGAAGGCGAAGATCAGCATGCCGGCGATCAACGGGTAGCCCTCGCGGCCGCCCGGAACGTAGAACGCGTCCACCAGGCGCTCGAGCGGCCGGCGCACCACGCCGATCATCACCGCGCCAAACACCACGGTCAGGGCCAGCGTCCACGCCGTGTCCGCCAGGGCATGGCCCTTGACGATGGCGACGACCGCGGCGAGCAGGCACCAGGCCGCCACGTCGCCGATCGCCGCGCTGGCCAGCGCCTGCTGCCCCAGCGGCGTCTGCGAGAGATTGCTCTCCTTGAGGATGCGCGCCAGCACCGGGAAGGCGGTCACGCTCATGGCGATGCCGAGGAACAGCGCGAAAGCCACGAACGGCTCGTCCGGAAGCGCCAGCGCGTCGTAGCTGGCGAAGGCCAGGCCGATGCCGAGCAGGAACGGCAAGGCGATGCCGGCGTGGCTGACCGCGACCGCGGCGCGGCCCTGCGAGAACTGGCGCGACAGGTCGACTTCGAGGCCCACCACGAACATGAACAGCAGGACGCCGACCTGCGCCAGCACGCCGAGCGTCTGCATCGACTCCGGCGGGAACAGCCAGGCCAGCGCTCCCGGCGCGACCAGGCCGAGCAGGGACGGCCCGAGCAGGATGCCGGCGAGGATCTCGCCCATGACCATCGGCTGGCCGAGCCGGCGCATCAGGTGGCCGCACAGGCGCGCCGCGCCAAGCACCACGACGATCTGGATCAGCAGCAGCGTCAGCGGCTGGTGCAGGCGCTCGATCGCGCCGGGCTCCGCCGCGGTCGCCGGCAGGGCGCTCGCGACCGGGTGCAGCAGCGTGCCCCAGTGCAGCAGCGCGACCGCGCCGGCAACGGCCACGGCCACTGCGGCCAGGTAACTGGCGATGCGGCGATGCATTGCTGCTGGAATCCCCGGTGAAAGTTTGGACGGCCGTCCTTCGGCCGTCCTTCGGCCGGCCGCGGGCGGCGCGAAGTGTAGCAAGCGCCCGCCGCGCGCCGCCGCGGGGCGTTATGCCTGAAAAGACATATTGGGTGCGTTATTTATTATTTTACGGGCATAACGGCAGCCCGTACCCTGCCGTCCATGCTCAAGCAGGGAATGACAATGAAGAAACTGGCAATGGCGATCGTGCTCGGCATGGCGCTGGGCCCCGCGGTGGCGGCGGCCCAGGCGGCGACCAGCGAGTTGGAGGAGCGGGTCAAGGTGCTCGAGCGCAAGCTCGAGGACAAGTCCACGCCGGCAGTCAGCGCCACCGAGAAAGGCTTCGGGTTCAAGAGTGCCGACGGCAGCTTCGAGTTCAAGATGCGCGGCCTGCTGCAGCTCGACGGCCGCTTCTTCGCCGACGACGGCCAGACGCTCAACGACACCTTCCTGCTGCGCCGCCTCGAGCCGAATTTCGAGTTCACGCTCGGCAAGCTGGCCTGGTTCAAGCTGCAGCCGCAGTTCGCCGGCGATTCGGTCGGCACCTCGGACCTGTACGGCGAGCTGCGCTTCCATCCGGCCGCGACGCTGCGCTTCGGCAAGTTCAAGACGCCGCTGGGCCTGGAGTACCTGCAGGGCACCGTGGCGACGACGCTGGTCGAACGCGGCTATCCAACCGAGGTCGGCGCCGGCCGCGACTTCGGCGTGCAGCTGACCGGCGAGGTGTTCGCCGGCACGACCACCTACGCCGTGGCCTGGACCAACGGCGCGCCCGACGGGCGCGACGCGGTCAACGGCGACACCGACAACCACAAGGAAGTCTCGGCGCGCCTGTTCGCCGAGCCGTTCAAGAACGAGCCCGGGTTCTTCCGCGGCCTGGGCTTCGGACTCGGCACGACCCAGGGCACCAAGCTCGGCACGCTCGGTTCGCTGGCGGCGACCACCGCCACCTTCAACAACACGCTGCCGCGCTATCGCTCGCCCGGCCAGAGCACGATCTTCTCCTACCGGATCGTGACCACGGGCACTCCCACCGTGGCCGATACCGTCGTCGCCGCCGGCGACCACACGCGCCTGTCGCCGCAGCTGTATTTCTATCGCGGCAGTTTCGGGCTGCTGGCGGAGCACATGAGCTCCGAGCAGGACGTGTCCATCAACAACGTCGCGGCGACGTTCGAGCACACCGCCTGGCAGGTCGAGGCCAACTTCCTGCTGACGGGCGAGGACGCCTACTACAAGGGCAGCAGCAAGCCCAACACGCCGTACACCGCCGGCGGCACGGGCTGGGGCGCCTTCGAGGTTGCGCTGCGCCACGGCGTGCTCGACATCGACGACGCCGTGTTCCCGGCCTACGCCAATCCGGCGACGGCGGTCAGCGAAGCCAGCACCGACGGCATCGCGCTGAACTGGTACCTGAACGCCAACGCCCGCATCTCGCTCGATTACGAGGCCACCGCCTTCGAAGGCGGCGCGGCCGCGGGCGACCGGCGCGACGAAAAGGCACTGCTTTCGCGCCTGCAACTGTCGTTCTGACCCTGACGCCGTGATTCGTTCGATCCTGGCGGTATTGCTGTTGCTGCCGCTCGCCGCACCGGCGGCGGGCGTCGAGCTGCTCAACGTCTCGTACGACCCGACGCGCGAGCTCTACAAGGACATCAACGCCGCCTTCGCCGCCGAGTGGCAGGCGGCGACAGGCCAGGTTGTCGAGATCCGCCAGTCGCACGGCGGCTCGGGCAAGCAGGCGCGCTCGGTCATCGACGGGCTGAAGGCCGACGTGGTGACGCTGGCGCTGGCCGGCGACATCGACGCCATCGCCGAAAAATCGCGCGCGATCCGCAGCGACTGGCAGAAACGGCTACCGCACAACTCCTCGCCGTACACCTCGACGATCGTGTTCCTGGTGCGCAAGGGCAACCCCAGGGGCATCAGGGACTGGGACGACCTGGTCCGGCCGGGGGTGAAGGTCGTCACGCCCAATCCCAAGACCTCCGGCGGCGCGCGCTGGAACTACCTGGCGGGCTACGCCTACGCACTGAAGGCGAACCGCCAGGACCAGGCGAAGGCGCGCGCGTTCATCAAGGCGCTGTACCGGAACGTGCCGGTGCTCGACACCGGTGCGCGCGGCTCGACCTCCACCTTCGCGCAGCGCGGAATCGGCGACGTGCTGGTCGCCTGGGAGAACGAGGCGTTCCTGTCGCTGGAGGAGTTCGGCGCCGGCAAGTTCGAGATCGTCGCGCCCTCGCTGTCGATCCTCGCCGAGCCGCCGGTGGCGATCGTTGACGAGGTCGTGGATCGCAAAGGCACGCGCAAGGTCGCCCAGGCTTACCTCGAGTTCCTGTACAGCGACGCCGGGCAGGACCTGGTCGGCAAGCACCACTACCGGCCGGTGGGCGCGAAGGCCGCGGCGAAGTACGCGAGCCGATTCCCGAAGATCGAGCTGGTCACGATCGCGGACTTCGGCGGCTGGGCCAGGGCGCAGCCCGAGCACTTCGGCGAGGGCGGGGTGTTCGACCAGATCTATGCGCGCTGAAAGAGAAAAAAGGGGACAGAACTATTTTTCCATGACGAAAAATAGTTCTGTCCCCATTTCTCCCATTTCTCCACTGCCGGGGTTCGGGTTGACGCTCGGGTACACGCTGGCGTACTTGAGCCTGCTGGTGTTGATCCCGCTGGCCGGCGTGTTCGTGAAAGCGGCGGGCTCCGACGGCCTCTGGCAGGCACTGACCTCGCCACGCGTGCTCGGCGCGCTGCAGCTGTCGTTCGGCACCGCGCTCGCCGCCGCCGCGCTCAACGCGGTGTTCGGCCTGCTGGTTGCCTGGGTGTTCGTGCGCTACGAGTTCCCGGGCAAGCGCGTGTTCGACGCGATGATCGACCTGCCGTTCGCCTTGCCGACCGCGGTCGCCGGCATCGCGCTGACCGCGCTGTACTCGGGCAACGGCTGGATCGGGCGGTTCCTCGAGCCACACGGCATCCAGGTCGCGTTCGCGCCCGCCGGCATCGTCGTGGCGCTGACCTTCGTCGGCCTGCCGTTCGTGGTGCGCACGGTCGAGCCGGTGCTGCGCGACGCCGAGAAGGAGCTCGAGGAAGCCGCCGCCTCGCTCGGCGCCAGCCGCTGGCAGACCGTCACGCGCGTGATCCTGCCGGCGGTGCTGCCGGCGCTGCGGACCGGCTTCGCGCTGGCCTTCGCCCGCGGCGTCGGCGAGTACGGCTCGGTGATCTTCATCTCGGCCAACATCCCGCAGGTGTCCGAGATCGCGCCGCTGCTGATCATCATCAAGCTCGAGGAGTTCGACTACGCCGGCGCGACCGCCATCGCCGCGGCCATGCTGGTGCTGTCGTTCGCGCTGCTGCTGCTGATCAACACGCTGCAGGCGCGCGTGCGCCGCAGCGCGGCCCCGGCCGCGCCGCCGCCGGACACGGCCCATCCGATGCTCCAGGGGACGCCGGGATGACCGAACGCATCGACCATTCGCTGCTCGATCCGCCCAAGCTGCCGTTCGAGCCGCTGCTCGAGCGCAATGCCGTCATCACCGAGCAGCCCTGGGTGCGCTGGCTGCTGACCGCCGGCGCGCTGCTGTTCCTGTCCGGCTTCCTGCTGCTGCCGCTGCTGGCGGTGTTCACCGAGGCGCTGCGCCAGGGCGTCGGCACGTACTTCGAGTCTCTGAACGACCCGGACGCGCTCGCCGCCATTCGCCTGACGCTGACCACTGCTGCGATCGCGGTGCCGCTGAACCTGGTGTTCGGCGTGGCCGCGGCCTGGGCCATCGCCAAGTTCGAGTTCCGCGGCAAGGCCTTGCTGGTCACGCTGATCGACCTGCCGCTGGCGGTGTCGCCGGTGGTGTCCGGCCTGGTTTACGTGCTGATCTTCGGCGCGCAGGGCTGGGCCGGCCCGTGGCTGGCCGAGTACGACCTTCAAGTGATCTTCGCCGTGCCCGGCATCGTGCTGGCGACCGTGTTCGTGACCTTCCCGTTCGTGGCGCGCGAGCTGATCCCGCTGATGCAGGCCCAGGGCACCGAGCACGAGGAGGCGGCGCTGTCGCTCGGCGCCAGCGGCTGGCAGGCGTTCTGGCGCGTGACGCTGCCGAACATCAAGTGGGGACTGCTCTACGGCGTGCTGCTGTGCAACGCCCGCGCGATGGGCGAGTTCGGCGCGGTGTCGGTGGTGTCGGGCCACATCCGCGGCGAGACCAACACCATGCCGCTGCACGTCGAGATCCTCTACAACGAGTACAACTTCGCCGCGGCGTTCGCAGTGGCCTCGCTGCTGGCGGGGCTGGCGCTGGTCACGCTGGTGCTGAAGGCCTTCCTCGAGCGCCGCTACGGCGACGCGCTCGCCGCATCGCACAGGCACTGACCGACGCATGGACATCCAGGTTCGCAGCGCGCACAAGAGCTTCTCGGGGTTCCCGGCCCTGGTCGACGTCAACCTCGACGTCCGCTCGGGCGAGCTGCTGGCGCTGCTCGGGCCCACCGGCTCAGGCAAGACCACCTTGCTGCGGGTGCTGGCCGGCCTGGAGTTCCCGGACTACGGCGCCATCCTGTTTGGTGGCGAGAACATGGCGCTGAAGCCCGTCCGCGAGCGCCGTGTTGGTTTTGTCTTCCAGCATTACGCGCTGTTCAAGCACATGAGCGTGCTGGACAACGTCGCCTTCGGCCTGACCGTGCGCTCGCGCGACCAGCGTCCCGCCGAGGCCGAGATCCGCCGCCGCGCCGCCGAGCTGCTGGAGCTGGTTCAGCTCGGCGGCCTGGCCGGGCGCTTCCCGCACCAGCTGTCCGGCGGCCAGAAGCAGCGCGTGGCGCTGGCGCGCGCGCTGGCGATCGAGCCGCGCGTGCTGCTGCTCGACGAGCCGTTCGGCGCGCTCGACGCCAAGGTGCGCAAGGACCTGCGTCGCTGGCTGCGCGAGCTGCACCTGAAGATGGGCACGACCATGGTGTTCGTCACCCACGACCAGGAAGAGGCGCTCGAGCTGGCCGACCGCGTGGTGATCATGAACCGCGGCCGCATCGAGCAGATCGGCACCACCGACGAGGTCTACGACCATCCGGCGACGCCGTTCGTGTTCGATTTCCTCGGCACGCCGAACGTGTTCTCCGGGCGCGTCGAGGGCCGCAAGGTCACGGTCGACGGCGATCCGCAGCCGATCGACACCCAGAGCATCCATCCGTCCGGCCCGGTCGACGTGTACGTGCGCCCGGCCGAGCTGCAGATGGTCGTGTCGGAGAAGCTCGGCGTGCGGGCGACGGTGACCGACGTGCAGCGCGCCGGCCCCGTCGTGCGGCTGTCCGCGCGACTCGACGGCGGCGCGCCGATCGAGCTCGAGTTGCCGCACACCAGCCCCGAGGCCGGCAGCTATGCGCCGAACCAGCGCATCCGCGTGCGGCCGCGGCACTTCTCGGTGTTCCCGCGTGGGGCGGCGCCGGCCGCGCCGGCCGAGCCGCCGGCGGACGCGCTCCACCGCGAGCGCGAGCGCAGCCGCGCCTGACGCGGCGCTTCAGTCCCGGATCACCGCCGGCCAGTTGCGGTTGGCGGACTGGATGAACTCGGCCTTGCGCGCGCGCCACGCCTCGCGCACGTCGAGGTTGAAGTTCAGGTACAGCTTGCCGTCCTCGATGTGCCAGGCGTCCGGCGAAACCTTCGCCGTGTAGTTGTTGGCGACCGCGTACGCGCAATAGCCGCCGAACTGCGGTGCGTACTTCTCCGGCGCCTGCCGGAACGCCGCGAGGTTCTCGGCGCTGGCGAAATGCCAGGTCGCGCCGTTCCATTCGTGCGTGAGCTCCGCCTTGCCGGCGGCCGGCGCGCCGGTCGTGAAGTACGCGACCGGGTCGTAGCCGTCGAGCGCGCCGCGCGAGGTCTGGTAGACCGGCGCGGTTGCGTAGAGGCCGAGCGAGTAGCGCCAGCCGTACCAGGCGCCGAAACCGAGCACGACCGCCACCGCCACGCCGACCAGGATTTTGGTGAGAACCATGGGAGCCTCCGGATGCGGCACTTATGATCGCGTCGGCGCGAAGGAGCGCCTAGGCTGCGACGTACGCGGTTTGCGGCCGCGCGTTCAGCGCGTCGCGGCCACCAGCCGCCGGTACTGCGCCATGTGGCGCAGCGCGTCGCGCGGCCGGCGCAGCTTCTCGTACAGCAGCGCGAGGTTGTAGTGCGCGTCGGTCAGCGATGGATCGGCGCGCAGCGCGGTCTTGTACGCTTCCAGCGCGTCGCTGCGCCGGTTCATGTCTTCCAGCAGCACCGCGAGGTTGTAGAGCAGGGTGGGCTCGGCGCCGCAGGCGGCCAGCGCGTCGCGATAGGCGCGCTCGGCGCGCGCGTGCTTGCCGGCCTCGTGCAGCAGCCGGCCCAGATTGATGCGCGCATCGAGCCGCGCCGGCTCCGCCTCGATGGCCTGCTCGTAGGCCTTGGCCGCGCCTTCGGGATCGCGCGATTCCAGCTCGACCGCCTGCTCGTACCAGTTGCGCGTGTCGGCGGCCCGCGGCGGCTGCGGCCGCTCGACCACCGACAGCGCGCCGCGGGCCGGGTCGCCCTCGAACGCAAGCAGGTACTGGCCGGAGTCGACGCGGCGCTGTGCCGCGCCGTCGCGCACCACCACCTGGTCGCCGACCGCGCCGATCGACAGGCCCGACAGCGGCATCGACTCGGGCAGCTGGCGGCGCAGGGCCTTCAGCGAACGGGTAATGCGCTTGGGCGGCACGTGCGCGGCGGCGAGCGCCTGCGCGGTGCGCAGCACGATCAGGTCCTGGAACGAAAACCGCCAGGCGTTGCGCGGCCCGCGCGAGGGCGCGACGAAGCCGGCCTTGATCAGCGCGCGGATCGTGCTGCGCGGCAGGCGCAGCAGTTTCTCGACGTCGGCGACGCCATAGGAAAATGGGGTCAGGTTCATTTTCCCGGCATTCTGCCCGTGCATCGGAGGGAAAATGAACCTGACCCCTTTTTCTGCTACGACTTTTTCTTCCTGCGCGAGGCCAGCTCGGTGACTTCCGCGCGCTTGGCGGGCTTGCGCTCACCGGTGCGCTCGAGGCTGGCGCGCAGCGCTTCCATCAGATCCACGACCTTGGCCTCGCCGGCCGGCTCGTCGGCCAGCGTGATCTCCTGGCCCTCGACCTTCTTCTCGATGGCCTTCTCGATGCGCGCCCGCACTTCGTCCTTGTAGTCGGCCGGGTTGAACTTGTCGCTCGACTGCTGCTCGATCAGCTTGTGCGCGAGCTTGAGCTCGGTTTCCTTGACCTCGAGCTTCGGGATGTCGATCTCGCCGATCGAGCGCACTTCGTCGGCGTACAGCAGTTGCTGCATGACCAGCCCGTTGGCCACCGGCCGGATCATCACGATGTACGACTTGCCGCGCGCGGCCCAGTGGCCGATGGCGCAGCGCTCGGATTCGAGCAGCGCCTTCTGCAGCAACGCGTACGGCTTGGCGCCGCCCTTGTCGGGCCCGATGTAGTAGGCCTTGTCGAAATAAACCGGATCGATCGCCGACAGCGGCACGAACTCGACGATCTCGGCCATGTGCGTGCCGGCCTCTTCCATCGCCTTCAGCTCCTCCGGCGAGAACATCACGTACTGGTCCTTGGCGAACTCGTAGCCCTTGACCATCTGGTCGCGGCCGACCGGCACGTCGTCCTTCACGCAGAAGTACTGCTGGCGCAGTCGCGAGCCGCAGTCCTTGTGCAGCAGGTTGAAGCTGATCTGCCGGCTGGCTTCGGTGGCCGAGAAAAGTTTTACCGGAATCGACACCAGCCCGAACGAGACCGTCAGCGAAGCAATCGAACGCGCAGCCATGAGAATCTCCGGCGAATCGCGCCTGAAGGCGCTCCTACAAAAATAACTTATGTTTCAGCGTGTTACCAGGACTTCATAGTGTAGTTCATGAAGTCGTGGCGGGCCACTCCCAGTTATTGTGCTCCTGCGGGGCGCCGGACGCAGCCGGTTGCGGTCAGGCCTTCTTGAGGACCGCTTCGAGGCTTTGCTTGTCCCGGAGCGCGTCGCGCCAGCGATCGCCGGTTTGCGCCAGGCGCGCGGGCGCGTTGGTGATGCGGAAATCCAGCGGGTGCGCCTTGGCCAACTCGTCCCAGGTGAGCGGCATCGACACCGGCGCGCCGGGCGCGCCGCGCGGCGAATACGCCACGTTCAGCGTCTTGCCGCGCACGTTCATGTTGTGGTCCATGAAGATCTTGCCGGTGCGCTTGGGTACGGCCCAGTCCATCGTGATGTCCTTCGGATGCAGCCGCAGCAGGTGGCGGCCGACCAGTTCCGACACGTGGCGCGCGGCGTCGAAGTCGATGGTGCGCTTGATCGGTACAAATACATGCAGGCCGGTCTTGCCCGAGGTCTTCACGATCGGCTCGAGCTTCATCGTGTTCAGCAGTTCGCGCAGCCAGAACGCGACTTCCTTGCCTTTCTCGAACGCGATGGTGTTGAGCTCCGGCTCGTCGCCCTTCTTTTCCTTGCCGGAGTAGATGTACGGGTCGATGTCGAACACCACGTAGTCGGGATAGTTCGCAATCGAGTCCTCCAGCGATTTTGTGGACGTCGCGTAGTCGGTGCTGTCGATCGGCGAGTCGTCGCCGGTTTTCGTGCGCGAATGCCAGACGTGGAACTCGAGCGTGCCGCTCTGTGCCAGAACCTGCCCACATTGTTATGGCTGGCGCAGAGCGG
>JBQTJQ010000061.1:0-4965 GCA_052386975.1 Gammaproteobacteria bacterium | reverse complement strand
TGCGCGGCATGTACCTGTTCTCCGAGGAGAAGAAGCCGGCCAAGGCGCACGTGCAGCTGATCGGCTCGGGCTCGATCCTGCGCGAGGTCATCGCCGCGGCCGAGCTGCTCAAGGAAGAATTCGGCGTGACCTCCGATGTCTGGAGCGCAACGAGTTTCAACGAGCTGTGCCGCGAGGGCCAGGACGTGGACCGCTGGAACCTGCTCAATCCCGAGAAGAAGGCGAAGAAGAGCCACGTGACGCAACTGCTCGAGGGCCGCAAGGGCCCGGCGATTGCGAGCACCGACTACGTCAAGGCCTACACCGAGCAGGTCCGGCCTTACGTGCCCATGCCGTACTACACGCTCGGCACCGACGGCTACGGCCGCTCGGACAACCGGCCGGCGCTGCGGGATTTTTTCGAGGTGGACCGGCGCTGGGTCACGGTCAAGGCGCTCAAGGCGCTGGCCGATGCAGGCTCGATCGGTCCCGAGAAAGTCACGCAGGCCATGAAGATCTTCGGCATCCGCGCCGACAAGCCCAACCCGGTGACGGTGTAAGGGCATGGCCAAGACCGACGTCAAAGTCCCCGACATCGGCGACTCCAGGGACGTCCCCGTCATCGAGGTGCTGGTGAAGGACGGCGACCGTGTCGAGAAGGACGCGGCGCTGATCGTGCTCGAATCCGAGAAGGCGACCATGGAAGTGCCGGCGCCCGCGGCCGGCGTGGTGCGCGGCATCAAGGTCAAGGTCGGCGACAAGCTGTCGCAGGGCGACGTGATCATGGCGCTCGAGGGGGATGGCGCGGCTGCCGCGACGGCGCCGAAACCCGAACCGCCGAAAGCCACTCCAGGGGGAGAGGTCGGCGTGCGCAGCGCGCCGGGTGAGGGGGCGAAAACCGGCGGCGGCGCGACGGAAGTCACCGTCCCCGACATCGGCGACTACCAGGACATCCCGGTCATCGAAGTGCTGGTCAAGGACGGCGATGCGATCGAGAGGGACGCGCCGCTGATCGTGCTCGAGTCCGAGAAGGCGACGATGGAAGTGCCGGCACCCGCGGCCGGTGTCGTGCGCGGCATGAAGGTGAAGGTCGGTGCCAGGGTTTCGAAGGGCACGTCGATCTGTTCGCTCGAAGTCGCGGGCGGTGCCGCGGCGCCGGCCTCGGCTCCAGCGCCGGCGGCGACTCCGGCAAAGGCGGCTCCTGCCGCAGCCGCGCCGCGCGCGGAGCCCAAGGCCGAAGCGGGTGTGGCCCCGTGGGTTGCCCAGGCCGGCGCGCAGGTGCCGCACGCCTCGCCGTTCGTGCGCAAGCTCGCGCGCGAGTTCGGCGTGGACCTGGCGAAGGTGCAGGGCACCGGGCCCAAGGGCCGCATCTCGGCCGAAGACGTGCAGAACTTCACCAAGAAAGCGCTCGCGGGCGGCGTTCCCGCTGCCGCCACCGGCGGCGCGGGCATCCCGCAGATGCCGGCTGTGGATTTCTCGCAGTGGGGCGCGATCGAGACCAGGCCGCTGGCGCGCATCCGCAAGATTTCCGCCCAATACCTGCACCGCGCCTGGCTCAACGTCCCGCACGTCACGCAGAACGAGGAAGCCGACATCACCGAGCTCGAGTCCTTCCGCAAGTCGCAATCTGAAGAGTCGGGCGTGAAGCTGACGCTGCTGCCATTCGTCATGAAGGCGGTCAGCGTCGTGATGAAGCAGTACCCCGAGTTCAATTCCTCGCTCGCGCCGGACGGCGAGAGCCTGATCCTGAAGAAGTACTGCAACATCGGCTTCGCCGCCGACACCGAGAACGGCCTGGTGGTGCCGGTGGTGAAGGACGTGTGGAGCAAGGGCGTGGTGCAGCTCGCCAACGACTGCGGCGACCTCGCCAAGAAGGCCCGCGACGGCAAGCTCAAGCCCGACGAGATGAAGGGCGGCTGCTTCTCGATCTCCTCGCTCGGCGGCATCGGCGGCTCGCACTTCACGCCGATCGTGAATGCGCCCGAGGTGGCGATCCTCGGCGTGTCGCGCTCGCAGATGAAGCCGGTGTGGGACGGCAAGCAGTTCGCGCCACGCCTGCTGTGCCCGCTGTCGCTGTCCTACGACCATCGCGTGATCGACGGCGCCGCCGCCGCGCGCTTCATCGTCGCGCTGTCGAAGTCGCTCTCCGACTTGCGCCGCACCCTGCTCTAGTTCAAGGAGTCCCCATGATCGGCTACGTCACCGTCGGCACCAACGATTTCCCGAAGGCCGCCAGGTTCTACGACGAGCTGCTCGCCGAGCTCGGCGCCCGGCGCACGATGGATTTCGGCACGTTCGTGGTCTGGGCCGTCGGCCGCGGCCCGGGCGTGGCGCTGACCAAGCCGTACGACGGCAAGAAGGCCACGGTGGGCAACGGCATGATGGTCGCGCTCGCCGCCAAGTCGAAGGACCAGGTCGACGCCGTCTACCAGAAGGCGCTGGCGCTCGGCGGCAGCGACGAGGGCAAGCCAGGTCCGCGCACCGACAATTTCTACGCCGCGTACTTCCGCGACCTCGACGGCAACAAGCTCAACTGCTTCTATCTGGGCTGATTGGAGACCTCACACATGACCTTGCACCGTTACCTCGCCCTGGCCGCCTTGCTCGCGTCCGGCATGGCCGCACCCGCGCTCGCCGCCGAGTCGCTGGCCGAGCAGATCGACCGTTTGGCCGAGCAGATCGAGCCCAAGGTGATCAAGCACCGCCGCCACATCCACCAGAACCCGGAACTGTCGAACCGCGAGTTCGAGACCGCCAAGTACGTCGCCAAGCACCTGCGCAACGTCGGCATCGAGGTGCAGACCGGCGTCGCCAAGACCGGCGTCGTGGGCATCCTGCGCGGCGGCAGGCCCGGCCCGGTCGTCGCGCTGCGTGCCGACATGGACGCGCTGCCCGTGACCGAGGAGACCACCCTGCCGTTCCGCTCGAAGGCAAGGGCCACGTTCGACGGCAAGGAGGTCGGCGTGATGCATGCCTGCGGCCACGACGGCCACACCGGCATGCTGCTCGGCGTCGCCGAGGTCATCGCCAGGCTCAAGGACCAGTGGCCCGGCACGGTGAAGTTCATCTTCCAGCCGGCCGAGGAATCGCCGCCGCTGGGCGAGGAAGGCGGCGCGCAGCTGATGCTGAAGGAAGGCGTGCTGAAGAACGACCCCAGGCCGGAAGTCATCTTCGGCCAGCACATCCTGACGGCCGTGGGCTCCGCCGGAGAGGTGGGTTATCGCGCCGGCGCCATGCTGGCCAGCTCGGACACCATCGAGATCGTGGTCGAAGGCAAGGGCGGGCACGGAGCCGCGCCGTGGAAGGGCGTGGACCCGATCGTGGTCGCCTCGCAGATCGTGCTGGCGCTGCAGACCATCGCCAGCCGGCAGATGGACGTGACCCAGGCGCCGGTGATCGTGACCATCGGCAAGATCGAGGGCGGCACGCGCGCCAACGTCATCCCCGACACGGTCACGATGAAAGGCACGTTGCGCTCGCTGGACGCCGACATGCGACAGCAGCTGAAGGACCGCGTGAGGCGCACCGCCGAGGGCATCGCGCACAGCGCCGGCGCGACGGTGAAGGTGAGCTTCGGCCAGAACCCCTACCCCGTCACGGTGAACGACGCCAAACTCACGGCGCGCATGCTGCCGACGCTGCAACGCGTGGCCGGTGACCGACTGGTCGAAGTGCCGCCGATCCTCGGCGGCGAGGACTTCTCGTTCTTCGCCCAGGAGATTCCGGGGCTGTACCTGTTCCTCGGCGGGCGCCCGGCCAACGCGCCGGCCGAGGGCTACCCGTCGAACCACTCGCCGCGCTTCGACTACGACGAGTCGGTGCTCAAGCTCGGCGTGCGCGCCATGGCGCACCTGGCGGCCGACTACGCGCAGCAGGGCGCCGCGCGCTGACGCTCAGTCGTACTGGAACACCCGCTCGAGCGGCGCGCCGAATGCGCGCGCGATCTTGAAGGCGACTTCCAGCGACGGCGAATACTTGTTGCCCTCGATCGCGATCACGGTCTGGCGCGTGACGCCGACGCGGTCGGCGAGTTCCTGCTGCGTCATGTCGCCGTGGCGCGCGCGCAGCTCGCGCACCTGGTTGCTGATGCGGCCCTCGCCCTTGCCCATGGCTCAGCCACCGCGCCGGTGCAGGACCAGCTGCGATCCGATGTCGACCAGTTCGGCCAGCACCCAGAACCCGAGCAGCAGGTGGGTGAAGGCGAAGTTGCCCGGCGTGACCAACGCGACGCACAGCGCGGCGAACACACCGGTGGCGAGCGCGAAGCCGCCATTGCGCGCGCCCTTGAGCCGGATCAGCCGGTCGCGCTCGTCGGTGTCGGTGCGTCCGAGCGCCGCGATCACGCCATGGCCGGCCACTTGGGCGGCCACCAGCGCGATCACGGCACTCAGGAACAGCGTGACCTGATCGGGGCGCACGTTCTCGGCGGCTGAGGGCAGCACCAGCGCGAAATACACGCTGAAGGCTGCGGCGAGGCTGACTGCCATGACCCAAAGGCTCTTTTCCTGGAACGACATGCTTGCTCCCGTGTTATGTCAAAAATACCTGACATCGGCACTCTAGGGGCCGCCGCGGGCTATGTCAAGTTTTTCTTACATGATCGCCGGCAGGGTGGTAATCGGGCGCAACTCACGTATAGTGCGCCCCGCTTGCGGCGTAACAGCGTCCGGTTCGCCGCGGGGCTTCAATCCCCCGCCCTCCGCAAGCCTCATTCATAAATCAGCTGCCTGAACCGGTTAGAAATGGGGACAGATCTAGATCTGTCCCCATTACAGCGGGCACATCAGGAGCTATACCGATGTCATTCGTAACCCTCGGCATCGCCGACGGCCAGCTGCCCGCCGTCGCCGACGAAGGCTATTCCGTCCCCACGCCGATCCAGGCGCGCGCCGTCCCCGAGATCCTCGCCGGCCGCGACCTGCTGGCCGCCGCGCAGACCGGCACCGGCAAGACCGCCGCGTTCACGCTGCCGCTGCTGCAACGCCT
>JBQTJQ010000060.1:0-9272 GCA_052386975.1 Gammaproteobacteria bacterium | reverse complement strand
GTGGTGGTCCACGAGCTGTGCCATTTGCGCTGGCACGGCCACGGCCCGCGGTTCTGGGACCTGGTGCGCAGGCAGATGCCGGACTTCGAGCGCCATCGCGCCTGGCTGCGGCGCAACGGGGCAGCGCGGCCCCGCGTGGCCGTGACATCCCGAGGCGCGTCGCGCCGAGGGATCTGGCTTGCAAGGCAAGATCCCTCGCTGCGCTCGGGATGACACTAAGCGGCGCGCTTCTTCTTGAGGTGCACCAGCAGCAGCGAGATCGCCGCCGGCGTGATGCCCTCGAGCCGCGAGGCCTGGCCGAGCGTCTGCGGCCGGTGGCGCGAGAGCTTCTGGCGCACCTCGTTCGACAGGCCGCGCACGCCCGCGTAATCGAAGTCATCCGGCAGCGAGGTCTGCTCGCTGCGAAGGGTGCGCTCGACCTCGGCCTGCTGGCGCGCGAGGTAGCCCGCGTACTTGGCCTGGATGTCGAGTTGCTCGGCCACGACCGGATCGCTGCGGTCGCTGGCGGCAATGGCGGCCATCTTGTCGCTGAAGCGTGCCCAACGCGCGTCATCCACCAGGCCGAGCTGGCGGCCGACCGGCGTCAGGCGCGCATCGGCATTGTCCTCGCGCAGCAGCAGGCGATGCTCGGCGCGCGAGGTGAACATCCGGTACGGCTCGCTGGCGCCACGCGTGATGAGGTCGTCCACCAGCACGCCGATGTAAGCCTCGTGGCGCTGCGGGCACCAGGCCGGCCCGCCGCGCACGGCCAGCGCGGCGTTGATGCCGGCCAGCAGGCCTTGGGCCGCGGCCTCCTCGTAGCCGGTGGTGCCGTTGATCTGGCCGGCGAAGAACAGGCCGGCGATGAACCTGGTCTCCAGCGAGGCCTTGAGGTCGCGCGGGTCGAAGTAGTCGTACTCGATGGCGTAGCCCGGCCGCACAATGCGCGCCTGCTCCAGGCCCTTGATGGTGCGCACGAAGCGTTCCTGCACGTCGTAGGGCAGCGAGGTCGAGATGCCGTTGGGATAGATCTCGGTCGTGGTCAGGCCCTCGGGCTCCAGGAAGATCTGGTGGCTGGCCTTGTCGGCGAAACGGTTGACCTTGTCCTCGACCGACGGGCAATAGCGCGGGCCGGTGCCCCCGATCACGCCGGTGAACATCGGCGAGCGGTCGAAGCCGGAGCGGATGATGTCGTGGGTGCCGGCGTTGGTGTGGGTGATGTGGCAGGGCACCTGGCGCGGATGCTCCTCGCGCGAGCCCATGAACGAGAACACCGGCGTCGGCGCATCGCCGGGCTGCCCGGCCAACGCCGCGAAGTCGATGCTGCGGCCGTCCAGGCGCGGCGGCGTGCCGGTCTTCAGGCGACCGACCCGGAACGGCAGGGCGCGCAGGCGCTCGGCCAGCGCGTTGGACGGCGGGTCGCCGGCGCGGCCCCCAGCGTAGTTGGCAAGCCCGACGTGGATGCGTCCGCCCAGGAAGGTGCCCGTGGTGAGCACCACGGCCGGCGCGCGGAATTCCAGGCCGGCGATGGTCTTCACGCCGGTGATCCGGTCGCCTTCGACCAGCAAGTCGCCGACTTCCGACTGGAACAGGTCGAGGTTGGGCTGGCCCTCGAGCGCGCCGCGCACCGCGGCCTTGTACAGCACGCGGTCGGCCTGCGCGCGGGTGGCGCGCACCGCCGGGCCCTTGCTGGCGTTGAGGATGCGGAACTGGATGCCGGCGCGGTCGGCCGCGCGGGCCATCAGTCCGCCGAGCGCGTCGATCTCCTTGACCAGGTGGCCCTTGCCGATGCCGCCGATGGCCGGGTTGCACGACATCTGCCCCAGCGTCTCGATGCTCTGGGTAACCAGTAACACGCGCCGCCCCATGCGCGCCGCGGCCAGCGCGGCTTCGGCGCCGGCGTGGCCGCCGCCGACGACGATGACTTCGTAGGAAATGGGGGTCAGACCACCATTTCCTACCACGCGATCTTGCCGGTGAGCATGTCCCACCACATCTTCCAGTCGCCCCGGAACGACAGCAGCGGGTACTTGAAGGTGGCGGGCTTGTTGTGCTCGAAGAAGTAGTGCCCGATCCAGGCCCAGGCGTAGCCCTGCACCAGCGCCACCGCGATCAGCCACCACATCTGGAAGGTCAGCGCCGCCGACAGCAGCACCAGCGCCAGCGTGGTGCCGATGAAGTGCAGGCGCCGGCAGGTGCGGTTGGCGTGCTCGCCCAGGTAGAACGGGTAGAACTCCTCGAGCGTCCGGTACTTGTAGCCGGGCGGGCGCCAGCCGGTCTTCACGACCATCGTGCTGTTCATGTCGGGCTTGGGCTGGGGCTGGGCCATTGGGGGCGCTCCGGGAAAATTTTCGGCGCCAAGTATAGGCCCGGGAGGCGGGCTAGACTAAGTTCATGAGCGCGCTCATGACCCTGGGGTGGCGCGAGTACGTGGCGCTCCCCGAGCTGGGCATCCGGCGCCTGAAGACCAAGGTCGACACGGGTGCCCGGACCTCCGCGATCCACGCCTTCTTCGTCGAGAAGCTGGCGAACGGGCGCGTGCGCTTCGGCATCCACCCGCGGCGCAAGTCCGACCGCGAGGTCTGGGTCGAGACCGCGCTGGCCGACGAGCGCTGGGTCACCGATTCCGGCGGCCACCGCGAGCTGCGCCCGGTGATCCGCACCGCGGTCGAGCTCGGCGGCCGGCGCTGGCCGATCGAGCTCACGCTCACCGCCCGCGACAACATGAAGTTCCGCATGCTGCTGGCGCGCACCGCGCTGGCCGGCCGCTTCCGGGTGGATCCGGCGCAGTCGTACACGCTCGGGCGTCCGAAGACCAGAAAAAGGGGACAGTCCCCTTTTTCCCATAAGGACGGGAAAAAGGGCACAGTCCCCACGTGAAAATCGCGATCCTGTCGCGCGACCGCACGCTCTATTCCACCCGCAAGCTGGTCGAGGCGGCGGAGAAGCGCGGCCACACGGTGCGCGTGATCGACGTGCTGCGCTGCTACTTTAACATCGCCCCCAAGTCGCCGGAGATCCACTACCGCGGCGAGCGGCTCGAACGCTTCGACGCGGTGATCCCGCGCATCGGCGCCTCGGTGACGTTCTACGGCGCCGCCGTAGTGCGCCAGTTCGAGATGATGGGCACCTACTGCGTGAACGAATCGATCGCGATCAGCCGCGCACGCGACAAGCTGCGCTCGCTGCAGCTGCTGGCCCGGCGCGGCCTCGGCCTGCCGGTCACCACCTTCGCCCACTCGCCTGACGACACCGCCGACATCATCAAGCTGGTGCGCGGCGCGCCGGTGATCATCAAGCTGATCGAGGGCACCCAGGGCAAGGGCGTGGTGCTGGCCGAGACCGACAAGGCCGCCGACAGCGTGATCGACGCGTTCCGCGACCTCGACGCCTACTTCCTGGTGCAGGAGTACATCGAGGAGGCCAAGGGCACCGACCTGCGCTGCTTCGTGGTCGGCGGCCAGGTGGTCGCGGCGATGAAGCGCAAGGCCGCGCCCGGCGAGTTCCGCAGCAACCTGCACAAGGGCGGCAGCGCCAGCACGGTCAAGCTGACGCGCGCCGAGGAAGCCACCGCCAAGCGCGCCGCCAGGATCATCGGGCTCAACGTCGCCGGCGTGGACCTGGTGCGCACCAAAAAGGGCCCCGCCGTGCTGGAGGTCAACAGCTCGCCGGGCCTCGAGGGCATCGAGACCACCACCGGCGTCGACGTCGCCGGCCGTATCATCGAGTTCATCGAACAGCATGCGCGGCCGAACAAGACGCGCACGCGGGGGAAGGGCTGAAGCCATGGGCAAGGACGGGGACTTCACGATCGGCGGGCGCAGCATCGCGGTGGGCGAGCGCGTGCGCATGGAGCTGCCGGTGGTCAACCTCTACACCAGCGCGCCGGTGTCGCTGCCGCTGGTGGTGCACCGCGGGCGCGAGCCGGGCTCGACCCTGTTCGTCAGCGCGGCGCTGCACGGCGACGAGATCATCGGCGTCGAGATCATCCGCCGGCTGCTGCGGATGCCGGCGCTGGCGGACCTCAAGGGCACGCTGCTGGTGGTGCCGATCGTCAACACGCTGGCGTTCCTGCACCAGTCGCGCTACCTGCCGGACCGCCGCGACCTCAACCGCAGCTTCCCGGGCAGCAAGTCCGGCTCACTGGCGGCGCGGCTGGCCAACCTGTTCCTGAAGGAAATCGTCGACCGCAGCGACTACGGCATCGACCTGCACACCGGCGCGGTCCACCGGCCCAACCTGCCGCAGATCCGCGGCGACCTGTCGAACCCGACGACGCTGCGCCTGTGCAGCGCCTTCGGCATCCCCCTGTTACTGAACTCCGAGCCGACCGAGGGCACGCTGCGCGAGTACACCACCAAGAAGGGCATCCCGGTGGTGCTGTACGAGTCGGCCGAGGCGCTGCGCTTCGACGAGGTCTGCATCCGCATCGGCGTGCAGGGCGTGCTGAATGTCCTGTACGAGGTCGGCATGCTCGAGCGGCCCAAGGGCACGCGCAAGCCGCCCGAGGAGGCGGTCATCGCCAAGTCGAGCACTTGGGCGCGCTCGCCCTCGAGCGGCGTGCTGCGCTCGCAGGTCGCGCTCGGCGACGTGGTCAACGAAGGCCAGCGCCTGGGCATCGTCGGCGACCCGCTGTCGGACGAGGAGGAGCCGGTGGTGAGCCCGGCCACCGGCGTGATCATCGGCCGGCTCAACCTGCCGCTGGTGCACGAAGGCGACGCGCTGTTCCACATCGCGCGCGTCGAAAATCCCGAAGAGGTCGGCAAGGCGCTCGGCCACATGCGCGAGCGCACCGCGGCGATGGAGCGCGGCCCGAGCGGCGAGGCGCCGATCGTCTAGCTACTTGTGCGGGTCGTGCGGCTCCCAGCCGAGCGTGAGCAGCAGCACGAAGTAGCCGATCACGTAGGCCACGGGCACGTGCCAGCCACGTGCCAGCCAGCCGCCGACCGACTTGGCGCGCGGGAAGATGTTGCTGATCGCCACGCCGGCCGATGAGCCGAACCAGATCATCGAGCCGCCGAAGCCGACGGCGTAGGCCAGCACGCCCCAGTCGTAGCCGCCCTGCTGCAGCGCCAGCTTGGTGAGCGGGATGTTGTCGAACACGCTCGACAGGAAGCCCAGCCCGAACGCGGTCTGCCACGACGCGGCCGGCAGCGCCTCGACCGGCATCATGGACGCGCACAGCACCAGCGCCACCAGGAACAGGCTGCCCTTCAGCGACTTGGGCACCACGTGCCAGTCGGTCTGCATGAACGGCGCGCACAGGACGATCGCGATCCACACGCCCACGGCCGGGAAGTCCAGCAGTACGTTGGTGGCGATGGTGCCGGCGAGGATCAGCGCGACCGCGACGAGGCGCGCGGGGCGCAGTTGCGCGGTGGACGTCGCGTCGCGCTGGATCGGCTGGTGGCGGTGCTGCTGCTGCGCCGCGAACAGGCCGAAGAACAGCAGCGCGGGAACCGCGGCGGCGTAGGCGTGCGTGACGTCGAGCCAGGACACGCCGTCGATCCACATCATGGTGGTGGTGGTGTCGCCGAGCACGCTGCCGGCGCCGCCGGCGTTGCTGGCCGCGACGATGGCGGCGAGGAAGCCGATGTCGACGCGGCCCTTGTAGACGTGCATGGCGATGGTGCCGCCGATCATCGCGGCGGCGATGTTGTCGAGGAACGCGGACAGCACGAACACGATCACCAGCAGCACGAAGCCGCCCATGAAGCCGTCGGGCAACCAGCGCGGCAGCAGCTCCGGCAGCTCGGACTGCTCGAAGTGGCGCGCCAGCACGGCGAAGCCGAGCAGCAGGCCAAGCAGGTTGGTGAGGATCGAGGCCTCGTGCTTCAGGTGCGCCAGCAAGGCGAAGTCCGCCACGCACAGGAACTTGAGCAGCAGGATGAAGCCGAGCCCGGTGACCGCGACCTCGAAGGTGCGGTGGTGCAGCAGCGCCACGCCGAGCAGCGTGAGGCCGAACAGCACGAACTCGGCGCGCACACCGAGCAGCTCCGGCGGCGTGCCGCCGGCCAGCTTGGCCGCGGCAACGACCGCGGCCATCGCGGCGATGCCGCCGTACTTGAGGACGGGATGCGTCATAGTAGGAATGTTCCCATGGTCCGACGCATTTCGAAAATCCCCGAGTCCGGCGAGCCGGCGCCGGCGCCCGAGTGGCGCGCGCTGGGCACGCTGTGGCCGTACCTGAAGGACTTCCCCGGCCGCGTGATCGTGGCGATGTCCTGCCTGGTGCTGGCGAAGGTTGCGGGGGTGGTGTTGCCGCTCGTCCTCAAGGGCATTGTCGATTCACTGGACTCCGGTTTTCGCCGGAATGACGACAGCGCGCTGGTGGTCGTGCCGCTGGCGCTGCTCGCCGCCTACGGCGCGCTGCGCTTCGCGAATGTGTTGCTGGGCGAGCTGCGCGACGTGGTGTTCGGGCGCGTGGCCGAGCGCGCCATGCGCCGCGCCGCGCTGAATGTGTTCCGCCACCTGCACGCGCTCGACCTCGACTTCCACCTGTCGCGGCGCACCGGCGGATTGAGCCGCGACATCGAGCGCGGCACCGCCGGCATCAGCTTCCTGCTGCGCTTCATGCTGTTCAACATCCTGCCGACGCTGTTCGAGCTGGCGCTGGTGGTCGCGATCCTTGCCGCGACATTCGCTCCCGCTTTCGCCGGCCTGGCGCTCGGCTCGGTGGCCCTGTACGTGGTGTTCTCAGTCGCGATCACCGAGTGGAGGACCAAGTTTGTACGCGAAGCAAACCAGCTCGATTCGCGCGCCAACACCCGCGCCATCGATTCGCTGCTGAACTACGAAACCGTGAAGCTATTCGGCAACGAGCGCCACGAGTCCAACGAATACGACCGCTCGCTGGCCGACTGGGAGCGCGCGCAGACCCAGAGCCGCGTGACGCTGTCGCTGCTGAACCTCGGCCAGTCGCTGATCATCGCCGGCGGCCTGACCTGGATGATGATCCTCGCGGCGCAGCGCGTGGCCAGCGGGGCGATGACGCTCGGCGACTTCGTCGCCATCAACGCCTACATGGTGCAGCTGTTCATCCCGCTCAACGTGCTGGGCTTCGTCTACCGCGAAATCCGCCGCGCGCTGACCGACATGCAGCGCATGTTCGCGCTGCTGCAGCAGCAGCCGCGCGTGACCGACGCGCCGGGCGCCCGCGCGCTCACGTCGCTGCGGCCGTCGGTGCAGTTCCAGGAGGTCAGCTTCTCGTACAACCCGTCGCGCCAGATCCTGCACGAAGTCAGCTTCGAGATCCCGGCCGGGCACAAGGTCGCGGTGGTCGGGCCCAGCGGCTCGGGCAAGTCCACGCTGGCGCGCCTGCTGTTCCGGTTCTACGACGTCAGCGGCGGGCGCATCGCCATCGACGGCGTGGACCTGCGCGAGCTCACCCAGGAATCGCTGCGCGCCGCCATCGGCGTGGTGCCGCAGGACACGGTGCTGTTCAACGACACTCTCGAGTACAACATCGCCTACGGCAGGACCGGCGCCTCGCGCGCCGAGGTCGAGCGGGTGGCGCGCCTCGCCCACCTCGACGGCTTCATCGCCCAGCTGCCCGAGGGCTACGCCACCAAGGTCGGTGAGCGCGGGCTCAAGCTGTCCGGTGGCGAGAAGCAGCGCGTGGCCATCGCGCGCGCGCTGCTGAAAGACCCGCGCATCATGATCTTCGACGAGGCGACGTCGTCGCTGGATTCGCACGCCGAGCAGGCGATCCTGCGCGCGATCCGCGAGGTCGCGGCCGACCGCACGACGCTCGTCATCGCGCACCGGCTGTCCACCATCACCGATGCCGACCTGATCGTGTTCCTCGAGCGGGGCCGCGTGGTCGAGCACGGCACGCACGACCAGTTGCTGGCCAGGGACGGCGCCTATGCGCGTTCCTGGCGCTTGCAGTTGCGGGAGCGGGACCCATGAAGCCGGTCCTGTCCGTGCGCCGGCTGACCATCGACCATCACCCGGCGGGGCGCTGGCCCTGGTCGCGCGCCGGCCTGCTGCGCGCGGTGGACGACGTGCACTTCGACCTGCAGGCCGGCGAGGCGCTCGGCATTGTCGGCGAAGCGGGCTGCGGCAAGACCACGCTGGCGCGGGCACTGGTCGGGCTGCAGGACACCAACTCGGGCGGCATGGTGCTCGACGGCAAGGATCTCTCGCACCTCGACGACCTGCACTGGCGGCCACTGCGGCGCGACATCCAGATGGTGTTCCAGGACCCGGTGGCGAGCCTCGACCCGCGAATGACGATTGCGCGGAGCGTGGAGGAGCCGTTGCGCTCGCTGTCTCCGGAGCTCGACGCTGCCGCGCGCGCGGCGCGCGTGCTCGAGTTGCTTGCACGCGTCGGCCTGGGAGAGGCGGCGAACCGCTATCCGTACGAGCTGGATGCCGGCCAGTGCCAGCGCGCCGGCATCGCCCGCGCGCTGGCGGTGAAGCCCAAGGTGCTGATCTGCGATGAGCCGGTATCGGCGCTCGACGCGGCCACTCGGGCGCAGGTGCTGGACCTATTGAACCAGCTTCAGCGCGAGCAGCGCCTCGCGCTGGTCCTGATTTCGCGCGACCTCACCGTGATCCAGCAGGCGTGCCGGCGCGTGCTGGTCATGTACCTCGGGCGGGTGATGGAGCAGACCACGGCCGAGGAGCTGTTCGCACGGCCGCGCCATCCGTACACGCGCGCGTTGCTGGCCTCGATGCCCGGCGCCGAGCCGGGCAGGCATCCGGTGGCGCTCGACGGCGAGATGCCCGATCCGCTGGATCCCCCGAGCGGCTGCGTGTTCCGCACGCGCTGCCCGATGGCCGACGACGTGTGCGCGCGCGACACGCCGCACCTGCGCAAGGTCGGCGAGGGCGCCTACGCGGCCTGCCACTTCGTGCAGGACCCCTCGGAGGGTGCGCCGCTGTTGAAGGAAGGCAGCGTCAGCGCGCGCCGGCCGGCGCGCAAGGCCTGAGCTACTTGCAGGCCGGCTTCTTGCCCGCCGCCTGCGCCTGCTCGTAGAGCGGCATCGCGATCTTGAGCCGCCGCGTCAGGCCGTCGATGCGGGTCTTGTCCGACGGATGCGTGGAAAGAACTTCAGGCGGCTTGTCGCCGCCGGCCGCAGCCATGTTCTGCCACAGCACCGGCGCCTGGCGCGGATCGAAGCCGGCGTTGGCCATGTAGTCCAGGCCGAGCACGTCGGCCTCCGACTCGTGCGTGCGCGAGTGCGGCAGCAGGAAGAACACGTTGGTGGCGATGCCGAGCACCTGCGGATCGATGCCGGTGGTGGACTGCACCACCGCGCCGCCCATCTGCGCGGCCATCGATTCCG
>JBQTJQ010000059.1:0-19574 GCA_052386975.1 Gammaproteobacteria bacterium | reverse complement strand
CCGGAATGACACGATGGCCCTGAAGATCACCCACGAGTGCATCAATTGCGACGTCTGCGAGCCGGTCTGCCCGAACCACGCCATCTCGCAGGGTCCGGAGATCTACCAGATCGACCCGGAGCTGTGCACCGAATGCGTCGGGCACTTTTCCGAGGCGCAGTGCGTCAAAGTGTGCCCGGTCAACTGCATCCCGCTCGACCCGGACCACGCCGAGACGCAGGAGCAGCTGATGGCGAAGTACCGCAAGCTGACGGCGATCGCAAAGTAAGAAACAGAATGTTTCACACAAAGACACGAAGGACACAAAGGAAGAATTCAAGAAACTCTTTCTTCGTGCTCTTTGTGTCTTTGTGTGAAATATTCGTTCTCTGTTTCACGTTGTCGGCGCGCGCAGCCGACACCCCGCCCGGATACGCGCTCGCCACCGCGCACCCGCTGGCCACCGCGGCCGGTGTCGAGATCCTCGAGGACGGCGGCAACGCCTTCGACGCCGCGGTGGCGGTCAGCGCGGTGCTGACCGTGGTCGCCTCGCAGAGCACCGGCATCGGCGGCGGCGGCTTCTTCCTGCTGCACCGCGAGTCCGACGGCTTCGAGACGCTGGTCGACGGCCGCGAGGTCGCGCCGCTGGCGGCGAACGCGAAGATGTTCCTCGACTCCAAAGGCGTGGCCATCCCGAAGGCCTCGCGCGACGGCGCCCGCTCGGCCGCGATCCCGGGCCTGCCGGCGACCTGGCACCACGTCGCGCAGAAGTACGGCACCAGGCCGCTGGCGCGGCTGCTGATGCCGGCGGTGCGCATCGCCCGCGAGGGTTTCGCCATCGAGCCCGGCAAGGCCGGGCAGATCGCCGGGAACAAGGACCGCTTCTCGCCGGCCGCGGCGCTGGTCTACCTGCCCGGCGGCAAGCCGCTCGAGGCCGGCGCCGTCATCAGGCAACCCGACCTCGCCGCCACGCTCGAGGCGGTGGCGCGCGACGGCCGCGCCGGGTTCTACCAGGGGCCGGTCGCCGACAAGCTGCTGGCCGGCGTGAAGCAGGGTGGCGGCATCTGGCAGGCGGAGGACTTCGCGCGCTACAAGGTGGTCGAGCGCAAGCCGCTGCAGTTCTTCTTCCGCGATTACCGCATCACGGTGGCGCCGCCGCCGTCGGCCGGCGGCGTGACGCTGGCGCAGATCCTGGCCATGCTCGAGGCGCGCGGCTGGCCACCGGCCGACGGCGCGCAGGCCAGGCACGAGATGGTCGAGGCGATGCGCCGCGCCTACCGCGACCGGCGCCTGCTCGGCGACCCGGCGTTCGTCGCCAATCCGCTGTACAGATTGTTATCGCGCGAGTACCTGCTGGGGCAGGCGCGCGACATCGAGGCCGACGCGGCGACGCCCAGCGTGGACGCGCCGATGCCGGCCGAGGCCGCCAACACCACGCACTTCTCGATCCTCGATGCCGCCGGCAACCGCGTCGCCGCGACCGAGACCGTCAACCTCGAGTTCGGCTCCGGCTTCATGCCGCCCGGCACCGGCGTGCTGCTCAACAACGAGATGGACGATTTCGCCGCCAGCGTGACGGCGAGCAACGCCTTCGGCCTGATCGGCTCGACGGCCAACGCCGTGGCGCCGGGCAAGCGGCCGCTGTCGAGCATGGTGCCGACCTTCGTCGAGGGCGAGCGCGGCCTGCTGATCATCGGCGGCAAGGGCGGCAGCCGCATCATCAGCCAGGTGCTGTTCGGCGTGCTGGACTTCATCGCGGGGGGCGATGCCCGGCACGCGGTCGCGTTGCCGCGCTACCACCACCAGTACCTGCCGGACCGCGTCGATTTCGAGCCCGGCGCGCTGTCCGAGGCCGAGCAGGCGCGGCTCAAGCAGCTCGGCCACACGCTGCGCCTGGTGCCCGGCGGCTGGGGCCTGATGCACGCGGTGTGGTGGGACCGGAGCGGCGACGCGCTGCAGGCTGCCGCCGATCCGCGCGGCGTGGGTACCGGGGCGATGAAGCGCCTGCGCCCGGTGGAGACGGAGGCGCCTCAGGTCGGCAGGTAGGTTCCCGGCTGCTGCGCCAGCTTGCGCGCCGAGATGCGCAGGCGCTGGCGGGGCAGGGCCGACTTGCGGCGGCGCGGCCGCAGCTCCGACAGGCGCACGTTCAACAGGTTGCGCAGCGCGCGCGCGTTGATGCTGCGCGGGCGCCGGCGCAGCTCGCCGATGGTGTTGGTGGCGATGATGCGCCGCAGGTGCTCGGCGTGCTTCTCGATCGCCATCATGTACGGGTTGATGCCGTTGAAGTGCACCGCCATGTACTTGTAGGACTTGCGGAAGTAACCGTCGAGCCGCTCGCGAAAGAGCTTGTCGATGAACTCCGGCGTCTTGCGCATCAGGTCGTCGGGCGACTTGTACATCGGCGCCGGCCCGCCGGGAATGCCCGGCGCCGCCAGGCCGCAGGCGCGGAACTCGTGAAATAGATAGTTACGGCACTTCTCGAGGTAACAGCGGTCGGCCATCTGCGCGATCAGGTCGGCGGTGCCGAGCATGAAGCCCAGCCGGCGGTCGAGCGGGTCGCGCACGTTGATCTTGTTCAGCGCGATCTCGTAGCCGGTGAAGTGCACCAGGCGGCCGGCGAGCCGCGCCTCGCGCGTGAAGCCGATCTTCGGCAGGAAATCGGTCAGGAAATTGGCGCTGCGCGCCACGTGGTAGAAGGTGAACTCGGCGCCGTTGTGGAACTGCGACTCGTCGTAGCGGCGGATGTAGCCCGAGTCGTGGAACAGCGCGCAGACGATGCCGAGCCGCGCGCGCCGCTCGCCGATGCGCGAGCGCTTCGGCACGCTGCGCTCGTGGCCGTCGATCAGCCGCGCCAGCGCCAGCGTGCAGTCGAGGCTGTGCTGGACGTCGTGGTACCAGGTGTCGCAGCCGTGGTAGCCCGGCAGGATGCCGGCATACAGCCGCGTGAAGGTGTCGAAGGCGATGCGCACCGGCGCCAGGTCGGTGCGCGGGAACAGCCGCTCGAAAATGCCGCAGACGAGGTCGCTGACCGCGTGCGGGTCCGCGATGCACACGGTGTTGGTGACGTCGTAGTGGCTGCGACGCTCGCGCATGGGTCCCCGGCCCCCTCAGGCCTGACGCGCAAGCATCATAGCGCGGCGCTCGCCGCGCGCGGGCGGGCCCTCAGGCCGGCACGAAGTCGGCGGCGGCGACGCGCGAGCGGCGGGTGCGACGGCTGTGCAGGGGCATGGATGCGGCCACGCCGCGGCGATCCGCCACGTGGATGCCGGTGATCTGGCGCAGCGTATGGGCGTTGATGCTCTCCGGATGCCGGCGCAGCAGGTCGGTGCTGCCCTGGTCCACCGCCTGGCGGATGAAGTCGATGTGGCGGCGGATCTCGGCGAGGTAGGGGTTGGTGCCGCCGAAGTGGTCCTCGATGTAGCGGTAGGCGCCCTCGAAGTAGCCGTCGAGCCGGTCGTTGAAAATCTTGCGCGCGAACTCCGGGGTCTTGCGCAGCAGGTCGTCGGGCGAGCTGTACACCGGCTTGGGCTTGCCGGGCTGGCGTTCGCCGGCCAGCCCGCAGGCGACGAACTCGTGGTACAGGAAGTCGCGGCATTTCTCGGGGTAGTTGCGGTCGGCCATCTGCGCCATCAGGTCGGCGGTGCCGAGCAGGAAGCCGAGCCGGCGGTCCCTGGCGTCGCTGACCTTGATCGCGTCGAGCGCCATCTCGTAGCCGGTGAAGTGCACCAGCTTGCGCACCATCTGCGCCTCGGCCTTGAAGCCCACCGTCGGCAGGAACTCGGCCAGGAACTCGCCGCTGCGGGTGACGTGGCACAGCGTCAGCTCGGCGCCGTTGCGGAACTGGGTCTCGTCGAGCCGGCGGATGTAGCCGACGTCGTGGAACAGCGCGCAGATCACGCCGATGCGCGCGCGGCGGTGTCCCAGCCGGTGCTTGCCCGCGGTGCGCTCGTAGCCGTCGATCAGCCGCGCCAGCGCCAGCGTGCAGTCGAGGCTGTGCTGCGCGTCGTGGTACCAGGTGTCGCAGCCGTGGTAGCCGGGCAGGGTGCCGCTGTAGATGCGCGTGAAGGTGTCGAAGGCCTTGCGCACCGGGGCCAGGTCGGCCTTCGGGTAGACGTGCTTCAACAGCCGGCAGACCTCGCGCGCGACCGCCCGCGGGTCCGAGATCATGACGGTGTTGGTGACGTCGAAATGGGAGTTACGTGGCTGCATGGGTCCCCGCTCCGCTGCAGTAATCGTAGGCTCGCGCCGCCCCTCGCGGTGCGAACCAAGTCGCACATCTTACGGATTTACGTGCGCAATGACAGGGGCGTGATCCGACGGCCGCTCGAGCCGGCGTGGCGCCGTATCTATTTGAAAGGACGAGCATTTGCCGGCGAGCGCCGGCGACAGCAGCACATGGTCGATGCGCAGGCCGAGGTTGCGGCGGAAGGCGCCCTGCCGGTAGTCCCACCAGGTGTACGGCTGCGCGGGGCGCGGGAACAGCGAGAACGCATCGGCCAGGCCGGCCGCCAGCAGCGCCCGGAACGCCGCGCGCTCGGGCTCGGAGCACAGCACCTGGCCCTCCCAGGCGACCGGATCGTGCACGTCGGCGTCGGCCGGCGCGACGTTATAGTCGCCGACGATGGCCAGCCGCGGGAAGCGGGCGAGCTCGGAGCGCAGGTGGCCGGCGAGCGCCTCCAGCCAGCGCAGCTTGTAGGCATATTTGTCCGAGCCCACGCTCTGGCCGTTGGGCACGTAGGCGCTGATCACGCGCACGCCGTCCACCGTGGCCGCGATCAGGCGCTTGCTGTCGTCGGTGAAGTTCGGCAGGTCACGCGCCACCTCCTGCGGCGGCGTCCGGCTCAGCAGCGCGACGCCGTTGTAGGTCTTCTGGCCGTTGACCGCGGCGTGGTAGCCGAGCGCCTGGAGCTCGGCCAGCGGGAACTGCTCGTCCTGCAGCTTGAGCTCCTGCAGCCCGATCACGTCCACTGGATTGGCCTTGAGCCAGTCGAGCAGGTGCGGCAGCCGCACGCGCAGCGAGTTGACGTTCCAGCTGGCGATTTTCACGGTCAGCGCTGGCGGGCGGGCCCCGCGCGCGTCGCCGCGGCATCGAGCTCCAGCAGCAGCCGGTGGCGGTCTTCCTGTGACAATTTGCTCCAGCGCAGCCCGCGCTCGGCGCCGGCCAGCGCCCACAGCAGGTTCAGCGAGGGCTTGTGCCCGGCGGCCTTGACCCGCAGCCAGGCCTCGACCGGCCCGACGCGGATCAGGTCGGAGCGGCGACGGATACCGACCGAAGCCAGCCAGCGCGACGACACCGGCCCGAGGTTCGGCAGGCGGGGCGGCTGGGTGCGGGCGGGGCGGAGGATCTTCACGCGATCATCCGGCGCGCCAGCAGCGCGGCGAGCACGACGTAGCCGGCGCCCGCGGCGACCGCGAGGCAGGCGAACGAGGACAGGCGCCAGCGCCGGATCAGCGCCGCCTGCGGGATGCCCGACAGGATGTAGGGGCGACCGTCGCGCGGCCTGGCCAGGATGTGGAGGTCGGTGCTGCCCACCGCGCGCTGCACGTGCTCCTCGCGCACCTTCTTCACCGCCATGCGGCGCGCCGCGTCCCATTCCTTCTGGTCCACCGTGCCGTCCTTGTTGACGTCGAACAGCGCCATCATCTTCTTGTCGGCGCGCCACTTCTCGAGCAGCTCCTTCAGGTCGAGCTTCTCGTCGAAGGAATCCGGGCCGCCGGCCTGGGTGCGGTAGGTGCCGAGCGCGTAGAGCGGCTCGCTGAAGTGCAGGCGCTCCTCGACGTAGCGGTACCTGGAGAAGCCCGCGCGCAGCCAGCCGCGGCCGATGGCGGGCGAGGTGTCCGGCCGGCGGCTCGAGCCGTACCAGGTCTGCGAATGGCGCGGGATCACGTTGGCGCCGTCGGGGTCCACCACGCATTTGCCGGTGCCGTCGTCGAGCTCGAAGCAGTCGTCGCTGCGGCCCTTGTCGATCGTCACCCAGTTGCTGTTCTTGCCGCTCTGCTGCTTCTCCTCGATGCGGTAGTTCCACCAGACGCAGCGGGTCTTGGTCAGCGGCGCAATGATCGGCGGGCCTTCCATCAGCCGGGCGTCGCCCTCCAGCTCGACGTAACCCTGCGCGGCCGAGCGCAGGCGCGAGGTCGGCATGTTCTCCATCAGGCGCGCGCGGTGCAGGAACACGAAGCAGCCGACGAACGCGGCCAGGGCCGCGGCGGCGGCCGCGGCGGTCCACCAGAAGAAGTCGGCGGGCGGCGCGCTGGCGAAGAACTCGGTCACACGGCGTCAGGTCGCGCTGAACAGGGCCTTGATGTCGACGTCCTTCTTTTCGTCCTCGCTGAACACCAGCAGGTCGCGCGCGCCGAAGTTCAGCAGGCGGGCGACGACGACGTCGGGGAACTGCTCGATGCGCACGTTGTTGCGGTTGACCGCCTCGTTGTAGAACTCGCGCCGGTCGGAGATCGAGTTCTCCAGGCCGGTGATGCGGCCCAGCAGGGTCTGGATCGACTGGTTGGCCTTCAGCTCGGGGTAGGCCTCGGCGGTGGCGAGGATGTTGCCCAGCCCCAGGCGCATCGCGCCCTCGGCCGCGCCGACGCCCTTGACGTCGCCGCGCTCGCGCGCGGAGTGGGCCGCGGCGCGGGCCTGCATCACCGCCTCGAGCGTGCCGCGCTCGAACTGCATGTACTGCTTGCAGGTCTCGACCAGCTTGGGCAGCTCGTCGTGGCGCTGCTTGAGCAGCACGTCGATGTTGCTCCAGGCCTGCGACACCGCGTGCTTGAGGTTGACCAGCCCGTTGTAGATCACCACGCCGTAGACGAGCAGCGCGACGAGTACGCCGAGCCAGATGAGCCCTGTCATAGCCTTCCCCCGGAAAATCAGAGCGTTACAGTGTAGCGCCGGTTTCGTTACCATGCCGCCTCCGATGAGCCTGCCGATCTGGAAGCCGGATGCGCGCCGCGCCGGGGCCACCCACATGGCGGCTTTCACCCAGCGCGTGGCGCGCGAGCAGGGGCCGGACGTGCCGCGCACCGGCGACTACGACCTCCTGTGGCGCTGGTCGATCCGCCACCCGGCGCGGTTCTGGCAGATGGTCTGGGACTTCTGCGACGTGCGCGCCTTCCGCGCGGCGCCCGAAGTGCTGCGCGCCGGCGCGCTGATGCCCGGCGCGCGCTGGTTCGAGGGCGCCGCGCTCAACTTCGCCGAAAACCTGCTCAAGGACGGGCGGCTGCGGCCGCCGGGCGACGCACCGGCCCTGATCGCGCTCGACGAGAGCGGGCGCCGGCGCGCACTGACGCTGCCCGAGTTGCGCGAGCGGGTGCGCGCGGTGGCGGCGGCGCTCAAGGCCGACGGCGTGGGCAAGGGCGACCGCGTCGCCGGCTTCCTGCCGAACACGCTCGAGGCGGTGATCGCAATGCTGGCCACCACCAGCCTGGGCGCGACCTGGTCGTCGTGCTCGCCCGACTTCGGCCTGCAGGGCGTGCTCGAGCGCTTCGGCCAGATCGCGCCGAAGGTGCTGTTCGCCTGCGACGGCTATCGCTACGCCGGCAAGCCGGTCGATACGCGCGAGCGCGTGGCGCAGGTGTGCGCCGCGCTGCCGGACTTGAAGCGCCTGGTGATCGTGCCGTTCCTGGCCGAAAAAAAGGGGACAGAACTATTTTCCGGGAAAAATAGTTCTGTCCCCATTTCGTTGATCGACGATTACCAGGCGCCCGGCGCGCTCGAATTCGCGCAACTGCCGTTCGATCACCCGCTGTACATCCTGTATTCGTCGGGCACCACCGGCGCTCCCAAGTGCATCGTGCACGGCGCCGGGGGCACGCTGCTCCAGCACCTGAAGGAACTGATGCTGCACACCGACGTGCAGCCCGGCGACCGGCTGTTTTTCTACACCACCTGCGGCTGGATGATGTGGAACTGGCTGGTGTCCGGGCTGGCCGCCGGCGCCACCGTGGTGCTGTACGACGGCGCGCCGACGCATCCCGGCCCCGAGGCGCTGTGGGAAATGGCGCAGCGCGAGGGCTTCACCCACATGGGCATCAGCCCGCGCTACCTCGCGGCGCTGGAGAAGGCCGGCTACAAGCCGCGCGAGCACCACGCGCTGCCCAGGCTGCGCGTGCTGCTGTCCACCGGCTCGCCGCTGGCGCCCGAGCAGTTCGACTTCGTCTACCAGTCGGTCAAGGCCGACCTGCAGCTGGCCTCGATCTCCGGCGGCACCGACATCATTTCCTGCTTCGCGCTGGGCGACCCGCAGCTGCCGGTGTACCGCGGCGAGCTGCAGTGCCGCGGCCTGGGCATGGCGGTGGACGTGGTCGACGAGAACGGCGCGCCGGCGCGCGACGTGCCCGGCGAGCTGGTCTGCACGCAGCCGTTTCCGTCCATGCCGATCGGGTTCTGGAACGACCCGGACGGCGCGAAATACCGCGCCGCGTACTTCTCGCGCTTTCCCGGTGTCTGGCACCACGGCGACTATGCCCAGCTGATGCCGACCGGCGGCCTGGTCATCAGCGGGCGCTCGGACGCGACGCTCAATCCCGGCGGCGTGCGCATCGGCACCGCCGAGATCTACCGCGTGGTGGACGCGTTGCCCGAGGTGCTGGAATCGGTGGCGGTCGCGCACCGCCATGACAACGACGATCGGGTGGTGCTGTTCGTGCGGCTGCGCGACGGCGTGGCCTGGTCGGACGGCCTGAAGGACACCATCCGCAAGGCGATCCGGGCGAAGTTGACCCCGAGGCACGTGCCGGCGCAGGTGTTGCCATGCCCCGAGGTGCCGCGCACCATCAGTGGCAAGATCACCGAGTTGGCGGTGAGGGAGCTGATCCACGGCCGGCCGGTCCAGAACGCGGACGCTCTGGCCAACCCGCGTGCGCTGGAGTATTTCAAGACCCTTCGACCCGAGGCCCTGTTCTGACATGCCGACCCGCACCCTCGTCCTGCTCCGCCACGGCCAGAGCCAGTGGAACCTCGAGAACCGCTTCACCGGCTGGGTCGACGTCGACGTGACCGCGCTCGGCCTCGACGAAGCGCGCAAGGCCGGCCAGCTCATGAAGGACGAGGGGCTGAAGTTCGATGTCGCGCACAGCAGCGTGCTCAAGCGCGCCATCCGCACGCTGTGGACCGCCCTCGACGTGATGGACCAGATGTGGATCCCGGTGCACAACACCTGGCGGCTCAACGAGCGCCACTACGGCGCGCTGCAGGGGCTCGACAAGGCGCAGACGACGGCGCAGTACGGCGAGGCGCAGGTCAAGGTCTGGCGCCGGAGCTACGACATCCCGCCGCCGCCGATGAAGAAGAGCGATCCCGGGCACCCGAAGCACGACCCGCGCTACGCCGACGTGCCGGCGAAGTTGCTGCCGGCGACCGAGTCGCTGAAGACCACGCTCGGGCGCGTGATGCCGTACTGGCGCTCGAGGATCGCGCCGCAACTGAAGGACGGGCAGGTGGTGCTGGTCGCCGCGCACGGCAACAGCCTGCGCGCGCTGTACAAGTACCTGACCGGCATGTCCGAGCAGGCCATCGTCGAGATGAACATCCCGACCGGCATCCCGCTGCTGTTCAAG
Source organism: Gammaproteobacteria bacterium (assembly GCA_052386975.1). Classification (GTDB taxonomy): domain Bacteria; phylum Pseudomonadota; class Gammaproteobacteria; order Nevskiales; family Nevskiaceae; genus JACPFV01. The sequence goes on along the minus strand of JBQTJQ010000059.1, from coordinate 10,040 downwards.
CTCGATGCGCAGCTGAGGCCGAAGTCGCACCGCTACCTCGGCGATCCCGGGGCGGCGAAGCGCGCGGCCGAAGCCGTCGCGCGCCAGGCGCAGGCGCCGCGCTAGCCGGGCCGCCGCCATGGTCGACGCCATCCTGCACACGCGCTATCGCACGCTGCAGGCGGCGCTGACACTGATCGCACTGGTCGCCATCGGCGGCGCCGTGGCGATGCTGCAGTTGCCGACCACCCGGATGCTGGAACTGGCGCTGTTCAGCGGGGCGGCGCTGGTCTGCGTTGCCCTGATCCCGTTCGCGCACCGCGCGGCGCGGCGTCGCGATCGCGACTCGCTCGAGCGCACCGCGCTGGTGGGCCTGATCATCGGCAGCGCGCTGATCCTGCAGCGCACCGCTTCGACGGTCTACGGCACGCTGTTCGACGACCCGGGTGTGGACCTGTTCCGCGTCCACTACGCCTGCATGCTGCTGCTGTACCTGGTGGCGCTGGCGGTGATGCGAGCGCGCCTCGCGCTGCGCTACTGCTGGGGCATGTGGGCGCTGACCGTCGCGCTGGCCCTGCCGGGCCTGTGGCTCACCACCGGCTTCGACACGAGCCGGCCGGGACTGGTCGCGGTGCTGGTCTGGTTGCTCGTCGCCAACCCGATGTTCCTGCTGGTGCTGCGCGCGCTGCCGCAATACGAGGAGCGCATCGAGCAGGACAGCGCGGACCTCGCCGAGATGCGCGGGCGCACCGAGTTGATGGACAAGCTGGCCGAGAGCGAGCGGCGCTTCAACCTGGTGGTCGAGGGCCTCGAGGTCGGCGTGTGGGACCGCTGGGTCGGGCCGCCGCAGCGGCGCTGGTGGTCGCCGCGGTTCTTCGAGCTGCTCGGCTACGCCCCGACCGAGCTGGAGCCGACCGAGGACAACTTGCGCGCCCTGCTGCACCCGGACGACCGCGAGCGCGTCTGGCAGCTCGGCACGCAGCAGCTCCAGAAGGGCGACTTGATGGACCTCGACTTCCGTTTCAACACCAAGCACCGCGGCTACCGCTGGTTCAACTCGCGCGCGCACGCCGAGCGCGACGCCAACGGCAAGCTGGTGCGTCTTGCCGGCTCGCTGACTGACATCCACGACCGGCGCGTCGCGGAAGAGGCGCTGCACGCCGCGCAGTCCGAGCTCACGCGCCTGGCCTATCGCGACACGCTGACCGACCTGTACAACCGGCGCTACTTCGACGAGCACTTCCAGCGCGAGTGGGAGCGCGCGCGCCGCTCCAGGCAGCCGCTGGCGCTGCTGCTGCTGGACCTCGACCACTTCAAGGCCTACAACGACCGCTACGGGCATGCGGCGGGCGACAGCTGCCTGGTCGAGTTCTCGCTGCTGATGGCGCGCTGCGCGACGCGTCCCGCCGACATCGTCGCGCGCCTCGGCGGCGAGGAATTCGGCCTGGTGTTGCCGGAAACCTCGGCGGTGCGCGGCGCCAAGGTGGCCCAGCGCCTGCAGTTGCTGCTCCAGCAGAACGCCATTCCGCACGAGGGCTCGCCGCTCAAGGTGCTGACCTTCAGCGCCGGCGTGGCGGCGATCGAGACGCCGGACGGGCCGGGGCCGGCCGAACTGTTCGAGCAGGCCGATCGCGCGCTCTACGAGATCAAGCGCCGCGGCCGTGACGGCGTGCTGCGCTACGACGAGCTGCCGGCGGGGGCGGCCTACGTCAGCAAGGCCCTCTGAGCCAGCCAGGCGCGCGCGTCGCCGGCGTCGCGCTCGAACCAGGCCCGCGTCGAGCCGAGGCGAAAAGAGTATCCCCAGGCGTCCATGTCGGCCAGCATCTGCTCGCGCGAGTAGCCGGGCAGCTTGTCCGCGAGCAGGATCTGCAGGTAGCACACCGCGCATTCCTCGAGGTCGTCGCCGCCGGCGTCGGTGTGCACGAAAAAGGGGACGCTCACCTTTTCCGGGAAAAGGTGAGCGTCCCTATTTTTTGCGCAGATCCAGTGGCAGGCCTCATGCAGCGCCGAGTGCACCGGCGTGTCGGGGCGCAGGACCAGGCGGTTGCCGATGAGCCCGGCCTCGGACTCGCCCCAGTAGCTGCCGGGAATCTCCCCGGTCGCCGGCTCGATGACGAGGCCCCAGGGCGCGAGCAGAGCGTCCAGCGCCCCCGGCCTCAGGGCGCAGACGGCTACGACGTCGGGTCTGGGGGCGGTCGGCTGCACGGGGCGGCAGGATAGGGCAAACCGCCTCGGCTCTCCTATGATGTGCGGGTCCGAGGGGGACAACGGGAGCAACAATGAGAAAGCACATCGCCAGCGGCGACGGCCTGCCCAAGTGGAGCGCGCCGATCAGCCACGCCGTCGTGGTGGACAACATCTGCTACGTCAGCGGCCAGTTGTCGCTCGACGCAAAGGGCAACTACGTCAAGGGAACCGTGCGGGACGAGTGCGAGCGCGCCTTCAAGAACGTTTTTGCCGCGCTCAAGGCCGCCGACTTCGCGCCTTCGGACCTCGCCTTCATCGACATCGCCTTCGGCAGCCTGCGCGACCTCAACGAAGTGAACAAGCTGTTCGCCGAGCTGTTCCCGGAGGGCAAGCGGCCGGCGCGCACCATCTACCAGGCTGCGCAACTGCCGTTCGGCGCCAAGGTCAAGGTGGTCGGCGTGGCGGTCAAGGAACGCAAATAGCGCGAAGCGACGGCGGGCGGCGGCGCCCTGTGGCCTTACCTTTTCTTGCTGAAGTGGCTGTTCACAGCGGCGATTCGCGGGCAGAAAATTCCCCTGAGCGGTTGATTCCTTTTCATCGGGGGACACATGAAATACCAGCTAGCGAAACTCAGTCATGAGGCCGCGTTCCAGCTTGCCGTAAGGGCGGCGATTCTGACGGGCCTCTCCCTGGCCGGCGTGGCCGGCGCCCAGGAGGCGTCTTCGGACGCCACGGAGCTCGAAGCAATCGAAGTCACCGGCACGCGCATCGTCGCGCCCGGCATCGTGTCGTCGAGCCCGGTGTTCTCGATTGAGCGCGACGAAATCGACCTGCAGCAGCAGCCCGAGATCGAGCGCGTCTTCCGCCTGTTGCCCATCACCGTTCCCGCCGACGGCCAGAACGTCAACAACGGCACCGCGGGCGCCGCGACGGTGAACCTGCGCGGCCTCGGCACGGCCCGCAGCCTGATCCTGATCGACGGCAAGCGCCTCACGCCGTTCAACGTCGCCGGCGTGGTCGACACCCAGATGATCCCGGTGTCGCTGATCGAGCGCGTCGACCTGATCACGGGCGGAGCCTCGGCGGTGTACGGGTCCGACGCCATGTCGGGCGCCATCAACGTCATCACGCGCCGCGACTTCGAGGGCGTCGAGTTCATCTACAACAACAGCATCACCGCCGAGTCCGACGGCCAGCAGAAGTCGTCGTCGCTGGTGCTGGGCGGCAACTTCGGCGAGGGCCGCGGCAACGCGGTGCTGAGCATCAACTGGGTGGATCGTACCGGCGTGCAGCTTGGCCAGCGTTCGCTCGGCCAGCTTGGCATCGTCACTACCGCCACGACCGGTGGCGGTTACCAGGAGTTTCTGTCGGGCCAGGCGCCGCCCTTCTCGGCCGGCACCTGCGCCGCGCCGAACGCGGTCACCGCGGGCGGCTCGAGCACCACGATGCCGACCCGCGTTTCCATCGCGGGCAGCAACGCCTTCACGCTCGCCGGCACGCAGCAGTTCCGCAACGACGGCACGCTCGGTGCCAACTGCAGCGTGTTCAACTTCAACCCGTACAACTACTACCAGACGCCGCAGGAGCGGTTCGGCGGCACGGTCGTGGGTCACTTCGACGTGATGAAGAACCTGGGGGCCTACTCGCGCATTTCCTACGGCGTCACCAACGTGACGCAGCAGATCGCGCCGTCGGGCATCTTCGGCACCACGTTCTGGACCCCGATGACCAACACGCAGATCAGCGCGGCCTCGCGGACCGCGATGATCAACGCGGCCGAGGCCGGCCGCGTTGCCGGCACGGTCGTCACCGGCGGCGCACTGCCGAACTGGCGCGACGAGGACGCCAGCGGCACCGTCACGGCCGCGGATGACCTGCTGATCTCCTACCGGCGCCGCACCGAGGAGCTCGGGCCGCGGTCGACCGGTTTCGAGAACAACAACTTCCAGTTCGTGATCGGCGGCAAGCTGCAGGTGTTCGACACCTGGAACTTCGACCTGTCGTTCGCGCGCGGCCAGGCGGATCGCACGCAGTTCTTTGCGGGCTACACCAACGTGGCCAACATCGCGCAGATGATCGAGTCCGAGGACGGCGCGAGTTGCGCGCCCGGCGCGGGCCCGACGTGCGTGCCGATCAACCTGTTCGGCGGCTTCGGCACGGTTTCGCCGCAGATGGCCGACTACGCGAGGGCGGGGTCGCTGATCAGCGAGTCGTACGAGCAGAACATCACGTCGGCCGTCGTCAGCGGCCTGCTGCCGCTCGAACTGCCGTCCAGCGCGCGCGCCATTGCCCTGAGCCTGGGCATCGAGCGGCGTCGTGAAGACGGCGTGTTCGAGCCCGACGAGTGCCAGAAGCTGGCGCCGGCGAGCTGCCTGGGCGGCGCGGGCGGCAACGCCCTGCCGATCCACGGCGGCTTCAGCGCCACGGAAATGTTCGGCGAGACGTTCATTCCGCTGGTCGACGATGCGCTGCTGGTCAAGTCGCTCGACGTCGAGCTCGGGTACCGTGCATCCGACTACAGTTCGGCAGGCAGCAACAACACCTGGAAGGCGGGCCTGACCTGGGCGGCGACCGATGCGCTGCTGGTGCGCGTGATGCAGCAGCGCGCGGTGCGTGCGCCCAACGTCGGCGAGCTGGCGGCTCCGCAGGTCGCTGCGCTCAACAACGCCGCGGGGGATCCATGCTCGGTTGGCAACGCGTCGAACAACGGGCCGGGCACTACGCTGAATGCGCGCTGCCAGGCCACCGGCATGACGGCGGCGCAGGTCGGCACCGTGCAGGACATCGTTTCCGGCCAGATCAACACGTTTGGCGGCACCGACCCGGCAGACCTCCCCTCGCCGGAGAAGGGCGACTCCTTCACCATTGGCATGGTGTTCACGCCGAAACTGGGCGAGTCGTTCCGGGACTTCTACGTCACGCTGGACTATTACGACATCGAGATCAACGACTACATCGATACGTACTCGGCCCAGGAAATCCTGGATGCCTGCTATGCCGGTGGCCAGGCGGCGCAGTGCGCGAAGATCGTCCGCGTCGGCGGCGACCTCGTCCTGCCGGGTTCCGGAGTGGAGCTGTTCACCACCAACCTCGAGTATCGAAAGGCCGAAGGTATCGAGGTCGGCGCCGGCATCGGGTTCGGGCTCGGCCAACTGGGCGGGCTGAAAGTGATGGCCGCCCTGAACAAGTACCTGACACAGGAGTTCCGTAGCGATCCGTCGCTGGCCTTGAACGACTGCCTGGGCTACTTCTCTACGACCTGCGGGGGTCCGCGTCCGGAGATCCGCTGGATCCAGCGCACCACCTGGGACTTCAACCAGTTCCAGGCCTCGCTGCTGTGGCGCCACCTGGGCTCGGTGTCAATGCATCCGGACCAGGTTGCGGCGCTGACGACGGATGACGACGACGGCAGCGGCACGTTCAACCCCGGCGCAGGACAGGACGAGCCACCGCATCCCGACTTCGTCAACATCGACGCGTACGACTACTTCGACCTGTCGCTGGCCTACAAGGTGCTGCCGAACGTCCGGCTGAGCGCGACGATCAACAACCTGTTCGAGAAGGATCAGCCGGTCGTGGGCAACGAGGCCGCGGATACGGGCTCGAACTCGGGCAACACCTTCCCGAGCCACTACGACACCGTGGGTCGCGTCTACATCTTCGGAGTCAGCGCGACGTTCTGATCGCCAGCAGGGCTGCGGGTTCCAGGCGGCGGGCCTCCGGCCCGCCGCCTCACGGTCAGCGCCGCGCGCGGTGCCGGCGGGCGGCTTCGATCGACACGGCAAGCGTCTCCATGGCGCGCCGGATGAGCGGAGGCTCGCTCGAGGCAAAGCCGAGCACGAGGCCCCGGGTCGCGGCGCGGCCCGTGTAGTACATGCCCAGCGGCGCCACCTCGATGCCGCGCGCCATGGCCTCGGCACAGATCGCCTGCTCGTCGGCGCCGGCGACCTCCGCCACCGCGTGCAGCCCGGTATGCACGGTGTGCAGTCGCAGGAGCCCGCCGCACGCGGCCACGGCGGCGTCGGCCAGCGCGTCACGCCGCTCGCGATAGAGGGAGCGCATGCGCCGCAGGTGGCGCGCGTAGTGCCCTTCGCCGATGAAGTCCGTCAGCGCCATCTGCTCGAGCAGCGGCGGGTGAACGTCCGCCCCGCGGCGCGCCGCGAGCAGCTTGTCGCCGAGCTCGGGCGGCACGATGACGAACCCGAGGCGCAACGCCGGAAACACCGACTTGGCGAACGTGCCGACGTAGATGACGCGGTCCTGGGGGTCGAGGCCCTGCAGGCAGGGCAGGGGGCGCGCCCCGTAGCGGAACTCGCTGTCGTAGTCGTCCTCGACGATCCACGCGCCGGCCCGGCCGGACCAGGCCAGCAGGGCCAGCCGGCGCGGCAGGCTCATCGGCACGCCGAGCGGGAACTGGTGTGACGGCGTCACGAACGCCATGCGCGCGTTCGGCGCCTTCCGGATCGCGGCGGCCACGTCGAGGCCCGACGCGTCGACGCGGATCGGGACGACCCGGGCGCCGATGGCCGCGAATGCGCTGTGCGCTCCCGGATAGCCCGGGTTCTCGATCCACACCGCGTCGCCCTGGTCCAGCAGGGCGGTTGCGACCATCTGCACGCCGCGCTGCGCGCCCGGCACGATGAACACCTGGTCGGCCGTGCAGCGCGCGCCGCGCGCGGTCTGCACGTGCTGCGCGATCGCCTGGCGCAGCGGCGAAAAGCCCGCAGGGTCGCCGTAGTCGAGGAAGCGGACCGTCATGGTGCGCAGGCGCCGGTTGACCAGCTGCGCCCAGGTGCGCAGCGGGAACGCGCCCAGCGCCGGCACGCCGAGCCGGAATGGCCGCGGCGGGCCGCCGATGCGCAGGCCGGGACTCGGGATGCCGGCGAGCACGTCGCCGCGGCGCGACAGGCGCGGCGGACGGGTCCGGCCCGCGGCGCGCGGCGCCGCGTTCAGTTCGAGGTCGTCGGGCAGCTCAGGGGCGACGAAGGTCCCGGACCCGCGCAGCGCCGCGAGGTAGCCCTCGGCCAGCAACTGCTCGTAGGCCAGCAGGGTGGTGGTTCGCGACACGCACAGATCCTTCGCCAGAGTGCGCGAGGACGGCAGGCGCGTCCCGGGCGCGAGTACCGAGTCGAGGATCGCGCGACGCACGGCGGCATAGATCTGCTGCTGCAGGTTCGGGCCCGCTCCGTGCTCGATTCGAACCAGCAGTCCGGCCGAAGGCGATGGCATCTGGCTATGCGAGGTATCCACTAATCGTCGCAATCGACGATACCACTTCCGGGGCGGTCCAAGTGGCCGCACGCGGGCCCGTGGAAGTGGCTATTCACACCGGAGCGACGTGCGCGGAGAATGAGCGTGCCAGGCGCAATTTTCCGTCCCCCGAGCCCGCGTTGATGGTGTCCAATTGCAAAGTCACCATGAATCAGCAAGCGGGCCGAGCCGCGGTTTCATTTCCGCGGCCTTCCCCGCAAGGGGCTTTCTATTCGCAACCCGTGGCCGCTGAGGCGACGGTGCTGCTGCGCCCGGCGGGATGGGTCGGTCTCGGCGGCCTCGTCGCGGGCGCTCTCGACATTTCGTACGCGTGCATCTACTGGGCGATCGCGCGCGAGGTGCCGGCGCAGCGCATCCTCCAGTCGGTGGCGAGCGGGTGGCTGGGCAACGCGAGCTACCAGGGCGGCTGGGGCTCGGCGCTGCTGGGCCTCGCCTCGCACTTCTTCATCACGCTGACGATGTCCGCGGCGTACTACGCCCTGTCGCGGCACCAGGCCGCGCTGTGGCAGCGCCCCGTGCTGCTGGGGGCGGCGTACGGCGTCCTGCTGTTCATCGTCATGAACTACGTGGTCGTGCCGCTCTCGAACGCCGTCGCGCGCGGCCCAGGCAACGACCTGTGGACCTGGCTCAGCGTGGTGGCGCACATGGTCCTTGTCGGCATCCCGATCGCGCTCGCGACGCGCCAGGCGCACCTCGCGCAGTAGCCGCGCAGGCTTCCCTTCCGCGTCGTTCTTCGGCACCGTAGCCGGGTGAACAGGACCCTGCGCATCGGCGTCGACCTCGGCGGCACCAAGATCGAAGTAGCGGTGCTCGGCGCGGACTCGCAGATCCTGCACCGTGAGCGCGTGGCCACGCCGCGCGGCGACTATGCCGGGGCGCTGGTGGCGATCGCCGCGCTGGTAAAAAGCCTCGAAGCCTCCGCCGGCACCATCGGCTTGCCGGTCGGCCTGGGCCATCCCGGCTCGCTGTCGCCGCAGACCGGGCGCCTGCGCAACAGCAACTCGACCTGGATGAACGACCAGCCCCTCAAGCAGGACCTCGAGCGCGCGCTCGGCCGCGAGCTGCGCCTGGCCAACGACGCCAACTGCTTCGCGCTGTCGGAGGCCATCGACGGCGCCGCGGCCGGCGCGCACTGCGTGTTCGGCGTGATCCTCGGCACCGGCTGCGGTGGCGGGGTCGTGGTCGGCGGCCAGGTGCTGCATGGGGCCAACGGCGTGGCGGGCGAGTGGGGCCACAACGCGCTGCCGTGGCCGCGGCCCGAATGGAACGAAGTGCCGGGGCCGCAGTGCTGGCACGGCGGGCACGGGTGCCTGGAGACCTGGATCTCGGGCTCGGGCCTGGCGGCGGATCACCAGCGCGTCGCCGGCGAGGCGCTTGCCGTCGAGCAAGTCGTTTCGCGGGCGGAGGCGGGCGACGAACGCTGCGGTGCGACGCTCTCGCGTTACGAGGATCGCCTCGCGCGGGCGCTGGCGGCGGTGATCAACCTGCTCGATCCGCAAGTCATCGTGCTCGGCGGCGGGGTCTCGGGGCTGGCGCGGCTGTACCGCAACGTGCCGAAGCTGTGGGACCAGTGGATCTTCTCGGACCGCGTCGAGACGAAGCTGCTGCCCCCGAAGCACGGCGATTCGAGCGGCGTGCGCGGCGCCGCCTGGCTCTGGCCGGAATGACAACGGCGGCAAAGGATTGCCGCCCTACGATCTACGCTTGACCCACGCGCCCGACGCACCCAGTTTCTCTTTCACCGCCGGCAACGCCGCCGTGGCTTCCGTGAGCGTGGCGTAGCCGGTCAGCAGCACGCGGTGCCAGGTCTTGCCCTTGACGTCGACGGCCTGCACCTCGGCGCGATAGCCCGCAGCCTCGGACTTGCGCAGCCACTGCGCGGCGATCTGGGCGTTTTCCGCCGAGGTGACCACGATCTGGAAGTTGCCGGGGCTGGCCGGCGCGCGTTTCTGCGGCGGTGGCGGAGCATCCGGCGCGGCGGCTTGCGCCGGCGAATCCTCGGTGATCACCACCGGCTCCGGACCGGTGTTCACCACCAGCCCCGGCGTCGCGCAGCCCGCGAGCAGCAGCAGCGCCAGCGGCGGCAATTTTCCCGTCACGGATTCGCGCAAGTCAGAAGTGCGGCTTGTCCGGCGACTTGGAGTAGCGCTCGATGCTTTCGAGGATCGTGCGCCTGGCGTCCTGCGGCCCGTGCCAGCCCTCGATCTTCACCCACTTGCCCTTCTCGAGGTCCTTGTAGTGCGCGAAGAAATGCTCGATCTGGTCGCGGATCGGCGCCGGCAGTTCGCGCACCGTGTCGATGTCCTTGTACAGCGGGCTGACGCGCGTGGTCGGAACCACGACGATCTTCTCGTCGGCGCCGGCCTCGTCCTTCATCTCGAGCATGCCGATCGGGCGGCAGTTGATGACGCTGCCGGGGATCAGCGGGAACGGCATCATCACCAGCGCGTCGACCGGGTCGCCGTCGCCGCACAGCGTGTGCGGCACGTAGCCGTAGTTGCAGGGATAGCGCATCGGCGTGGTCAGGATGCGGTCGACGAAGATCGCGCCGCTGGCCTTGTCCACTTCGTACTTCACCGGCTCGCTGTTCATCGGGATCTCGA
>JBQTJQ010000058.1:0-5995 GCA_052386975.1 Gammaproteobacteria bacterium | reverse complement strand
GCGCCGCGTCTTCGCAGAAACGCGCGGCGGAGTAGGACTGGGCGGGGTCGCACAGGTCGATCAGGTGGTGCGGCACGCGCGTGCGCGTGGCCGCGTCCGGCTTGGCGGTGCCGACGTCCATGCCGCGATAGACCTGGGCCGAGTCGACACTCACGATCTCGCACGGCAACTGCTCGCACAGCGCCAGCGCCAGCTGCGACTTGCCGGACGCGGTCGGGCCCATGATCAGAACGGCGGGGACCAGGCCGGCGGGGATCGCGGCGGCGCGCATCTCAGCGTCCGCGCAGGAACAGGCGGTCGAGTTCTTCCTGCGTGACCTGCACCCAGGTCGGCCGGCCATGGCTGCACTGGCCCGAAAGCTCGGTGCGCTCCATGTCGCGCAGCAGTGCATCCATCTCGGGCACCGTCAGCACGCGGCCGGCGCGCACTGCGGAGCGGCAGGCCATGTCGGCGAGCACGCGCTCCTGCGCTTCGGTGACGTCGGCGAAGTGCCGGTGGCTGTCCTGCTCGACGGCGCCCCCGAGCAGCGCGCCCACCAGCCCCGCGAGGTCGGACTGCGCCAGCAGCGGTGGCACCGCGCGCACCGTCAGCGTGGTCGGGCCGGACCGGTCGAGCTCGAGTCCGAGCTGGCGCAGGCGCGGCCGCTCGGCCTCCGCCCGGTCGGCCACGTCTTCCGCGACGCCCACCGCCACCGGCACCAGCAGCGCCTGCGATGCGACGCCGCCGTCGCGCAGTTGTTGCTTCATGCGCTCGTACAGCACGCGCTCGTGCGCCGCGTGCATGTCGACCACGACCAGGCCACGGGCATTGCGCGCCAGGATGAAGATGCCGTTGAGCTGCGCGAGCGCATGGCCCAGGGGCTGGTCGACCTGCTGCCCCGACGGTTCCTCAATACGCGACGGACCGCGCCATGAGGGCGACGGTACTCCCGGCGAATACCGGAACGGCTCCTGCACAGTCGTCGCCGGCGCATCGAAATGCGCCTCGTGGTGCAGCGCCGGATCCGGCCGCACGCGGCGCAGCGCCTGGTGCACCGCCCCGAAGATGAAGTCGTGCACGATGGCGGAATCGCGGAAGCGCACCTCGACCTTGGCCGGGTGCACATTGACGTCGACGCGCGCCGGGTCGACCTCGAGGTACAGCACGTACGCCGGGAAGCGCGTGCTGTGCAGCGCGTCGGCGTAGGCGCGCCGCAGGGCGTGGCCGACGAGCTTGTCGCGCACCGGCCGGCCGTTGACGTAGAAGTGCTGCAGGTCGGCCTGCGCGCGCGAGAAGCTCGGCAGCGCGATCCAGCCGTGCAGCCGCAGGCCCAGCCGCGACGGGTCGAGCTCCAGCGCGTTGGCGAGGAATTCCTCGTCGGTGACCTGCGCCACGCGCTGCGCTTGCGCCTCGGCGGTCGTCACCGCCGGCAGGTCCAGCACCTTGCGCGCGCCGTGGCGCAGCGCGAACGCCACGTCGAAGCGCGCCAGCGCGATGCGCCGCAGCGCCTGGTCCAGGTGCCGGAACTCGGTGGCCTCCGCGCGCATGAACTTGCGCCGCGCCGGCGTGTTGAAGAACAGGTCGCGCACCTCGACCGTGGTGCCGGCCGGGTGCGGCGCCGGCTCGGGCGGCGCGCCCGCCAGGCCGCCCTCCCCGCCGAGCCGCCAGCCGTGGGCGTCATCCGCCGTTCGCGAGGTCAGCGCCAGTCGCGAGACCGACAGGATGCTGGGCAGCGCCTCGCCGCGGAAGCCGAGCGAGCGCACGCGCTCGAGGTCGGCGAGCGAGGCGATCTTGCTGGTGGCGTGGCGCGTCAGTGCTAGCGCCAGCTCGTCGCGCGCAATGCCGCGGCCATCGTCGCGCACCTGGATGCGGGCCAGGCCGCCGAGCTCGGCGTCCACCTCGATGCGCCGGGCGCCGGCGTCGAGGCTGTTCTCGACCAGCTCCTTGACCACGGCGGCCGGGCGCTCGACCACTTCGCCCGCGGCAATCTGGTTGACCAGTTGCTCGGGAAGGACCTGGATGGGCATGGGCCTGATTATGGCCCACGCGATTTATGGCGAGCGCGCGGCCTGGCCTTTCAGCGACACCGGCCGCAGCCCGGCACCGGCATCGCCCTGGGCCACCTGGTGCAGCGGGCGGTAGCTCTTGAAGTACCCCTTGATGCCATCGAGCATCGAGCGCGCCAGCTTGTCCTGGTACGCCGGATCGCGCAGCAGGCGCTCTTCGCGCTCGTTGGTCAGGAACGCGGTCTCGACCAGCACCGAGGGGAAGCTCGCCGACTTCAGCACCACGAACGACGCCTGCTGGACGCGCGGCCGCTGCAGCACGTTGACGCGGCCCATCGATTCGAGCAGGCGGCCGCCGGCATCGTGGCTGGCCTCCATCGCCGAGGTCTGGAAGATGTCGGCCAGCACCGCCAGCGTCTGGTCGTCACGGGCCTCGGTCTCGACGCCGCCGATCAGGTCGGACATGTTCTCGCGACTGGCCAGCAGCGCCGCGTGCTCGGAACTCGCGCCCTTGGGCGAGAGGACATAGACCGCCGTGCCGCGCACCGCCGGGTCGCGGTAGGAATTGGCGTGAATCGAGATGAACAGGTCGGCCTGCGCGTCGTGCGCCCTGCTGATGCGCTCGCGCAGGTCGACGTAGTAGTCCCCGTCCCGGATCAGCACGGCGTGCAGGTTCGGCTCGGCGTTCACCAGTCCCGCCAGCCGGCGCGCCACCGCCAGCGACACGTCCTTCTCGAGCAGCCCGCGGCGGCCGCGCGCGCCAGGATCTTCGCCGCCGTGGCCGGCGTCGATCGCGATCACGATCGGCTTCTCCGCCAGCGCGGGCTTCGGCGGTGCCGCGGGTGCGCCGGCGGCTGCCGGCGCTGCCGAGGCGAGATCGACCACCACGCGGTAGCCGTAGCTGTCGTTCGGCGCCAGCGCGAAGCTCTTGGCCTTGGCCGCCGCGCCGAGGTCGAGCACGATCCGCAGGACGCCACCTTCCTGCGAGCCCGAGCGCACGCGCTGCACCACGCCCTTGCCTTCAAGCTGCGGCGACAGCGCCCCCGCCCGGTGCGTGTCGCGCAGGTCCACCACGACGCGGCTCGGATTTTCCAGTGTAAACACAGTGTGTGCCGCCGCGGCGTCGAGGTCGAACACCACGCGCGTGCCGTCGGGACTCGCCCACACGCGCACGTCGCGCAGCTCGGCCGCGTTCGCCGTCAGCGCTGCACCGGTCATCAAGAATGCCAGCAATGCCCGCACCCGCGGTCCTCCAGGCCCCCAGCCAGTTCTCACCATACTCCCTGAATCTTTCCCAGGCAACTTTATCAATCAAAACAATGCATGGGACGGCATTCTTACTGTTGGACCTTAACCTGGCGTGAACCGAGAGATGACAGCGCCGGCCAGCGGGCCGGTGAGCCCGGCGCGCCGGCCCGTGGCGGCGTGCTCCAAGGCGATCACCAGGTCCGCGCCGGGCAGGCGCCGCGCCGCGCGCTCGGGCCATTCGATCAACCACCACCAGTGTTCCGGTGGGTAATCCCTCAGGCCCAGCGGCTCGAGCTCGGTTTCGTCTTTCAGCCGATAGAGATCGAGGTGCACCAGCCCGCGGCCTGCGCCAACGATTTCGCGCCCGAGCTCACCCCCGAACTCGTAGGGCTCGAGCAGCGTGTAGGTCGGACTGCGGATCGCGCCGCGCACGCCCAGCGCGCGCAGCAGGCCGCGTGCGAGCGTGGTCTTGCCGGCGCCGAGCGGGCCTTTCAGGCCGATCACCGCCCCGGCGCGCCCGCCCAGCGCCGCGGCGACGGCGGCGCCGAGCGCGGCGGTATCGTCGGGCAAGCGCAGCACGAGTGCGCTCACGGCCCGCCGTTCAAGGGCCCGCCGGCCAAAGGCCCGCCGTTCAAAGGATTGAGCAGCGGCTGCAACTCGCCGAGCAGGTCGCCGGGGACGAGGCCGCGCTCGCCGCGCGCGGCCGCGCGGTCGCCGGCCAGCGCGTGCACCAGCACGCCCACCCGCGCGGCGCTCTCCGGGCCAAGGCCCTGGGCCAGCAGTCCTGCGATCAGCCCGCACAGCACGTCGCCCATGCCCCCCACGGCCATGCCCGGGTTGCCGTACGGGCACAGCGCCAGCTCTTCTCCCTGCACCAGGGTCCCCGCACCCTTCAGCACCGTCACGCCGCCGAAGCGCTCGCACAGCGCGCGCGCCGCGGCCGGTCGATCCGCCTGGATCGCCGCCGTGGTCGTGCCGAGCAGGCGCGCGGCTTCGCCAGGATGGGGCGTCAGGACCCAATTCTCGTGTCGGGCGTCGCGCCGCTGCGGATTCTCGGCGAGCCAGTTGAGGCCGTCGGCATCGACGACGAGCGGCTGCGGCGCCTCGAGCGCGCCGCTCCACAGCGCGCGGCTCCAGTCGCTGCGGCCGAGGCCCGGGCCGAGCGCAACGACGCTCGCGCGCTCGAGCAGCGGGCGCAGTGCGCGCGGCTCCTCGACGCCGTGGCACATGATTTCGGGTTGCGCGGCGGTCAGCGCGGCGGCGTGCGCCGCGCGCGTGGCGACGCTGACCCAGCCGGCGCCGGCGCGCAGCGCCGCGCGCGCCGCGAGCAGGATCGCGCCGGCCATGCCCTGCTCGCCGCCGACCAGCAGCACGTGGCCCATGTCGCCCTTGTGCGCGGGGCGCGCGCGCCGCGGCAGCAGCGACGCCAGCAGCGCCGGTCGCAGCGCCTCGGCGCAGCCGTCGACCCCGTCGTAAACCGCGGCGGGAACCTGCAGGTCGTCGAGCACCACGTCGCCGGCGAAATCGGGGCCGTCGGCCGTGTGCAGCCCCGGCTTGGCACCGATGAAGCTGACGGTGAGGTCCGCGCGCACCGCGTCGCCGGGCGCGATGCCGCGATCGGCGTCGAGCCCGCTCGGCACGGCGAGGGCGACCACGCCGGCGCCGCGGGCGCGCGCCGCGTTGGCCGCGAGGATCGCGGCCTGCGCCGCGCCCGCCGGCGCCCGGGCCAGGCCAATGCCGAAAACTCCGTCGACGATCACGTCGCCGTCGAGGGCCTGGCTGCCGTACTCGTGCGCCTTGCCGCCACCGGCGAGCCAGGCCTTGCGCGCGCTTGCCGCATCGCGCGACTTCGGCGCGACGCCCACCTGGAACAGTTGCACCTCGAAACCCGCGTCGCGCGCGAGGCGCGCGAGCTCGTAGCCGTCGCCGCCGTTGTTGCCGGGGCCGCACAGCACGCAGAGGCGCCGCGCCCTGGGCCAGCGTCGCAGCAGTTCGCGCCACGCCGCGGCAGCCGCGCGCTGCATCAGCGCGTAACCGGTGATGCCGCCGGCGATGGCGCGCCGATCCAGCTCCCGCACCTGGGCCGACGAGTAAAATCTCGCTGGGAACTCGCTCATGCCGACAGTATAAGTGCCGACCTTCTCCGAACAGCTGCGCGCCTGGGGCCGGGAATCCGGCTTCGCCGACGTCGGCGTGGCGCGCATCGAACTCGGCGCCGACGCCGGCCACCTCGCCGACTGGCTGCAGGCGGGCTTCAACGGCTCGATGGCCTATATGGGTCGTGCCACCCGGCAGCGCGCTGCACCCGCGCGCCTGCGACCCGGCACGGTGACCGTGATCTCGGCGCGCATGGACTGCGCGCCGCCCGCCGCCAGCGCGCAGGCCGTGCTCGGCGACGGCGCCAGCGGTTACATCGCGCGCTATGCGCTGGGCCGCGACTACCACAAGCTGCTGCGGCCGCGGCTCAAGCGCCTCGCCGAGCGCATGTGCCGGGAGCTCGGGCGGTTCGGTTACCGCGTGCTGGCCGATAGCGCGCCGGTGTTCGAGAAGGCGCTGGCCCGCAACGCCCGGCTCGGCTGGATCGGCAAGAACACCCTGCTGCTGAACCGCAAGGCCGGCTCGTCCTTCCTGCTCGGCGAGATCTACTGCGACCTGGCGCTCGAGCCGGAGGCGGCCGCGCCGCGCAACCACTGCGGCAGCTGCCGCGCCTGCCTCGACGCCTGCCCGACCGGAGCGATCGTCGCGCCGTACCGGCTCGACGC
>JBQTJQ010000057.1:0-7327 GCA_052386975.1 Gammaproteobacteria bacterium | reverse complement strand
CGAAAGCTGCTGACCTGCCTCACCGCGCTGGGCCAGGACGTGAGGATCATCGTGACTCCCGCTCGCGGCCGCGAAGGCACGTTAAGCGTCACTGCCTGAGTCCGGCGCCAGGGGGAAACGCCCGGCTGATGGCCCCGAGCACGCGCGCCAGGCGCACCACGCCGGTCGGCGACACCGACTTGCCGGTGTTCAGGAACGCCACCGACAGGTCGCGCGACGGGTCGGCCCAGCACAGCACGCTGATGAACCCCAGGTGCCCGAAGGCCTGGCGGCCGCGCGGCCCGTACAGGCCGAACGGATCCTCGCCGAGCATGAAACCGGCCGAGTAGCGGATCGGGATGCGCAGCATGCCGTCGACCTGCATCGGCCCGACCGGGCGCCGGGCCTCGGACACGGTCTCCGGCCGGAACACCTGCGTGCCGTTGTAGTTCCCGCGGGCCAGCAGCATCTGGAACACGCGGCAGGTCTCGTCGGCGGTGGCGTAGATGTTGCCGGCCGGCACCACGCTCGACAGGAAGGCATCGCTGTTCGACGATTCCGCCGCCTGCTCGAACGGCACGCCGAGCACGCGCCGCGCGATCGTGTTGATCGGCCAGAACACCTTCGGGCCGGTAAAAGCATTCCGCGGCGCGCGCTCGCGCAGCTCGGGCTTGAGCCCGTAGGTCAGGTACTCGCAGCCGAGCGGCGCGGCGATCCAGTCGCGCAGCAGCTCCGGCAATTCGCGCCCGCTGGCGCGGCGCACCAGCTCGCCGAGGATGAAGCCCGCGGTCAGCGCGTGGTAAGCCTGCTTCTGGAACCTGGCGTCGGCCGGCCTGGCCGCGCACAGCATCTCGATGATCGCGTCCCAGTGCTGCAGCAGCTCCGCGCTCGGCTCGCTGACCGGCAGCAGCGGGATGCCGGCGCGATGCGCCAGCAGCTGGCGCACGGTGACGCGCTCCTTGCCGTGCGCGGCGAACTTCGGGATGTGGTCGGCGACGTGGTCCTCGAGCCGCACCCTGCCCTGCTCGACCAGCTTGTGCACCAGCAGCGCGCTGATCGCCTTGGAAGCGGAGAACAGGCTGATCGGCGCGTCGGGCGAGAGCTTGACCGTCGGGCCCTGCTCGCCCGGCAGGTTGCCGCGCAGGCAGCCGATGGCGCGCTTGAGGACGACCTTGCCTTGGCGCCGGATGCACAGCGTCATCGCCGGCTGCAGGCCGGTGCGGTACAGCGCCTCGACCGCGTCCCACACCGCCTCGACGCGCTCCGGGTCGAGGCCGGCGTCCCGGGGATCGCACTCCGCCGCGGCATCGATCGAGACGATGCCGGTCAGGTCGTCCGGGACCGCGACGCGCCGGCCGCTGGCGAAGATCACCCTAGCGGGACGGGGGCAGCAGGAGCTTGCCGGTGCGCACGCGCTGCGGGTGGTCGCCGACCGGCACGCTGGCGATCTCCTTGCCCTCGTCGAACGAGATCACCGACACGCGATCCTGCTCGCTGACCGAGACGTAGCAGTGGCGGCCGTCGGCGCTCTCGGTCGACCAGTACGGCTTGGCGCCGAGCGGCTCCTCGGAGAGCTGGATGATGGTCGGCTCGAAGGTGGCGCGATCCACGATCGCGGCGTAGCCGGACATGGTCGCCGCGACGCACAGTTTGGTGCCCTCGTGGTTGATGGCCAGCCCGTGGTGCGCCGAGTTGAGCTGGTACTTCCAGTACGAACGGTTCTTGATCTCTTCCGGCACCGGCAGCTCGGCCACGCGCGTGATCTTGTCCTGCGCGAGGTCGTACTCGAAGAAGCCGTGGAAAAACGACACCTGCAGGTAGACGAACTTCTCGTCGGGCGACACCGCCATCGGCCGAACCGCCTTGTCGACCCACGGCCGGCCGAACTCCGCGAGCTTCTCGCCGATGTCGACGCGCTTGAGCACCTCGTAGCTTTCGGCATCGACCACCTGGAACCAGCGGTCGCCCTTGATCCAGTCGCGCCATTTGGCCGTGGTGGGTACGTACACCTTGCCGATGCTGGCGTGGTAGATGCGCTTGCCGTCCTTCGAGTAGTTGCTCTCGTGCGGCTGGTCGCCCGACTCGAACCCGCCAACCACCGTGCCGGTCGCCGTGTCGATCGCCTGCACCTTGCGCGCGGTCGAGGCCGACACCAGGAAGATCTTTCCGTCGGGCGAGATCGCGGCGTGGTCGGAGCGCATGCCCTCCACCGGCGTGCGCCACACGATCTTTTCCGTGGCGACGTCGATGGCGACCACGTCCGAGAAGCTCGGCCGCGAGGCGTAGATGAAGCGGCCGTCCTTCGACGGGAACAGGTCGTCGACCAGCTGGTCGTTGCCCTCGCCGATGCGCCACTGGATCAGCTTGTAGAAAAAGTGGCGCTTGAGGCCGGCGTCCTTGATTTCCTGGATGCGCTCCTCGCGATCGGGCGCGATGTCGATGCGCTTGAGGATCTGGAAGCTGTGCGGGTCGAAGATCTCGGCGGTGCCCTGCCAGTTGCTGCCGACCAGGACGACGTCGCGCAGTGCGGGTTCTTGCGCCGGCACTGGCGCCGCCACCAGCAGCGCGGCCAGTGCCGCGCCCGTTTTCAGCTTGCCCACGTTCAGGGTTCCCGGTGTGACAAGGCCCGGATTGTACTTCGCGCCGGGGGCGTTCCGGCCCGCCCCGGGGAGCGCCGGGAGGGGGATTTCGGGGAAATTGCAAGTCCCGCCCTCCCCCCAAATCCCGCCCCGACCGGTGTAAGCTTCGCGCTCCAAAAGTTGCACCCCGCCGAATCCCGGCGTTTTTCCACACCTCAGGAGAGTAGTCGCATGGCGAAGAAGAGCAGCAAGAAGTCCAGCAAGAAATCGGCCAAGCCGCGCGGCGGCATTGCGATGCAGGTGACGCCGAGCTCGGTGCTCGCCGCCATCGTTGGCGCCGCTCAGCTGACGCGCGCCGAGCTGACCAAGAAGATCTGGGCCTACATCAAGCGCAACGGCCTTCAGGACTCCAAGAACCGTCGCAACATCAATGCGGACGACAAGCTCAAGGCCGTGTTCGGCGGCAAGGGCACCGTCAACATGTTCGAGATGACGAAGCTGGTCAACAAGCACGTCAAGTAAGACGCTGCTGGAATTTCCAGGCCCGCGCACCGCAAGGTCCGCGGGCCTTTGTTTTGCCGGCGCGCGTGCCGGGCCGCGCCGAGCGCCGCGGAGGCGCGGCAACGGGATAGCCCCCGCTGCTATCCTTCCGCCCCATGGACCGCTACGACGTCGTCGTGATCGGCACCGGGCCCGCCGGCGAAGGCGCCGCCATGATGGCCGCCAAGAACCACAAGCGCGTGGCCGTGGTGGAGCGGCACTTCGACGTCGGCGGCGGCTGCACCCACTGGGGCACGATCCCGAGCAAGGCGCTGCGCCAGCAGGTCAAGCTGGTCCACGACCTGCGCAGCAACCCGCAGCTCAAGGAATACCGCCGCAACCTCAACCTCACCTACCCGCAGCTGCTGCACGCTGCCGACGGCGTCATTGCCAGGCAAGTGGCGCAGCGGCGCCGGTACTACGAGCGCAACAAGATCGCGGTGCTCGAAGGCGAAGCGCACTTCACCGACGCGCACCAGCTCGAGGTCCGCCGCACCGGGGCCGCGCCGCTGAAGGTCCGCGGCGAGCACATCGTCATCGCCGCCGGCTCGCGGCCCTACCACCCGCCCGAGCTCGACTTCGCCCACCCGCGCATCCGCGACAGCGACAGCATCCTGCAGTACCCCGAGACGCCGTTCGCGGTGACCATCTACGGCGCCGGCGTGATCGGCTGCGAGTACGCCTCGATCTTCCTGAACCTCGGCTGCAAGGTGACGCTGGTCAACACCCAGGAGCGGCTGCTGTCGTTCCTCGACGAGGAGATCACCGAGGCGCTGTCGTACCACATGCGCGAGCAGGGCTGCATCTTCCGGCACAACGAGACGTTCGAGAGCGTCGAGGCGCGCGAGCGCGACGTGGTGCTGAACCTGAAGTCCAAGCGCAAGATCAAGTCGGACGTGCTGCTGTGGTGCAACGGCCGCACCGGCAACAGCGACGCGCTCGACCTGGCCAGGGCCGGGCTCGAGGCCAACGCCCGCGGCCAGCTCAAGGTCAACGCCGCGTTCCAGACCGCGGTGCCGCACATCTACGCCGCCGGCGACATCACCGGCCCGCCGGCCCTGGCCAGCGTCGCCTACGACCAGGGCCGCTACGCGGTCGAGCACATCCTCACCGGCCAGTCGGACCCCGGGCGCGCCCGGCTGGCGCCCACCGGCATCTACACGATTCCCGAGATCAGCTCGGTGGGCCGCACCGAGCGCGAACTGCAGGAGGCCAAGGTGCCGTACGAAGTCGGCCACGCCTCGTTCAAGAGCCTGGCGCGCGCGCAGATGAGCGGCGAGATCACCGGCATGCTCAAGCTGCTGTTCCACGCCGAGACGCTGGAGATCCTCGGCGTGCACTGCTTCGGCGACCGCGCCTCGGAGATCGTCCACATCGGCCAGACCGTGATGGCGTCGAAGGACCTGAACTCGCTGAAGTACTTCATCAACACCACGTTCAACTACCCGACCATGGCCGAGGCCTATCGCGTGGCCGCGCACAACGGGCTCAACCGCCTCGCATGAACAAGCACCCGGCTTGTTTCGCGCTGGCCCTGGTCACCGTGGCCTGTGCCTCGACCGTCCTGCGTTATCCGGAAAGCCGCCGCGCCGATGCCGTCGACGACTACTTCGGCACTGCGGTCGCCGATCCCTACCGCTGGCTCGAGGACCTCGACTCCGAGGAGACGCGGGCCTGGGTTCGGGCGCAGAACGCCGTGTCGCGCCCGGCGCTCGATGCGCTGCCGGCGCGCGCGGCGATCCGCGCGCGCCTGGCGGACCTGTGGAACTACGAGAGCCACGGCATCCCGCGGGTCACGCCCTCGGGCGCGCTGGTCTACACGCGCCACGACGGCGTGCAGAACCAGCCGGTGCTGTACGTGCAGGACTCCGCGAGCGCCGCGCCGCGCGTGCTGCTCGACCCGAACACCTGGTCCGCCGACGGCACCGAGGCCATGGCCGACTGGAAGCTCTCGCCCGACGGCCGCCACCTCGCCTACGCCGTGCAGTCGGGCGGCAGCGACTGGGTCGAGTACCGCGTGCTGGTCGTCGCGACCGGCAAGCTGCTCGACGACCGCGTGCGGGGCGTGAACTTCAACTTCGAGTTCTCGCGGATCTTCTGGCGCGGCGGCAACCACGGCTTTTTCTACTCGCGCTTCCCCGACCCGCCGGCCGCGGCGCCTGGCGCGCCGCCGGCGATCACCCACCAGAAGGTCTACTGGCATCGCCTCGGCACCGCGCAGAAGGACGACGTGCTGGTCTACGAACGGCCCGATCAGCCGGGCTGGTTCGTCTGGGGCGAGGTCACCGCGGACGCGCGTTACCTGCTGGTCTACGTCGAGCAGACCGAGGATTCGGCCAAGCAGGTGTTCGTGCGCGACCTCGGCACCGGCTGGCAGCCGCGTTTCGACGCGCCGTTGCGCCAGCTCGTCGGCAACTGGGATGGCAACTACTACCTGGTCGGCAGCCAGGGCTCGACGCTGTACCTGCGCACCAGCGCCAGGGCGCCGCGCTACCGGATCGTCGCGGTCGACCTGCGCGAGCCGGACCGCTGGCGCGAGGTCGTGCCGGAGGCCGGCGACGTGCTGAGGGGCGCGATCATCGCCGGCGGCGAGATCGTCGCCAGCTACCTGCGTGACGCCTCGACCCGCCTGGTGCGCTTCTCGATGACGGGCGCGCCGCGCGGCGAGGTCACCCTGCCGGGCCTCGGCAACGCCGTGATGTCCGCGGGGTCGGACCGGGCCGAGTTCTATTTCAGCTTCACCTCGTTCAATCGCCCGGCGACGATCTACCGGCACAGCCTCGCGACCGGCGCCAGCACGCCGTTCAAGCCGCCGCGGCTGGCCTTCCACGCCGACGCCTATGTGACCGAGCAGGTGTTCAGCACCTCGCGCGACGGCACGCGCGTGCCGCTGTTCATCACGCGCCGCAAGGACCTGCCGCCGGGGCCGGCGCCCGCCCTGCTCTACGGCTATGGCGGCTTCGGCGTCTCGCTGACGCCGGTGTTCTCGGTGCCGAACCTGGTCTGGATGGAGCGCGGCGGCCTCTACGTGCAGGCCGGCCTGCGCGGCGGCAACGAATACGGCGAGGCCTGGCACGAGGCCGGCATGCTCGGCCATAAACAGAACGTCTTCGACGATTTCATCGGCGCGGCGGAATACCTGGTCCGGAACAAGCTCACCACGCGCGAACAGCTCGCGATCAGGGGCCGCTCGAACGGCGGCCTGCTGATCGGAGCGGTGGTGAACCAGCGGCCCGACCTGTTCGCGGCCGCCAACGCCGGCGTGGGCGTGCTCGACATGCTGCGCTACCACACCTTCGGCATCGCCTACGCCTGGGCCGGCGACTACGGCACGTCGGCCACCGCCGACGGCTTCCGCACGCTGCGGGCCTACTCGCCCGTGCACAACGTGCGCGCAGGCCAGTCCTACCCGGCGATGCTGGTGACGACCGCCGAGCGCGACGATCGCGTGCACCCGCTGCATTCGTTCAAGTACACCGCCGCGCTGCAGGCGGCCCAGTCGGGCGACCAGCCGGTCCTGATCCGCGTCGAAACGCGCGCCGGCCACGGCGCGGGCACCGCGCTGTCGAAGCAGATCGAGGAGAACGCCGACGTGCTCGCCTTCCTCGAGCGCTACACGCGCCGCTGACTCCGGGCTATCGGGCGAGTCGGGGCCCTGGGCTCGCTACATGGCTCGCTCGATGCCGCCCTGCTCGCCTCGCCATGGCTCGGCTTCGCGACGGGCGGCACCGCTCGCTTCGCTCGCGGCTCCGTCTCGCTGCGCTCTTACTTACGCTCGCCAGGGCCCCCGACTCGCCACAGATCGCTCAGCTCACCTGCGACGGTCGGATGGCGGCTGAGCGATCGGCCCGGGCCCGGTGTGCCCGGATCACGAAAGTAAAGCGCAGCCGAACCATGAGCCCGGGTCTGTAGCGGACTGACGCAATGTCAGTCCGCCCGGGCGAACCCGACGGGGCACGCCGCGGCGAACGCGAGACATGGCGAGCTTTCGCAAGGCGCGGTGAGGCGAGCCATGGAGCGAGGCAGGCCAATGACCGAAGCCCGGGCTACAGCGCGACGAGGCGGTAGAATGAGCGCCGTGAGCACTCCCACCAAGCTGGTCCCCGGCGTCAAGCTGCGCGCGGCGGAGAAAATGGCGCGCATCCCGATCCGGATCGAGCCGACCGCGCAGCCGCTGCGCAAGCCCGAGTGGATCCGCGCCAAGATCGCGTCCACGCCGGAAGTCGCGC
>JBQTJQ010000056.1:0-10183 GCA_052386975.1 Gammaproteobacteria bacterium | reverse complement strand
CCGTCCTGGTCGGTCAGGATCACCAGCAGCTCGGCCTCGACCAGGTTCACCGCCAGCGCCGCCAGCGTGTCGTTGTCGCCCAGCCTGATCTCGTCGGTGGCGACGGTGTCGTTCTCGTTGATCACCGGAATCACGCCGAACTCGAGCAGCGACTTCAGTGTGCCGCGCGCGTTGAGGTAGCGGTCGCGGTCGGAGACGTCCTCGTGCGTCAGCAGCACCTGCGCGGTGTGCAGGCCGTGCTGCTGGAACGCCGACTCCCAGGCCTGCACCAGGCCCATCTGGCCGACGGCGGCGGCGGCCTGCAATTCACTCAGCACGGCCGGGCGCTTTTTCAGGCCCAGCCGGGCCATGCCTTCGGCCACCGCGCCGGAGGACACCAGCACGACTTCGCGGCCACCCTTGCGCAACGCGGCGATCTGCGCGGCCCAGTCATTGATGGCCTCGCCATCGAGGCCCTGCCCCTTGGCGGTCAGCAGTGAACTGCCGACCTTGATGACCCAGCGCTTCGTCGTCGCGAGCTTGTCGCGACTCACGAGCGCTTCCTGGCCCTTGGCTTCGATTTGGCCCGAGCCTTGGCCTTGGCCGGCTTGGCCTCGCGGGCGTTCGGGACCCTGGTCTTCGCCTTGCTGCCGGGCTTGATGATGCGCGGGATCAGCGCCTTGGCCTTGCCGATCAGCCGCGTGACGCCCTCGACCTCGTCGGCCTTCGGCTTCGACGGCGCCGCGCGAACTTCGCCGCCCGCAGGCTCGGCGCCCTCGAGCGGATGCGCGTCGATCCAGTCCTGGACCGCGCGTGAAAGCTCCAGCGTGCCCTGCCGCGTCGCGGCCGAGATCGTGAACCACGGCGCGCTCCACTTGAGCTGCTTGACGATTTTCTCGCAGTGCGCGCGCGCGTCGCGGTCGCCGAGCAGGTCGATCTTGTTGAACACGAGCCACTGCGGCTTCTTCGCGACGTCGGCGCTGAACGCCTTCAGCTCCTTGTTGATCTTCTTCACGTTGGCGGCGATGTCGCCGCCGTCGGGCGGCAGCACGTCGACCAGGTGCAGCAGCAGGCGCGTGCGCTGCACGTGCTTGAGGAAGCGGATGCCGAGGCCGGCGCCTTCGGCCGCGCCTTCGATGAGCCCCGGGATGTCCATCATCACGAAGCTCTTCAGCGGTGCGACCGAGACCACGCCCGGCTGCGGATAAAGCGTGGTGAACGGATAGTCGGCGATCTTCGGCCGCGCGGCCGACGACGACGCCAGTAGCGTGGACTTGCCGGCGTTCGGCATGCCGAGCAGGCCGACGTCCGCCATCAGCGACAGCTCGAGGCGCAGGTCGCGCTGGTCGCCCTTGGTGCCGGGCGTGAACTGGCGCGGCGCGCGGTTGGTGCTGGACTTGAAGCGGGCGTTACCCAGGCCATGCCAGCCGCCCTGCGCGATCAGCAAGCGCGACTGCCTGCGGGTCAGCTCGCCCATCAGTTCGCCGGTGTCGGCGTCGTAGATCATCGTCCCGAGCGGCATCGGGATCTCGAGGTCGGCGCCCTTGCCGCCGGTGCAGTTCTTGCGCTGGCCCTGCTCGCCGTGCTGCGCGCGGTACACGCGGTTGAAGCGGAAGTCCGCCAGCGTGTTGAGGTTGATGTCGGCGAACGCGTGGATGCTGCCACCGTCACCGCCGTCGCCGCCGTCCGGGCCGCCGAACGGCACCTTCATCTCGCGCCGGAAGCTGACGTGACCGCGCCCGCCGTTGCCGGCTTCGATGCGGATGGTGGCTTCGTCGACGAATTTCATGGCAAAAAAGGGGACAGAACTATTTTCTGGTAGGTCGGGATGGCATCGCAGATTCGGGGAAAATAGTTCTGTCCCCTTTTTCTGCGCACAAAAAAAGCCTCCTTGGAGGCCTTTTTGTCTGCGTGCCCGGTGGTCAGCGGACGATGTTCACCACCGTGCGCCCGCCCTTCGGCTTGAACTCGACCTTGCCGTCGGACTTGGCGAACAGGGTGTGGTCGCTGCCCATGCCGACGTTCGTGCCGGCATGGAACGTGGTGCCGCGCTGGCGGACCAGGATGTTGCCGGCGACAACGTTCTCGCCGCCGAACTTCTTGAGGCCGAGGCGCTTGGACTGCGAGTCGCGGCCGTTACGAGTCGAGCCGCCTGCTTTTTTGTGTGCCATCGAATATTCCCCGGCTTAGCCGAGGATCTCCTTGATCTTGACCTCGGTGTAGTTCTGCCGATGGCCCTGTTCTTTATGCGAGGTCTTGCGGCGGCGGTGCTTGATGATGCGGATCTTGTCGCCGCGGCCATGCTTCACGACTTCCGCCGTGACCTTGCCACCGGCAACGGTCGGCGCGCCGATCTTGTGCGAATCGCCATTGGCGATCATCAGCACCTGGTCGAATGTCACCGTCGCGCCGACTTCAGCGGTCAGGGTTTCGACTTTGAGTTTTTCGCCAGCGGCCACTTTGTACTGCTTGCCACCGGTCTTGATGACGGCGTACATCGGTAACTCCATGATTTCGGGCGCCTATGGCACCCTCGCAAGGGCGCGCATCATAAGGGGCCGGCCCCTCCCGGTCAACGCCGTTTGACGCCCCCGAAGGCCCCACCTAGCATGCCCGCCCCGCGCCATGAAAAACCCGCCGAAACTGGACCTTAAGACGCTCCTGGCCCCCATCGCCGGGGACATGACGCGGGTGGACGCCATCATCCGGGAGCGGCTCACCTCCGAGGTGGCCCTGATCAGCCAGATCGGCGCCCACATCGTCTCGGCCGGCGGCAAGCGCATGCGCCCCGCCCTCGTCCTGCTGTCGGCCCGCGCCCTGGGCTGCAAGACCGACCAGCCGGCCCAGCTGGCTGCGGTCATCGAGTTCATCCACACCGCCACCCTGCTGCACGACGACGTAGTGGATCACGCCGACCGCCGGCGCGGCCGCCACACCGCCAACGCCGTCTGGGGCAACCCGGGGGCGGTCCTGTCGGGCGATTTCCTGTATTCGCGCAGCTTCCAGATGATGGTGGGCGTGGATCGCATGCCGGTCATGCGCCTGATGGCGGACACCACCAACGCCATCGCCGAGGGCGAGGTGCTCCAGCTCATGAACGCGGGCGACCCGGACGTGACAGAGGCCCGCTACCTGCGCGTCATCGAGCTCAAGACCGCCCGGCTGTTCCAGGCCGCCGCCCAGCTGGGCGCCATCGCCGCGGACGCCGGCGAGGCGGTCCAGCAGGCCATGGCCCGTTACGGCCACGAACTGGGCATGGCGTTCCAGATCGAGGACGACCTGCTCGACTACAAGGCCTCGCCTGAGGAGAGCGGCAAGAACCTGGGCACCGACCTGGCCGAAGGCAAGCCCACCCTGCCCCTGATCCACGCCCTCAAGAAGGGCTCACCGGCGCAGGTCGGGCTGATCCGCGAGGCCCTGAAAGAGGGGCGCATCGAGCGCCTGGCCGAGGTCCTGGCCGCCGTTGAATCGACGGGGGGTCTTGCGTATAGTTCCGCGCTCGCCGCGCGGCATGCCGACGCGGCGATTTCAGCGCTCGGTGACCTTCCCGACTCACCCTTCAAGGACGCGCTGACCGGCGTGGCCCGCTTCGCGGTCCAGCGCACGTATTAGAGAGATTTCGGAGCGTAGCTCAGCTTGGTAGAGCGTCTGGTTCGGGACCAGAAGGTCGCAGGTTCAAGTCCTGTCGCTCCGACCAGTTACTTCTTCTTGTAGTACTCCGCCCTCACCCGCTGGATCGTCTGCAGCGCCTTCTCGCGCAGCGCGTCGGCGTCGTCGCCCGCACCGACCGAGAAATCGAGGTGGCGCAACTGGCCGTCGCCGAGCCGGTAGACCCAGCCGTGCACCCATAGCGACTGCTTGCGCTCCCACGCCGCCTTCACCGCCGGCGCCTTGCAGACGTTGTAGGTCTGCTCGAGCACGTTGAGCTCGCACAGCAGCGTCTGGCGGCGGTGCTCGACCGTCTCCTGTTTCAGGATCCTGTCGTGGCGCTTCATCACTTCGTGCACGTGCTCGAGCCAGCGGTCGCAGCACGGGCCGACGTTCTTCGAAGCCTCCGCGGCCTGGATGCCGCCGCAGCTGTAGTGGCCGACCACCATGATGTGGCGCACTTTCAGCACGCTGACGGCGAACTCGATGACAGCCTGGGCGTTGGCGTCGTCCTGCGCGACTACGTTGGCGACGTTGCGATGCACGAACAACTCGCCCGGCGCGAGGTCGACGATCTCGTTGGCCGGGACGCGCGCGTCCGAGCAGCCGATCCACAGGTACTGCGGCGCCTGCTGCGCCACCAGCCGGCGGAAGAACTGCGGATCGGCGCCGACCATGCGCTGCGACCAGGCGACGTTGCGGTCCAGCAGTTCTTGCAGGGATTCCATCGGTCAGCGCCCCAGGATTTCGGCGTTATGTTGCCCGAGCTTGGGGCTCGGTCCCACTTCTGGCCGCGGCTGGCTGAACAGGATCGGCAGCGCGAACGCCGGCTTGCCGGCATCCTCGACGATCATGCCGCGCGCGCGCAGCTGCGCATTCTCGAGCGCCTCTTCCAGCGTCAGCACCGGCGTCACGCAGGCGTCCTGCTCCGCCAGCAGCTTGACCCAGGCATCGCGTGGCCGCGTGCGGAACAGCGCGGTCAGCGCCACGCGCAGCGGCGCGAGGTAGCGGCGGGCCTGGTCGGGATTGCGCAACTTGTCACCGAGCTTGCCGAAGGCATTGATGGTGGTCTTTGAAGCCGACGCTGCGGCCTCGCGCGGCTTGCGACCACCCATCACCTTGTCCAGCAGCTTGCGCAGCACCGCCGGCGCCGATTCCCACAACACGGTGCCGAGGCGCTTGAGGAACTTGGGCTCCAGCGCGCCGAGCGCGAGGTACTTGCCGTCGCGGCACTTGTAGACCGTGTAGTTCGGCAGCGCGCCGGACAGCAGGTCCGCACCGCGCTCGAAACTCCTGCCGTGCTCGCGCAGCGAGGCCAGCGCGATCACCTGCAGCGCGGCGGAGCCGTCGGTCATGCTCACGTCCACGAAGCTGCCGGCGCCACCGGCGCGCGCGCCGTTGAGCGCCGCGAGGATGCCGATTACGCAAGTCAGCGCGCCACCGGCGAGGTCGGCGAGCTGCACGTTGACCTGCGCCGGGGGGCCGCCGGCGTGGCCGAACTGGTCGAGCGCTCCGGCGATGGCGAGGTAGTTGAGGTCGTGGCCGGCCCAGTCGCGGTACGGCCCGGTCTGGCCATAGCCGGTCAGCGCGGCGTAGACCAGCTTCGGGTTGAGCTGCTTCAGCTCGTCGTAGCCGCAGCCCAGGCGATCCATCACGCCGGGACGGAACGACTCCAGCACGATGTCGGCGGTCGCCACGAGCTTCTTGAAAGCATCCACGTCGGCCGCCTGGCGCAGGTCCAGCGTGATGGATTTCTTGCCGCGGTTGACCTGCGCGAACAGCTCCGGCGACTCGCGCGCGTAGTCGCCGCCGCCGGGCTCCTCGATCTTGATCACTTCGGCGCCGAGCTGTGCGAGGTACAGCGAGCAGAACGGCCCCGGCAGCAGGCGCGAGAGGTCCAGCACGCGCACGCCGGCGAGCAGGGGGTTGGTCGAAGTCATGGAGGACGAAGATTACCTTGCCAAGGTAGAGTCCGCGCCATGAGTTCGGTCGTCCCCGCTGCTGCCGCGTCCCCGCCCCCGCGCTGGGCCGCGCGGCTGCGCGCCATCAACAACCGCCTGATGTTCGACCTCGGCGGCGGACCGAGGCCTTGGAAGGCGGCGTGGGTCATCAACACGCAGAAAGCCGGCTGCCTGCCGTTCTTCGCTTTCCTGATCTGGTACTACGCGGACAAGACGCCGTGGGCCACCTCGACCGCGGCCTGGACCTACCTCGCGCTGCACGGCAGCTACGGCCTCGTGTGGCTGCTCAAGGACATGGTGTTCCCAGACCCGGGCTGGCAGGGCCGCTGCACGATTCCAAGCGCGCTGTACCTCGCCGCCGGACTCGCCCTGTACTGGGCCATCGGCTGGGTGCTGATCTCCGGCACCTCGAGTCCCGACTACCCGTTGCCCGACCACGCCTGGTTCGCGCTGTGCATCGGGTTGTGCGTGCTCGGCAGCGTGCTGATGTTCGGCAGCGACGCGCAGAAGTACGTGCAGCTGCGGGCCAGGCGCGGCCTGATCACCGACGGCCTGTTCACCTACGTGCGCCACCCGAACTACCTGGGCGAGATGCTGATCTACGGCAGCTTCGCGCTGCTGGCGTGGCACTGGCTGCCGGTGCTGGTGCTCGGCTACGTCTGGCTCGGGCTGTTCGCGGTGAACATGGTGATGAAGGAAGCCAGCATGTCGCGCTATCCGGAGTGGGCCGAGTACAAGCGCCGCAGCTGGTGGCTGGTGCCAGGCATCCTTTGACCGCGTCGCACGACAACCGCCGCGGCATCGTCATGATGCTGCTGGCCGTGGGCCTGCTGTCGGTCATGGACGCGGGCTTGAAAGAGCTGTCGGCCGCCTATCCGCCTTTGCAAGTCGCCGCGCTGCGCGCGGCCTCGTCCTGGCCGATCGTCGCCGCGTGGGTGCTGATGCGCAGCAGCCCGCGCACCCTGTTGAACGTGCGCTGGGGCCTGCATGCCTTTCGCGGCGCGATCGGCGTGGCGATGATCGCCGCGTTCGTCTACGGCGTGCGCGGCCTGCCGCTGACCACGGCGTACACCGTGTTCTTCGTCGCGCCGCTGATCATCACGCTGCTGTCGCGGCCGTTGCTCGGCGAGAAGATCGGCGCGCATCGCTGGATCGCGATCGTCGGCGGCTTTGCCGGCGTGCTGATCGCGATGCGTCCGGACGTGGCCGGAGTCGCCGGCATTTCCGTGTGGGCCAGTGTCGCCGTGCTGTTCGCGGCCGCGCTCTATGCCGTGTCCGCGATCACGGTGCGCCTGCTCGGCCGCACCGACAGCACCCAGGCCATGGTGTTCTGGCTGCTCACGTTCATCACGCTCGGCGCCGGCGCGCTGGCGCTGCCCGGCTGGGTTGCGCTCAAGCCCGAGCACTGGCTGCTGGTCGCCGGGGTCGGCGTCGTCGGCGCCGCCGGCCAGTTCGCCATCACCGAGGCGTTCGCGCGCGGCGAGGCCTCGGTGATCGCGCCGCTCGAGTACACCGCGCTGATCTGGAGCCTGGGCTTCGATGCGCTGGTCTGGCAGGTGCTGCCGGGCGCGAGCACCTGGATCGGAGCCGCGACCATCGTCGCCTGTGGCATCTACCTGATCCGCGCCGAGCGCAGCAAGGCTGCTGCGGCCGCGGCGACCAGCGAGCCCAGCGTCCAGCCCTGATTATTTTTTCGGCGGCGTAGCCGGCTGCGACGACCACTGGATGTGCACGATCTTCCAGCCCGCCGGGCCGCGCCGCAGCACCAGCGTTTCGGTGCTGAACACGTCGATCGGCTTCTCCTGGTAGCTGCCGATCATGCGCCTTCGCGTCGCCACCCAGGCGAGGTCGCCTGCCGCATCGTGCTTGCGATCCACGACGGTGCCGGCCACCTTCGCCATGAACTCGATGTCGGCCCTCATGTGGGTCGCGGCGTATTCGTCGAATGAGGTCTCCTGGCCGCCAAATTCGTAGATCAGCACGTCCGGCGCCAGCAGCGCCTTGATCTTCGCCGTATCCGCCGCGGTCATCGCGCGGCCGAGTTCGTCGGCTGCCTGCAGGTGCCCATCCGTGTCCTTCGCGGACACCGGCACGGCGAATATCAGCGCGGTGACCAGCGATGCCACTGCCATCCGTAGTTTCATCGTGGAGTCCTAGTGCGAGTGAGTGTGGGAATGGCCGTCGCCCTTGACCGGCGGCGCCGTCAACGCCTGGTACTGCTCCGGCGACATTGTCGGGAGCTTCTGGGCGAAGGCGACCAGAGCCCAGATCGCCGCGTCGTCGTGACTCGTGCCCCAAGCCGGCATGCCGCTACCCTTGATGCCGTGCTTGATGACCCAGAACTGGCGCGCCGGATCGCCCGCGTTGTCGGGCCGGGCGAGTTCGGGCGGCTGCGGATACAGGCCCTGGCGCAGCTCGGTGTTCTTCGCTCCCGGTGCGAGATGGCAGCCCGCGCACATCGGCGCGTAATGCTGGGCTCCGGTCGCGATGCGTTCCTGCGAGCTCAGATCCGGAACCTGGATGGCTTTCGCGCGCCCGCCAATGAAACGCTCGCGCGCGATCTCGATAGCCTTGGCGATCATTGGCGAGTGCGGCTCGTCGGCGGCAAAATTGATCGCGCCGGCGTGGATCAGGCCGACCGCGCCGACGACGACCAACGCGAGCGCGGCGACGAGCGTCAGAACGATGGCTTTCATGGCGCCGGTATTCTAAGGTGGACTGACGCCCAGCCTACGACGGAGCCAGCCATGGACTCGATCAAGCCCCTGTTCACCGCCACGGCCACCGCCAAGGGCGGCCGCAACGGCCACACCGAAGCGCACGACGGCACGGTCAAGGCCGACCTGTCGGTGCCCAAGGCCATGGGCGGGCCGGGCAAGCCCGGCACGACGACGCCTGAGCATCTATTCGCGGCGGGCTACGCCGCCTGCTTCGGCGGCGCGCTGGATTTCGTCGGCAAGCAGGCCAGGAAGAACGCGGCCGGTGCCAGCATCACCTGCGCGGTCTCGGTCGGCCCGCGTGACGGCGGCGGCTTCGGCATCGCGGTGAAGATGACGGTCGAGGACCAGAGCTTGCCGCAGAAGGAGCTGATGGCGCTGGTCCACGAAGCGCACGAGAAGATCTGCCCGTATTCGCACGCCACGCGCAACAACGTCGAAGTGCAGTTCGAGGTGAAAGGCGCGTAAGAGGGAGGGATTCGGTTTCCGTCCCGCGCTTCGCGCGGGCGGAAACCCGGGGCGCGCATGAAGACCAAGCCGCGCGCCCGTTCGAATCCCTCCCTCTTCACCATGTAAATCAAATGAAAAAGGCCACGTTAAGTGGCCTTTTTCATGAGCTTTCGGGCTCATAGGTTACAGGTCATACCGGACACATAGGTAACACTTCTGGCCTTTGCCCCGGAGAGCAAAGGTGCCCTGGCAGGAGTGTTCCAAGATGGACGAGCGTCTGCGGTTTGTGGCGCGGGTCATGGAAGGCGAGAAGGTGGCCGTGCTGTGTCGGGAGTTCGGCATCTCTCGCAAGACCGGTTACAAGATCTACGAGCGGTACAAGGAGTGTGGGCTGGAAGGCCTGAAGGATCGGTCTCGCCGGCCGTACAGGCAGGCCAATCAGCTGCCATTTCAGATCGAGTCGCTGATCTTGGGCATCAAGCAGCAGCGACCGAGTTGGGGCGCGCCGAAGATCCGGGAGAAGATCCGGCGCCTGTACAGCGGCATCCACCTGCCGGCGATCAGCACGGTGCACGCGGTGCTGGATCGGCATGGCCTGGTCGCCAAAGACCGCAAGCGCCGCTACAAGGCCAATGGCACGCAGCTATCCAGGCCCGATCAGCCCAATGACCTGTGGTGCGCCGATTACAAGGGCGAATTCATGCTCGCGGACCGGCGCTATTGCTACCCACTGACCGTCACGGACTTCGCGAGCCGCTATCTGCTGCGCTGCGAAGCCCTCTCCACGACCAAGGAGAAGTACGCCTTCACGGTCTTCGAGCGGGCCTTCCGGGAGTTTGGGCTACCCAAGGCGATCCGGACCGACAACGGGGTGCCGTTTGCCAGTCCCAACGGACTCTTCGGCCTGTCGAAGCTCTCGGTCTGGTGGCTGCGCCTTGGCATCGGCATCGAGCGCATCAAGCCCGGCCATCCCCAGCAAAACGGCCGGCACGAGCGCATGCACCTGACCCTGAAGAAGGAGGCGACCCAGCCTGCCGCCGACAATCTGCTTCAGCAGCAGGCCAAATTCGATGACTTCGTGGAGACCTTCAACCACGATCGGCCGCATCAGGCGCTCGGGATGAAGACGCCGGGCGACTTCTACAAACCCTCACCGCGTGAATATCGCGGCCTCGGCGAGCTCTCGTACCCGTTTCACGACCGCACGGTCAGCGTCACCCATTGCGGGCGCATCTGCCTGGGCAAGCGAAAAATCCACCTCAGCACCGCTTTGGCGGGCCAGAACGTCGGTATCAAGGAGGTGGAGGATCGCCTCTGGCAGGTCAGCTTCATGACCTACGACCTGGGATTCTTCGATCACCAGGCCGGGCGCGTCGAAAGCGCGCACAACCCCTTCGAGGCTAGAGTGTTACCTATGTCTCCGGAATA
>JBQTJQ010000055.1:0-17022 GCA_052386975.1 Gammaproteobacteria bacterium | reverse complement strand
TACTTCGCCAGGGACGCGGCGAAGTGGCTGGCGGAGAAGTGACGGACCGCTTCGCCGTCCTCGGCCAGCCCGTCGCGCATAGCCTGTCGCCGCAGATCCACGAGGGATTCGCGCAGCAGCTCGGCCTGTCGCTGTCCTACGAGAAGATCGACGTCGAGCCGGCGGCGTTCGCGGGTGCGCTGGCACGCCTGCACCGCGACGGCTATCGCGGCATGAACGTCACGCTGCCACACAAGCTCGCCGCGCTGTCGGCCGCCACCGAGGTGGCCGAGCGCGCGCGGCTCGCCGGCGCGGCCAACACGCTGACGCGCACCGACTCCGGCTGGCGTGCCGACAACACCGACGGCGAGGGCCTGATGCGCGACCTGCGCGACAACCACTGGCTCAACCCGTCGGGCTTGCGCGTGCTGCTGCTCGGCGCCGGCGGCGCGGCTCGTGGCGCCTTGAAGCCGCTGCTCGACGCGCAGCCCGCGCTGCTGGTGATTTCGGGCCGCACGCCGTGGAAAGTGGAGAAGCTGGCCGAGGAGTTCAAGGCGCACGGGCCGCTGCGCCCGTCCACCCACGTCGCGCTCAAAGGCGACAGCTTCGACCTGGTGATCAACGCGACCTCGGCCGGCCACGACGGCCTGATGCCGCGGCTGCCGGACGGCGTGCTGAAGGAAGGCGGCGCCTGTTACGACCTGTCGTACGGCAAGGC
This sequence comes from Gammaproteobacteria bacterium, assembly GCA_052386975.1. Lineage (GTDB taxonomy): Bacteria > Pseudomonadota > Gammaproteobacteria > Nevskiales > Nevskiaceae > JACPFV01. The sequence continues at coordinate 16,325 of JBQTJQ010000055.1, read as the reverse complement.
CTTCGAGCCGTTCCGCAATTGGGCGCTGTCGCACGGTGCACGCGTGGTGGCCGACGGCCTCGGCATGCTGGTGGAACAGGCGGCCGCGTCGTTCGAGCTGTGGCACGGCCGGCGCCCGCCCACGGCGCCGATGATCTCCGCGCTGCGCGTGCTGCGCGGCGCGGCCTAGGGCGTCACAGCCACTTGGCTTTCTTGAGCTTGTAGTACAGGTAGAAGTCGATCACGGCCATGAGCGACAGCACCGCCGGATAGCCGAACACCCAGTCGATCTCGGGCATGTGGCGGAAATTCATGCCATAGACGCCGGCGATGAGCGTCGGCACCGCGATCAGGGCCGCGTAGGCGGCCAGCTGCTTCATGGTCCTGCTCTCTTCGAGCGTGATCATGGCGAGGTTCACCGAGATCGCGGTGATGCCCATGTCGCGGATGGCGTCGATGGTCTGGTTCAGGCGACCGAGGTGGTCGCTGATGTCGCGGAAGTAGTCCTGCAGGTTGGCGCACACCTGCGGCACGCGCCCGCCGTGCAGCTTGCCGACCGCCTCGAACAGCGGCGCGATGGCGTGCTTCATCGTCACCAGCTTCTGCTTGAGGGCGTACAAGGCCTTGAAATTCGCGCGCGGGCTGCCGCCGGCGAAGATGCGCTCCTCGATGCCCTCGAGCTCGACCTCGAGCGCCTGCAGCACCGGGAAGTAGCGGTCCACGGCGGCGTCCATCAGGGCGTACAGCACGAAGCTGGCGCCGTGCTTGAGCAGCTCCGGCTCGCGCTCGCTGCGGGCGCGCACGTCCTGGAAGCCCTTCTCGGCGGCGGTGCGGACCGACAGCACGTAGTTGCGGCCCACGAAGATGTCGAGCTCGCCGAGCTTGAGCGTGCCGTCGGGCTCGACTTCGAGCATGTGCATGACGACGAACAGCGAGTCGCCGTACTCCTCGATCTTGGGGCGCTGGTGGCCGTGGCGCGCGTCCTCGACCGCGAGCGGGTGCAGGTCGAAGGCGTGCTTCATCTCGATCAGCTTGGCCTTGTCCGGATCGCGCAGTGCCACCCACACGAAAGTGTCCGGGCGCGACACGTAGTCGTGGATTTCGTCCTCGCCGATGTCGGCGATCTTCTTGCCGTTCTGGTACGCCGCGCAGCTGACGAGCATGCGTTCCTCCCGGCGCGGAGTTTACGTCAGCTACTTGCCGATGCAGAACTGGCTGAAAATCCGGCCCAGCAGGTCGTCGGAGCCGACCGCGCCGGTGATCTCGCCCAGGGCCTGCTGCGCCAGGCGCAGGTCCTCCGCCGCCAGCTCGGGCGCGGCGCGCTCGCCGAGGCGCCTTTCGGCATCGGTGGCGCAGGCCAGCGCCCGCTGCAGCGCATCGACGTGGCGGGTGCGCGCGGAGAACAGCGATTCGCCGGTCGCGGTCAGCCCGGCCGCGCGGCGAATCTCGGCTTTCAACAGGTCGAGGCCGTCGCCGCTCCTGGCGCACAGCCGCAGCTCGACGCGGCCGCCGTCGCCCACCGTGCGCGACGGCGTTTCGCCGCTCAGGTCGCACTTGTTGCGCACCACGATGACCTCGGCGCCCTTCGGCACGCGCTCCAGCAGCGCGCGATCCTGGCCGGTGGTGCCGGCGCGGTCATCCACCAGGAACAGCACCAGCTCGGCGTGCCCGAGCGCGCCCCAGGCCCGCTCGATGCCGATCTTCTCGACCGGGTCGTCGCTCTCGCGCAAGCCGGCGGTGTCGACCACGGTCAGCGGCAACCCCTCGAGGCTGATGTTCTCGCGCAGCAGGTCGCGCGTGGTGCCGGGAACCTCGGTCACGATCGCCGCCTCGGTGCCGGCCAGCAGGTTCAGCAGCGTGGACTTGCCGACGTTGGGCTGGCCGGCCAGCGCCACGACCATGCCCTCGCGCAGGCGCCGGCCCTGCGCGGCCGCGTCGAGCAGCGCGCGCAAGTGCGCGAGCAGCGCGTCGAGCCGCGCTTCCAGCGCCAAGTCGGCCAGCCAGTCCACGTCCTCGTCGGGGAAATCCAGCGCGCCTTCGACGTAGGCGCGCAGCGCGGTCACCTCCTCGACCAGCGCGCGGACCCGCGTCGAGAACTCTCCCGACAGCGAGCGCTGCGCCGCGCGCGCCGCCTCGGCGGTGGAGGCGCTGATCAGGTCGGCGATGGCCTCGGCCTGGGCCAGGTCGAGGCGGCCGTTGAGAAAGGCGCGCTCGGAGAATTCGCCGGGCCGCGCAGGCCGCGCGCCCAGCGCGCAGGCCGCGCGCACCAGCAGGTCGAGCAGCAGCGGGCCGCCGTGGCCCTGCAGCTCGACCACGTCCTCGCCGGTGTAGGACTCCGGCCTGGCGAACAGCAGCACGAGGCCCTGGTCGAGCGCCTCGCCTTTTTCGTCCGCGAACGTGCGCAGCGCCGCGTGGCGCGGCGGCGGCTTCGGACCCGCGAGCCGTTCGGCGATGGCGAAGGCCTGCGGGCCCGACAGCCGCACGATGCCGACGGCGCCGCGCCCGGGCGCGGTGGCGACCGCGGCGATCGTGTCCTGCTGCATGTCGGTTACGGCGTCAGGGCGTCGGCGTTACGCGCGCGGCGCGGCGCTTCTCGCGCGCGGCGACCTCGCGCCGGTGCATGGCCCACAGCTCTTCGGGCGTGATGGCGCCGTCGGCGTCGGTGTCGATGCCGGCGAAGTTGCGCCACAGCACCTTCGGCAGGCCGGCCTTGGCTTCGGCCGGGTCCAGCGAACGGCTTTGGTTCTTGTCGGCGTCGCGGAAGCGCTGCTCCCACTGCGCCTTGAGCTTCTGGTCGGGCTCGGCCGGAACCGGCTCCTGCGCGGACGCGCACGCGGCGAACAGCGTCAGGAAAAACAGCGGCTTACGCATGCGCGAATTGTATACTCCGGGCCCATGCCTGCCCTGAGTAGCGAGCGAAGCGAGCGTATCGAAGGGCCTGCCCCCGCGATCATCGAACTCGACGGCATCGCCAAGCGCTATCGCAAGGCCAGCGCGCCGGCGCTCGACGGCGTGCGGCTCGCCGTGCCCGAGGGCAGCATCTTCGGCCTGCTCGGCCCCAACGGCGCCGGCAAGACCACGCTGATCTCGATCATGCTCGGGCTGGTGCGCAAGGACGCCGGCACGGTGCGCGTCGCCGGCCACGACATGGACCGCGCGCTGCCAGCGATCCGCCGCCTGTGCGGGCTCGCGCCGCAGGACCTTGGTTTTTACCCGATGCTCACCGTCGCCGAGAACCTGCGTTTCTACGCCGCGGCCGGCGGGCTCGCCGGGCCCGGGCTCGCGCAACGCGTGGCCTTCGCGATCGACGCGGCGCAACTCGGCGATCACCTCGGCAAACGCGCCGAGCTGCTGTCCGGCGGGCTCAAGCGCCGGCTCAACCTGGCGCTGGCGCTGCTGCACGCGCCGCGCATCCTGGTGCTCGACGAGCCGACGGTCGGCGTCGACCCGCAGTCGCGCGCCTTCATCCTCGACGTGATCCGGCGCCTGCGCGACGAGCAGAAGCTCACCGTGGTCTACACCAGCCATTACATGGACGAGGTGCAGGAGATTTGCGATCGCGTCGCCATCGTCGACGCCGGCAAGGTCCTCGCCGAGGGCACGCTGGCCGAGTTGCTCGGCGCGCCAGATGCGCAGGGTTGCCGCGACCTCGAGGACCTGTTCCTGAGGCTCACCCACCACCGGCTGCGGGACTGAGCTGAGGAACTGGGCCATGCGCATCTTCGCGGCACTGGTCGGCAAGGAATTGCGCGTGCTGTTGCGCGACCACCACGGCCTCGCCGTGCTGTTCGTGATGCCGGCGGTGTTCATCCTGATCATGTCGCTGGCGTTGCGCGACGCGATGGACCCGGAGCGCCGCGCATCGCTGGACTACCTGTGGCTCGACCGCGACGGCGGATATTTCGCGCTGGCGCTCGGCGACGCGCTGGCGGCGCGGCCGACGCTCTCGCGCCTGACGGCGGGCGACGAGGCGCAGCTGCTCGAGCGGCTGCGCGCCGACGAGGCGCCGTTCGCGGTGGCGATCGACGCCGGCTTTGCCGAGCGCATCGCCGGCGCGGCCGAGGGCGCGCCCGAATCCGCAAAGACCGCGCTGATCCGCCTGTACCTCTCGCCCAGCGCGCCAGCACAGGCGCGCCTGCTGTTCGAGGCCAGCGTGCGGGCGGCGCTGGCCGCGGTGCAGGCCGAGTACCTGCTCGAGGACGCGATGGGCGTGCCGCACGAGGAGGCGCGGAAATTCCGCGGCCAGGTCGATCCCGCGCGACTGCCGGTCGAGGCGGTCTACGTCGGCGCGGGCGAGCTGCCGGCCCAGCCCAACGCCGTGCAGCAGAGCGTGCCGGCCTGGCTGGTGTTCGCGATGTTCTTTGTGGTGCTGCCGCTGGCCACCAGCGTGCTGGCCGAGCGCGAGCAGGGCAACCTGCAGCGTCTGGCGCTGCTGAACGTGTCGCCGGCCAAACTGCTGGCGGCGAAGTTTCCGGCGTATTACCTCCTGAACCTCGGCCAGCTCGCGCTGATGCTCGCGGTTGGCGCCTGGATCGTGCCGGCGCTCGGCGGCGACCGGCTCGGGCTCGGCAACAGCCTCGCCGGCCTTTGGCTGATCGCCAGCGCGCTGTCGTTCGCAGCGATCGGCTTCGGCCTGCTGGTGGCGGTGGTCGCGCGCTCGGCGGTGCAGGCGACCACGCTTGGCGGCGTCGCCAACCTGGTGCTCGGCGCGATCGGCGGCGTCATGGTGCCCAAGCTGGTGATGCCGCCGGCGATGCAGGCGGCGAGCGCGGCGTCGCCGATGTCGTGGGCGCTGGAGGGCTGCTGGGATATCCTGCTGCGCGGCGGCGGCGTCGCCGACGTGCTGCCGGAATCGGCCGCGCTCGCGGCCTTCGCCCTCGTCACCTTCACCACCGCCACGCTGCTCTTCCCTCGCACCGACCCATGAAAGGCTCGCAGGACCCGGCGCTGAAACTGCGCCTGAAGACCCTGATCGTCACCGAGGCCGACAAGGCCGTCGCGCCCGACACCATCGGCGACGACGAGGCGCTGTTCGGGCCGCAGAGCGCACTCAAGCTCGACTCGATCGACGGCCTGCAGATCTCGATGGCGCTGCAGGTGCACTTCGGCGTGCGCATCACCGACCCCAAGGAACTGATCCGGGTGATGCGCTCGATCAACGTACTCGCCGACCACCTGCAACCGGCCTGAGGTGGCCCCGGCTCCGGCGGTCCTGCTCGGCGGCGGCCTGGTCACGGCGCTCGGCCGCGGCCTGCCGGCGCACGCCAGGGCGCTGGCGCTGCCGGCGCCGGCGCCGCGCGCCTCGCCGGTCGAGTACGGCGGCGCGCCGCTGCCGTTCCACTTCGCCGCCGGCCCCAACGACCCGGACGCTTTCCTGCGCATGGTGGGCCACGCCGTCGAAGAGGCGCTGGCCGAGGCGCGGCTGCCACCGCCGGCGCTGGCGCGCATGGGCATTTTCGTCGGCAGCACGGCGCTCGACCTGCCGCTGATCGAGACCGGCTACGAGCAGGCCTACGCGCCCGGCGAAACACCGCTGATCGCCGCGCCTGGCCACACCACGGTCGCGCGCGACATCGCGGCGCGCTTCGCCATCGCCGGTCCGCAGTACGCGTTCAACACCGCCTGCTCGTCGTCGGCCAACGCCGCGCTGTACGCGCGCGCGATGCTGGCCGAGGGCCGCCTCGACCACGCGCTGGTGGTCGGCGTCGAGGGCTACAACCGCCTGTCGCTGCTCGGCTTCGCCTCGCTGATGCTGCTGACGCACGCCGGTTACCGGCCGTTCGACCTGGCGCGCGACGGCCTGGTGCTCGGCGAAGGCGCCGGCGCGATGGTGCTGGGACGCGAGGCGCGGCCCGGCGCGGTGCGCCTGGCCGGCGCCGCCACCGCCTGCGATCCGTCGACGCCGACCAACTCGCTGCCCGAGCGCGTCGCCGAAGTCATGGCCGACGCGCTGGCCGACGCCGGGCTCGCGCCGCGCGAGCTGATCGCGGTCAAGGCGCACGGCACCGGCACGCCGAGCAACGACCAGTCGGAAGGCGAAGCGCTGCGGCGCGTGTGCGGCGACGCGCTGCCGCCGCTGACCTCGATCAAGCCGTACTTCGGCCACACGCTGGGCGCCTGCGGCGCGATCGAGATGCTGTGCCTCGCCGCCTGCTGGCGCGAGGGCTTCCTGCCGGCCACGCCGGGCTTCGAGCAGGCCGACCCGGCGACGCGCGTGCATCCCGAGAAGACCTCGCGCCCGCTCGCCGCCAGCGGCGCGGTGCTGTGCAACTTCTTCGGCTTCGGCGGCACCACCACCAGCGTGGTGCTGGCGCGATGAAGCCTGCCGTGAGTAGCGAGCGCAGCGAGCGTATCGAACGGCCGCTCAAGATCGCCAGCGCCGCCTCGGTGGTGCTGCCCGCCGGCGACACGCCCGCGCCGCTGCGGCCGCTGCTGCAGCCGCTGATGGCGGAGCCGCCGCGCCGCGTGAGCCGGCTGATCGAGCTGTCGCTGCTCGGCGCGCATCGCTGCCTGGGGCCGGCGCGGCCCGAGCCGCGTTGCCCGCTGTACCTCGCGCTGACGCACGGCACGGTCGGCGACAGCGTCGCGCTGGTGAAGGCCGTGGCCTCGCGCGGCCTGCCGACGCCGGTCGCGTTCATCAACCAGTCGAGCAACATGGCGGGCTTCTACGTCGCCGCGAGCCTGGGCATCCACGGCTCGAACCAGGCGGTGGCCGCGAACGAGTTTGCGTTCGAGGCCGCGCTCGAGCTCGCCAGCCTGCGCAGCGAGCACCGCGCGCAGGCGCTGGTCGGCGCCGTCGAGGAATGCGCCTGGCCGCTCGCTGAGCAGCGCGCGCGCCTCGACCTGGCGGCCGACGCTGCGCTGGCCGAGTCCAGTCACTGGCTCTACGTGGACCAGAACGCACAGCAGCCGCTGGCCACGGTGCAGTGGGTGCGACGCTACGCCGACGAAAGCGAAGCGCGAGGCGCGCTCGCGAACGAGCGCTGGCCGGCGGGAATGGTCCGCGACGAGGCCGCGCCGGTGCCGGCCGCGCACTCCGGGCACGCCACCGCCGCGCGTATCTGCCGCTTCATCGAGCAGCGCGAAGGCGCGGCGCTGCTGCACCTGCGCGCCAGCCGTCATGGCTGCTACGCCGTGTTCGTAACGACTTAGGTATTTGCCAGCAGGTAGCGGAAGACCTGCTCTTCCTTGTCGGCGCAGGCATTCAGCGCAGCCGTCAGCCCCGCGTAATCCGCGCCGGACTTGTCCTTGACGAATTTCGCGCCGGCCAGCGCGAACTGGCGCCAGGTGTCGCCAGTCTCGGTCATCTGCCGGGCCGCGTCCTTGAGCGCCGCGTGGTCGAGCCGCTCGCCGGCTTCCTGCAGGAACGCGGCGTACATGAAGCGGAAGCCGCCGCCGCCCGTGCCGATCTCCTCCTGCATCCGCACGACCTGGCCGACGAACAGCCGCGCGTAACGCGGATCCCCGGAGGCGAGCTTGCCGATCTTGCGCGCCAGCGAGCGGATCGCGCGCACGCCGACCACCGGCACCGGCGTGCGCACCATCATGTTGGCCGTCTTGCGGATCGCGCGCGGCACCAGGCGCGCGTAATCGATCGTCGCCGGCACCTGCTCCGGGTAGTACAGCAGGCCCTTGGGCGCCAGCGCGCCCTTGACGAAGCGCGCCTTGGCGAGGTCGGCGCCGGCGCAGCGCTGCGGGTGCTCGAACACCGGATCCGACAGCAGGTACACGTGTGACCCGCCGCCTTCGGCGGCGGGCGGGCCGTCCTCGCGGCCGTAGACGATCAGGTTGTGCGCGTTGAAATGGAACCGCATGGTCGGCGGGAAATACGGCAGCCAGAACACCGAGGTCTGCACGCCGACCGGGCGGCCCGCGGCCAGGTGCGCGTCGAGCGCGGCCATGCCGTCGTCGGGATTGCGGAATTTCTCGCGGCGCAGCTTGAAGCCGAGCGCGCTCGAGAGCGTCTTGTAGATCATGCCGGGCGGCATGCGATAGCTGGTCAGCGGCAGGCCGCCGACCCTGAAGAACGGGAAGTGCGCGAAGGTCAGGCCGTGGCCGAGGCCGAGCGCCATCGGCTCTGAGATCGGCAGGCCGGCGTGGCGCAGCAGGCCGGCGGTCACGCCGGTCTCGCAATGGCCGGCGTGGCGGTGCTCGAAGGGGCGTGTTGCCGGCGCGTTCACGGCAGGCGGTCCAGCCGGTCGGCGGCGACGCCGAGCGCGTCGGCGTAGCGCTGCTTCAGCTCCGGCGCGAGCGCGGCGAACGCGCCGGGCCGCAGGTGCCGGCGCACGCGCCAGCGCCACAGCCCGGTGGCCTCGGCCAGCGTCTCGAGCTCCATGCGCCGGTCGTACATGTGGAACTCCAGCGCCGAGGTCTGCCCGACGCGGGCGCGCGCCAGCGCCTCGTCGGCGAGGCGGCGGTATTCGTCCACGGCCTGCTGGTTGACGATGCCGTCGGCCTGCCAGCCGGCCGAAGGCACCGTGGAATAACGGCCCTGCTCGTCGACGGCGTAGAGGGCGCGGCGCTCGCCGCCATACTCCGGGCGGGCGTCCTGCGGGACTTCGGCCTTCTTCATCGAGGCGAGAAAAAAGGGGTCAGGTTCACTTTTCGGCTGCCCCTTCGAGAAAAATGAACCTGACCCCTTTTTTACGCGCCGTTGACGGCCGTGATCAGCGCGTAGGCCGCGGAGAAGCGGCCGCTCTCCGGAACGAACATCAGGATCTTGTCGCCCGCCTCGATGCCGTGCAGCCGCACCAGCGCCTCCAGCATCAGGTAGGCCGAGGCCGAGCCGACGTTGCCGACCGAGGTGAGGTTGGTGAACCAGCGCTCCTGCGGCACGTCGAAGCCGACGCGCTTGATCGCCTGGTGCACCGGGTCGCGGAAATACTCGGACGAGTAATGCGGCAGGAACCAGCGCACGTCGTCGGCCTTGAGGTTGCGGCGGCGCAGGACCTCGGGCAGCGCCCGCTCGATGCAGTACTTGACCACGTGCTCGTTGAGCTGGCGCACGTCCTGCTTGAGCGTGAAGGCGCAGTGCTTTGCGGCGTCCACGGTCGAGTCGTATTCGCGCCAGCCGCGCAGGCGGCCGTCCGCCTTCTTCTCCGCGCCGGCGTACATGCACGCCGGCTGCTCGTGCGCGTACGACAGCATCTCGATCCAGTCGAGCCGCAGCGCCACGCCGTTCTTGCGCACCGGATCGGGACCGAGCAGCGCCGCGCCGGCACCGTCGGACAGCATCCAGCGCAGGAAGTCGCGGTCGAAGGCGAGCTCCGGGCGCTTCTTCAGGTCATCCTCGGTCGCCTGTCCTTCGGTCGCGAACATCTGGGCGCGGATCGCCGTGGACACGACTTCGGAGCCGGTCGCCACCGCGCTCCGGGCCGAGCCGGTAGCCACCGACATGTGCGCGTACTTGAGGGCACCGATACCGGCGCAGCAGATGCCGGAGAAGGACACCGCCTCGCAGGGCACGTTGCCGAGCTCGCCGTGCACCATCGCCGCATGTCCCGGGGCGATCTGGTCCGCCGAGCTGGTGCCGCAGGCAATCAGGTCGATCTGCGACAGCGACACGCCGTCGCCGGCCAGGCCGCGCACCGCCTCGGCGGTGAGCTGCGCGTTGTTGTAGCGCGGCTCGCCGCTCTGCGGATCGATCACGTAGTGGCGCGCCAGGATGCCGTTGCTGCGCAGGATGATGCGGCGCACGCGCGACGGCTTGCCGTTGATCTGGCCGAGCACGCTTTCCATCTGGTCGTTGGAGACCGGCGGATTGGGCAGGAACGCCGCCAGGCGCTGGATGTAGACCGCGTTCATCGTGACTCCGACTCCCCCTCAGGCAAACTCCTGCAGCCGCTCCGTGCCCGACCCCGACGGACGCTCGTACCGCGCGGCTTGCGCCGACAGGCGCGCGCGCAGCAGGGGTTTCAGCAGGGTTCGCAGCAGCAGCGACAACGGCACGACGGTCACGATCATGGCGATCAGGAACACGACGTAGACCGCCAACACCGGCCGCCGCATCGGCGCCCCCGGCCCCCCGGCGGTGCGAACGAGTTTACCCCACACCCTGAAGCTGCGCCGCCCGATTTTCTCGCTGGTCAGCAGCGCCGGGTCGACGCGCGCGGCGGCCAGGCCGGTCAGCGCCGGGCGGCTGCCGTCGAGCCCCGCGGCCAGCGCCGGGACCAGCGCGCGGCCGAAGCGGGCCGCGGCCTCGATCTCGGCCGGCGGCACGCCGGCCCGCGGCAGCCCCCAGAACGGCTCCGGCCGGCCGGTCAGCAGCCAGTGCGGCGTGGTGATGAAGGAGCTGAGCTTGTTCGGGTCCACCAGCGCGATGTGGTCGCAGTGGCGCGCGCCGGCGGCGACCAGCAACTCCTGCACTTGCTGCTGCGCCAGCACCCACATGCCGCGGTTGGCAGTCAGGGTCACGACCGGCGTGCCGCGTAGCAGGGCGCGGGCCGCGTCGGACTTCAGGAAGGCCACGGCCTCCGGCGCGGGCGACAGGAACCACGGCGACCAGGCCAGCAGCACCAGGTCGTAGCGGGCGCCGGCGCGCCAGGGCTTCAGCGCCGGCGGGTCGAGATGGACCGACTCGGGGAAGGCGTCGAGGAAGCGCCAGAACGTCCAGGGGAACGGGTACCCGTGCTCAGCCTCGAGGCGAACAAACTCCACCGTGTGCCCGGCCGCCGCCAGCGGCGCGGCGACCGCGCGAGCGGCGCGCTCCAGTTGCCCGCTCTGGGTGTGGTAGACGACCAGCACGCTCCCCATGGCGGCGACGCTACCACGGCTAACACGGCGACAACGCCCGCCGCGCTGCGGCGGGCGCGGCGCTCAGCGGTGCGACAGTCCCTCGTGCTCGAGCTTGCGCGTGATGTACCACTGCTGGGCGATGCCAATCAGGTTGCTGACGAACCAGTACAGCACCAGGCCGACCGGGAAGAAGGCGAAGAACACGGTCAGCATGAACGGCATCAGGTTCATCACGCGTTGCTGCATCGGATCCATCGCGACGTTGCCCGACAGCTTCTGCTGCACGTACATGGTGATGCCGAACAGCACCGGCATGACGTACCACGGGTCGGGCGACGACAGGTCGTTGAGCCACAGCGCGAAGTCGGCCTGCCTGAGCTCCACCGACTCGAGCAGCACCCAGTACAGCGCGATGAACACCGGGAACTGCACCAGCAGCGGCCAGCAGCCGGCCAGCGGGTTGAACTTCTCCTTCTTGTACAGCTCCATCATCGCCTTGTGCATGCGCTCGCGGTCGTCGCCGTAGCGCTCCTTCAGTTCCTGGATGCGCGGCGCGTACTTCTTCATCTTGGCCATGCCGCGGTACTGCGCTTCCGACAGCTTGTACATCAGCAGCTTGACCACGACGGTCAGCAGGATGATGGCGACGCCCCAGTTCCTGGTGAGCTTGTGGAACCAGTCGAGCAGCCAGAACAGCGGCTCGGCGATCGGCGTCAGCAGGCCGTAGTCGACGGTCAGCTCGAGCCCCGGCGCGATCCCGGCGAGCTCCTGCTGCAGCTTGGGGCCGACGTACAGCTGGGCGGCGAATTCCTGCTCGGCACCGGGCGCGATTTCGCGCGCGCCGCCGATGTACTGGCCGAGGAAGCCGCGCGTGCTGCTCGGTTTGGCGACGAACGTCGCCGGCTCGCCGGCGGGCGGGATCACCGCGGCGAAGAAATAGTGCTGCAGCATCGCCAGCCAGCCGCCGGCCTGGCGCGCCTCGATGCGCTCCTCCGGCAGGTCCTCGAAGGAGACCTTGCGGAAGCGGTAGCCGCCGTTGCCGTTCTTCTGCTCGTAGAAACCGATGCCCGAGAACGTGGCCGTGAACGGCGGCGCCTCGCCGGCCGCGAACGGATCGTTCCACAGCTGCACGTAAGCGTTGGCCGCGAGCGGCGCCGCGCTGCCGTTGGCCAGGCGCTGCGTCAGCCCGACCACGTAGCTGCCGCGGGTGAAGCGCCAGGTCTTCACCACGCGGCGGTTCTGCGCGTCGGTGAATTCGAGCGGAACGTCCACCGAGTCCATGCCGTCGGCCAGCGCGTAGCTCGTGGCCTGCGCCGTGTAGAGGTCGCGGTGCGAAACGATCGCGCCCTCGCCCGAGGTCAGGCCGGACTGGGCGACGAACCAGTGGCCGCCCTGGTCGTCGAGCAGCGCGACGCGCGCGTCCGGCTGCTTCTTGGTGACCGGGTAGTCCAGCAGCACGACCTGGCGCAGGTCGCCGCCCTGCGTGCTGATCACGGCGGTGAGCGTGTCGGTGCGAACCGTGATGCGCTGCGCCGCGGCTGCCGTCGGCGCCGCTGCGGCGTCCGCTTTCGCGGCGGCGGGAGCAGCCGGCACGTCGGCCGGCGCCGCGGGAATGTCGCTGGCGGGCTCTTCGGGCGCGGCCGCGACCGGCGCCGCCGGCCCCTGCGTGGACTTGCTGGCGAAGTCCTTCTGCCAGGCCTGGTACAGCAGGAACAGGATCACGCCGATGCCGACCATCAGCGCGAAGCGGCGATTCTCAATCGTGGTCATGGAGCCTGCTGGCGTTGTTCTGCTGGGGGAACCGGGTCGAAGCCGCCTTCATTCAGCGGATGGCAGCGCGCGACGCGGCGCGCCGCGAGGATCGAGCCGCGCACGGCGCCGTGCCGCTCGAGGGCCTGCACGGCGTAGGCCGAGCAGGTCGGATGAAACCGGCAGCGCGGCCCACTCACCAGATTCAGCAAGGGGCTCAGCAGCAGCTGGTACAGGCGGACGAGCTTGATCAGCAGCCAGCGCATGGTCAGGGCTCGCGCACTTTCTGCCACAGCCGCTCGAGCGCCGAGCGCAGCTCGCGGCTATCGGCGGCGCCGGCGCCGCTGCGGGCCTGCAGCACGAGGTCGGCGGCCGGCAGCTGCGCGCGGCAGGCGCGGAACGATTCGCGCGCCAGGCGCTTGATGCGATTGCGGCCGGTGGCCTTGGGCACCGCGCGGACCGAGATCGCGAGACCGAGGCGAGCTTCGGGCGCGAGCGTCGGCAGCACGACGAGGGTCAGCAGTTTCTCCTGCACGCGGCGGCCGGCCTTGAGCACGGCTTCGAACTCGCGCGGGCTGCGCAGCCGCGCGCGCGGCGGGAAAGCGGGGGTCAACGGGTCCGGACGAGCCGAGGGGCTCAGGGAATCAGCTTCTTGCGGCCCTTGGCGCGGCGACGCGACAGCACGCGGCGGCCGCCGGCGGTCTGCATGCGGGCGCGGAACCCGTGGGTGCGCTTCCGGCGCAGCTTCTTGGGCTGATAAGTACGTTTGCTCATGGTTGTCGCCGGTTCTTCTCAAAAGGGCGCGGATTTTAGCCGCCGCGCCCCTCCCCAGCAACAAAAATTCCTGCGCGGGGCTGTGGATAACTGCCCTCCCGGGGGTATAGACTCCGCGCTCAATTCGCGGGGTCCCCACGGTGGTCGAGCTTTGGCACAAGTGTCTGCGGCGCCTCGAAGGGGAAATCCCCGGCAAGGACCTCAGCACCTACCTGCGCCCGCTGCAGCCGCACCTGCAGGACAAGCGCCTGCTGCTGCTCGCGCCGAACAAGCTCGTGCTCAACCGGGTGCGCCAGGACTACCTGCCGGCGATCAAGAAGGGCCTGACCGCGCTGGCCGGTGAGGACGCGCCGGCCGTCGACGTCTCGCTGACCGCGCCGCGCGGCGAGGCCGAGGCCCTGGCCGCGCCGGTGAACGGCGGCGGCCAGGCGGCCGAAGCCCCGGCACGCGCCGACAGCGGTCGGCTCGACCCCCGCTACACCTTCGAGGGCTTCATCGAGGGAAAGTCCAATGCCCAGGCCCTGGCCTACGCGCTGCGCGTGGCGGATGCGCCGGGCGGCGAGTTCAACCCGCTGCTGATCTACGGCGAGACCGGGCTGGGCAAGACGCACCTCATGCAGGCGATCGGCCATCGCATCCGCGCCAAGGACACCCGCGCCCGCGTGCTGTACCTGGGCGCCGAGCGCTTCTTCCGCGACATGGTCAACGCCATCAAGCTCGGCAAGACCGAGGAGTTCAAGTCGCACTACCGCGGCGCCGATGCCCTGCTGATCGACGACATCCAGTTCTTTGCCGGCAAGGCCGTCACCCAGGAAGAGTTCTTCCACACCTTCAACGAAATGCTCGACGGCGGCCAGCAGATGGTGCTGACCGCCGACAAGTACCCGGCCGAGATGGACAACCTCGACAAGCGCCTGAAGTCGCGCTTCACCTGGGGCCTGTCGGTGGCGGTGCAGCCGCCCGAGCTCGAGCATCGCGCGGCGATCCTGCTGAGCAAGGCCACCAGCCGCAAGACGCGGCTGCCCGAGGACGTCGCCCTGTTCGTGGCCCAGCGCATCCGCTCGAACGTGCGCGAGCTCGAAGGCGCGCTGAACCGCCTGACCGCCTCGGCGCAGATCACCGGCCGGCCGATCAACATCGACTTTGCGCGCGAGACCCTGCGCGACATGCTGACCGCCTACGAGCGCCTGGTCACGATCGACAACATCAAGCGCCAGGTCAGCACCTACTACAACATCCGCGTGACCGACCTGTCGTCGGTGCGGCGCACGCGTTCGCTCGCGCGCCCGCGCCAGATCGCGATGGCGCTGGCCAAGGAGCTCACGCAGCACTCGCTGCCCGAGATCGGCCAAGCCTTCAGCAAGGACCACACCACGGTGCTGCACGCGTGCCGCAAGATCGAGTCGCTGCGCAAGGACGATTCGCGCGTGCGCGAGGATTACGAGAACCTGCTGCGGCTGCTCAGTCATTGAAGCGCGGACCTTGAGCAAGTCGGGGACAGGCCTGTGGACAAGCCGTTGGAAAACCCTGGAGGGTTGAAACGATCCCCAGCCAACCACAGCTTGCGCACAGGTCGGGGGCGCGGTTGGGAGTCACGTTATGAGTCGCTGCAACATTTTGATTCAGGAGCGCAAATCGTGACTTATCCCCAAGAGGGACCGGTCCCTACTGCTACCAATTCTGTTCTTTTTAAACACAACGAAATAAAGATGGTGAGCTCATGAAAATTCAAGTCGGGAGAAACGAACTTCTGACCGCGGTCGGTGCGGTGATCGGCGTGGTGGAGCGCCGCCAGACCCTGCCCGTCCTGTCCAACCTGCTGCTCGACGCGCAGAAGGACGAGTTGGTGATCACCGGGACGGATCTCGAACTGGAGCTCGTCAGCCGCGCGGTCATCAAGTGCCAGGCCTCGGGTAAGACCACGGTGCCGGCGCGCAAGCTGCACGACATCTGTCGCGGCCTGCCCGAGGGAGCCGAGCTGACGCTCGAGACCTCCGGCGACAAGCTGACGCTGAAATCCGGCAAGAGCCGCTTCACGCTGGCGACGCTCAAGCCCGACGAATTCCCCTCGATGGGCACGGTCAGCGGCGGCAAGGTCATTCGCCTCGGCAGGAAGGACCTGCGCGAGTTGATCGAGAAGACGCAGTTCGCCATGGCGAACCAGGACGTGCGCTACTACCTCAACGGCATGCTGCTGCACGTGACGGCCAAGCGCCTGCGTGCGGTCGCCACCGACGGCCACCGCCTGGCGATGAGCGAGCTGGTGAAGGACACCAAGCAGAAGGAAGAGTCGCAGATCATCCTGCCGCGCAAGGCAGTGCTCGAGCTGATGCGCCTGCTCGAGCCGACCGACGCCGAGGTGGAACTGCGCCTGTCCGACACGCAGTTCCAGGCCGACCTCGACGTGATCCGGCTGACCAGCAAGCTGATCGACGGGCGTTTCCCCGACTACGAGCGGGTGATCCCGGAGGCCGGCGACCGCAAGATGAAGGCCAACCGCGAGCGGGTGCGCGCGGCGCTGTCGCGCGCGGCGATCCTGTCGAACGAGAAATTCCGCGGCGTGCGGCTGCAGCTGGCCGACGGCAAGCTGCGCCTGTCGACGCACAACCCCGAGCACGAGGAGGCCGAGGAGGAGCTGGACGTGAACTACTCGGGCGCCGCGCTCGAGATCGGGTTCAACGTGAATTACCTGCTGGACGCGCTCGGGGTGATGCACTCCGAGGATTTCCAGATGGAGCTCAAGGGCCCCGACGCCAGCGGGCTGCTGCAGGAGTCGGCGAACAGCAGCGCGAAGTACGTCGTGATGCCGATGCGGCTGTAAGCCGCATCGGGCCGGGCGACGGGCCCGCTCGCTCCATGGCTCGCTCGATGCCGCGCTGCTCGCTCCGCCAAGTCTCCGCTCGCGACGCGCGGCACCCCTCGCCGCGCTCGGGGCTCCGTCTCGCTGCGCTCTTACTTCCGATCGCTGGGCCCGTCGCTCCGGCCCGGACCAGCGCCGCCCTGTTTCGCTTCGTTCGGCGCCGCCGACCAGCGCTCGGTTGATCCGTGCACTTCACCCGAGTCGCCGGGGAAAACTTCCGGCTATTTCC
>JBQTJQ010000054.1:0-11004 GCA_052386975.1 Gammaproteobacteria bacterium | reverse complement strand
CCGAAGCTGGTGGCGTATGAGGTGTCGACGGTGTAGCCGCGATACACCGGCGCGGCGTCGAGGATGACGGGCATGCCGCGCTCGAGCTTGCGGTCGGTCGGCAGCGCCTCGAGCTGGCCGAAATCGCCGGGGTAGGCGGTGCGCGTGCCGAACAGCGCGACCGGCACGTGGAAATAGTGGTGCACGTCCTGCTCGTGGAACCGCTTGCGGATGCGGCGCGTGACGTCCTTCTCGGTCTCGCCCTCGCGCATCTCGCGCGCGACGCCTTCCAGCACGGCGTAGGACGCGCGCTGGTATTCCTTGAACTGGTCGAGCTCGGCGGCGGTGAACCCCGAGATCTTCACGCGGCGGCGGACTTGCGTGCCGGCGCCGCTGCGGGTTCGAGCAGCGCGTCGCTGAAGCGGCCGAGGTGGTGGTCGGCGTCGCCGAAAGTCGCGTTGATCAGCGTCAGGCGCTTGAAGTAGTGGCCGGCGCTGGCCTCGTCGGTCACGCCGATGCCGCCGTGCAGCTGCACGGCCTGCTGGCCGACGAAGCGCGCGGCCTGGCCGACGAAGACTTTCGCCGCCGACAACGCGCGCCGGCGCTCGGCGCGATCGGGCGAGTCGGCCTTCGATGCCGCGAGCAGCATCATCGAGCGGGCCTGCTCGACGTACATCAGCATGTCGGCGAGGCGGTGCTGCAGCACCTGGAACGAGCCGATCGGCACGCCGAACTGCCTGCGCGTCTTGACGTAGGCCAGCGTCAGCTCGACCAGCGCCGACATGTTGCCGACCGCCTCGGCGCACAGCGCGGCGATGCCGTAGTCGAGCGCCTGCTCGAGAAGCGCGTGGCCCTGGCCTTCCTTGCCGAGCAACTCAGCGCGCGCGTTCTTGAAGGAGATTTCCGCCGCGCGCTGGCCGTCGTGCGTCGGGTTGTCGCGCACGGTCACGCCCGGCGCCTTGCGCTCGACCAGGAACAAAGAGATGCCCTGCTCGTCGCGCTCCTTGCCGGAGGTGCGCGCCGAGGCGACCAGCATGTCGGCCTGCGCGCCGTGCAGCACCACGGTCTTGGCGCCGTTCAGCACGTAGCCGCCACCTTGTTTCTTCGCCGACGTGGCGACGTGAGCCAGCTCGTAGCGGCCGCCATCCTCTTCGTATGCCAGTGCCAGCAGGCGCTCGCCCGAGGACACGGCCGGCAGGATTGCCGCCTGCTGCTCGTCGCTGCCGGCGCGGGCCACGAGGCCGGCGCCGAGCACCACGGTCGCGACGTACGGCTCGACCACCAGGCCGCGGCCGAGCACTTCCATCACCACCATCGTGTCCACCGCGTTGCCGGGCAGCCCGCCGTGCGCCTCGGGCAGGCCGAGCGCGGCCAGGCCCATGTCGGCGAGCTGCTTCCAGGCCTCGCGGCTGTAGCCGTCCTTCGACTTCAGGATCGCCTTGCGCTTCTCGAAGGCGTATTCCTTCTGCACGAAGCGCGCCAGCGTGTCGCGCAGCTGCTGTTGTTCGTCGCTGAGCGTGAAGTCCATGGTCAGAGTCCGAGCATCATCTTGGTGATGATGTTCCGTTGAATCTCGTTGCTGCCGGCGTAGATCGATGCCTTGCGGAAATTGAAGTAGTCGCCGGTCAGCGGTGGACCGAACTTCGGCCCGGCGACTTCGCCGGCGTAGGCCGCCTCGAGTGCCTCGGGCTGCCACAGCAGCGAATGCGCGCCGAGCGCCTGCATCATCAGTTCGGTCAGGGTCTGCTGGATCTCGCTGCCGCGCACCTTCAGCATCGAGGCCTCGGGGCCGGGGCCTTTCTTGTCCTGCTCGGCGGCGATCACGCGCAGGTTGGTGAACTCCAGCGCCATCAGCTCGATCTCGAGCTGCGCCACTTTGTCACGGAAGCGCGCGTCCTCGAGCAGCGGCTTGCCGCCGGATTGCTGCTCGCCGGCGTAGTGCTTGAGCTGCTTGAGCCAGCGCTTGCAGAAGCCGACGCCGGCGTTGCCGGTGCGCTCGTGGCCGAGCAGGTACTTGGCGTAGGTCCAGCCCTTGTTCTCGTCGCCGACCAGGTTCTGCGCCGGCACTTCGACGTTCTCGAACCAGACCTCGTTAATCTCGTGCTCCATGTCGAGCATGATGATCGGACGCACCGTGACGCCCTTGCTCTTCATGTCGATCAGCAGGAAGGAGATGCCCTCCTGCGCGCGCACGTCGGACGCGGTGCGCACCAGGCAGAAGATCCAGTCGGCGTGCTGTGCCAGCGTGGTCCAGGTCTTCTGGCCGTTGACGACGTACTTGTCTCCCTGGCGCTCGGCCTTGGTCTTGAGCGAGGCGAGGTCGGAGCCCGAGCCCGGCTCGGAGTAGCCCTGGCACCACCAGTCTTCCCCCGAGAGAATGCGCGGCAGGAAGTAGTCCTTCTGGGCCTGGCTGCCGAACTTCATGATCACCGGCGCCACCATGCGCAGGCCGAAGGGCATGGTCTGCGGCGCGCCGGCGTCGGCGCACTCTTCTTCGAAGATGTACTGCTGGACGGCGTTCCAGCCGGTGCCGCCGAATTCCCTGGGCCAGGTGTGGCCGATCCAGCCCTGTTTATGGAGCGCGCGATGCCAGCGCAGGTAGTCCTCTTTCTCGAAGCGCTTGCCCTGGATCACCTTGTCGGCGACGTCCTTGGGCAGGTGGGTGCGGACGAAGCTGCGGACTTCCTCGCGGAAGCGCTTTTCGTCGGGCGTGAACTCGAAATCCATCGGCAGCTCCGGCAGCGAGGTCTCAGGATAGGCCCGGATGGTGCATCGAACAAATGAATTTACTTGATGGCCTTCTATTAGGTCTGCTCATGGAGAAACGGGGGACAGACCCCCGATTCCTAGACGCCGACCTTGAGCGTCTGCCCGCCGTCGAGCGTGATGGCCTGGCCGGTGATCAGGCGGCCGCCGGGTCCGCACAGGAACGCGGTCAGCTGGCCGATGTCCTCGGGTGTCTGCTCATGGCCCATCGGCACGAGCTTCCTGATGTGCTCGAGGAAGATTTCGCGCGGCTCGAGCGCGCTGAACGCCGGCACGTTCTGCTTGAGCAGCGTCGCCATGTGCTCCCAGGCGCGCGTCCACAGCATCCCGGGGCAGATGGCGTTGACGCGGATCTGCCGGCCGGCGAGCTCGAGCGCGAGGCTGCGTGTCAGCGAGATCACGCCGGCCTTGGCCGCGCCGTAGGCTGGCGCGCTGACCATCGGCAGCTGGCCGGCGATCGAGGCGATGTTGACGATGGCGCCGCCGCCGCGCCGCCGCAGGTGCGGGATCGCGGCCTTGCAGCCGGCGAAGGTGGTGCGCAGGTTGGTCTGCAGCTGCTCGTCCCAGCTTTCCTCGGTGATGTGCGTGAACGAGCCACCGGCGCTCTGGCCCGGCCGATCGGGGCGCGCGCCGCCGGCGTTGTTGACGAAGAAATCGAATCCGCCGAAGTGCGCCGCGACGCGCTCGGCCGCGGCGGCCATCTCGCTGTCGCGCGAGGCGTCGGCGCCGACGCCGATCGCGCCGCCGTTGATCGCCTGCGCGGCCCGGTCGGCTTCGTTGGCGTCGAGGTCCACGATCGCGACCTGGGCGCCTTCCGCGACCAGGCAGCGCGCGATGCCGAGGCCGATGCCCCGCGCCGCGCCGGTGACGACCGCGACTTTTCCGTTCAGCGAACCCATGACCCTGCTCCCGATCCTGTCGCGCCTGAAGGCGCTCCTACAGACATTCGAAAATCACGCCGCACAGCGCGGTCTGGCGCGGGTCGCCGACCAGCTGCGCGCCCATCTGGTTGCAGACGTAGCCGATGCCGACTTTCGCCGCGACGTCGGCGCAGCCGATCGAGCCGCCCCAGCCGCCGTGCCCGAACGTGTCCGGCGAAGGGCCCAGCATGCTGAACTGGTTGAAGCACACGCCCATGCCCCAGTTGTCGGTGAAGCCGAGCAACAGGTCGGTGCGGCCGCGCTGGATCTGCGCCATGCGCCGGATCGCGTCGGGCGACAGCAGCGTGACGCCGTCGACGGTGCCGCCGTTGGCGACCGCGCCGTACAGCCGCGCCAGCCCGCGCGCGCTGGCCTGGCCGTTCACGGACGGCAGCTCCGCCGCGCGCCAGGCGCGCGCGTTGCAGGCTTCCGCGTCGAGTCGCGGATTCACCAGCGCCGCGAGCGCCTCGGGCGGCTGCGTCAGCGCGGACAGGTCCGGCGGCGTGCGCGGCGCCTGCATCTCGGCGACGCGGTGCTCTTGGGACTGCGGCAGCCCGATGAAAATGTCGGCGCCGAGCGGCCGGGCGATGCGCTCGGCGATCCAGCGGCCGACGGTGATGCCGCCCGAGGCGCGACGGAACAGCTCGCCGGCGAGAAACCCCCAGGTCATCGCGTGGTAGCTGGTCTTCGTGCCGGGCTCCCACAGCGGGGCCTGGCGCGCCAGCGAGGCGCAGCGCGCGTGCCAGTCGTAGATCGATTCGGGCGGTGTCGGCTCGGCGAACCCGGACAGGCCGGCCTGGTGCGACAGCAGCTGCGCGACGGTAGTGCGCTCCTTGCCGGCGGCGCCGTACTCGGGCCAGTACTTCACGACGGGGTCGTCGTAGCGCAGCTGGCCGGCGTCCACCAGCATCGCCAGCGCCGCGGCCGTGACGCCCTTGCTGGTCGAATAAACGTTGATCAGCGTGTCGGGCTGCCAGGCGCGCGCGCGCGCGCGGTCGGCGAAGCCGCCCCACAGGTCGACGACGGTCCGGCCGGCAACGCTCACCGCGAGCGCGGCGCCGTTCTCGGTGTAGTCGTCCCGGCGGCGGAAGTTCGCGGCAAAAGCCTCGCGCACGCGCTCGAACCCGGGCTCGACGCGGCCGTGGATTTCGGAAGACGACTGGTCGAAAGCGTTCATGGGCGGCTCCGCAGGCCGCGCGCGAACAGCGCGACCATCTCGTCGGCAATGGCGCGCGCCGGGCGCGGGTCGTCGTCACGGCGCCAGCGCGGGATCCACGAGAACACGCCGGCGCCCGTGGTGGACAGCGTGCGCACCTCGAACGGGCGGTAGCTCCTGTCGGCCACGCCGTCGCGGCTGAAGCGCTCGTAGCGCTGCTGCAGGTCCATCGCGCGCTTCAGGATCGGGCCGCGCGCCTTGGCCGGCAGCGCCTCGAGGCCGGTCAAGGGCGCCAGCGGCGCGAGGTCCGAGGCGTAGGCCTGGGTCAGCAGGTGCAGGCCGATGAGGCCGCGCTCCTTGCCGTTGCGGCCGAGCTTCTCGGCGGCGTCGGCGATGGCGACCGACAGGCGCTGCGAGCGCTTGTGGCACTCGACCACCAGCGTGTCCTTGTCGCGGAAGTACTGGTAGAACGCGCCCTTGGTGGCGCCGAGCTCCTGCGTCACCTCGTCAAGCGAGGTGCCGTCGATGCCGCGGCGGTTGAACAGGCGCGAGGCGGCGCGCGTCAGCAGGTCGACCTTGATCGCGGCCGCGGCCTCGCGGTCGAAGGCGTTGCCGGGGCGGAAGGCGAGCGCGGCGACCTCGAGCGGGCATTCGACCGGCGCGTCCGGGTCGGCGGCGACGCCGTCGCTGACCAGCTCGGCGATGCTGTGCGCGGCGTGGCGGCGCACGTCCTCGCCGGCGCCGGGCGTCCATTCGCCGGCCAGCGGGGCCCAGAACACCATGCCGAGGATGGCCTGCGCCGCGACCTCGGCGTCGCACTCCCGCACCGAGCCGTCGCGGATGCCGTCCCGGATGAAGCGCTCGAGGTCGGCGGCGTTGCGGCCGTGGATCGCCTCGATCTCGACGCGACGCGCCTCGTCGAGACAGGCCACGTCGGTCAGCACCACGCCTGCCGGCCGCGCCGGGTCGAGCGTGCGCTCGATGAAGCCGCGCACGCGGGCCAGGCCATCGGCGCCGGCGCGCTTGGCGGCGGCGAGGTCGTCGGCCATGACGCGGCAGGCACGCCGGTAGCAGCGGAAGGCGAGGTCCTCGCGCGAGTCGACGTAGTAATAGAGCGCCGCGCGCGTCAGGCCGACGCTACGCGTGATGCGCGACAGCGAGGCGCCGGCCACGCCGTAGAGGTTGAATTCGGCGGCGGCGGCGTCGAGCAGGGCATTCAGGCGGTCGTTGCGCAGGTCGAGTTTCGGGCCTGCTTCCTGGGTCTTCACCGCTGACTTCGCCACCGCTGCCTCCTGGGGGCCCTGGCGGGCCGGGTTGACAACCGCACTGACACGATGATATCAATGCATACGCAATTGTCAAATCAAATACCCGGATGTCAAAACAAGAGGGACCCGAGGGTGGAGCGGACATTTCCGCGCCGAGCGCGGAGCGAGGAGGATGACGGTCATGGGGTTTCGTAGCGCAGTGCAGTCGATGGTGATAGGCGTGCTGGTCGCATGGGGCGCGGTGGCCGCGGCGCAGCAGGAACAAACGGCAGCCCCGGCGGAGCCGCCGGCGGCGGCCACGGAAGAGCAGGCCGCCGACGAGGCGCAGAATGCCGCGGTCGAGTTCGAGGCGATCACCGTCACCGCGCAGAAGCGCGTGCAGCGGCTGACCGACGTGCCGATCAACGTCTCCGCGGTCACGCGCGACGACGTGCGCAACACGCGCATCGAGCAGGTGCGCGACCTCGCCAGCTACGTCAGTAACGTCGACATCAAGGAGCAGGTGCCCGGCGCGATCCCGGTGGTGTCGATCCGCGGCGTCGGCCTCGACGACTTCTCGTCGACCAACAGCCCGGCGGCCGGCATCTACGTCGACCAGGTCACGCTGAGCTCGCTGGGCCTGATGAGCTTCGACCTGTACGACGTGCAGCGCATCGAAGTGCTGAAGGGCCCGCAGGGCACGCTCTATGGCCGCAACTCGACCGCCGGCGCGATCAACGTGCTGAGCGCCGCGCCGAACTGGAACCGCGAGTCCTACGTGCGGTTCGGCTACGGCGCGTACGAGACCACCGACATCGAGGCCATGCACAACCAGCCGCTGGGCGACACCGTCGCGCTGCGCTTCGCCGGCAAGTTTATCCGGCAGGACCAGGGCCTGTGGGACAGCCGCGTCGGCGAGAACGACACCTATGCCGCCGGCAGCTACGCCAGCACCGACCCGGTGGTGCGCGACATCGGCCTGCGCGACGTCGCATCCGGCCGCGCGCGACTGGCCTGGCAGCCGAACGAGGCGTTCAACCTCGACCTGAAGGTCGAGAGCCTGCGGCAGCGCTCCGAGATGGGCCAGCCCGAGATGTTCGGCACGTTCAACCCGGCGCCGGGCACCTGCCAGCCGCCGGATCCGGCCAATTGCACCGACTACGCCGGCTACGTCGACAGCGACGGCGATCCGTACACGGGCCACTACCGCGGCGACTTCCCGTATGACATCGACCAGACCGCGGAAACGCTGCTGGTCGACTGGGACCTCGGCTTCGGCACGCTGACCTCGGTCACCGGCCACGTGGACTTCGAACGCCAGTTCCACATCGACGTGGACGGCACCCCCGGCGACCAGTTCAACTTCATGCAGGCCGACACGGTCAAGCAGGTCACGCAGGAAGTGCGGCTGGCTGGAACGTCCGGCACGGTGCAGTGGCTGGTCGGCCTGTTCTACGGCCGCGACGACATCACGGTCGAGACTCAGGGCCGCCACCAGGACAACCCGGCCCTGGCGGGCTTCGGGCTCAACTCGTCGTTGATCAACGCCGACCAGCAGAGCGACTCGGCCGCGGTGTTCGCCAACACCGACTGGAGCCTGAACGAGCGGCTCAGCGTGACCACGGGCTTGCGCTACACGGACGAGTCACGCGACTACGTGGGCGGCACCACCTGGGCCCCCACACCGCTGGTCACGTTCGAGGATTCCTCGATCGAGGACCAGAACTGGTCGTGGAAGGCCGGCCTCAACTACAAGCCCGGCTCCGCCCAGCTGCTCTACGGCAACGTCTCCAGGGGCGTGAAGAGCGGCGGCTACTTCTCCGGCATCACCAACGACCAGAGCCAGCTGGCGCCGTACAAGCCCGAAGAGCTGCTGGCGTACGAAGCCGGCTACAAGGCGGGCGGGACGCTGAGCCTCAACACCAGCGTGTTCCTGTACGACTACCAGGACAAGCAGACCTTCATGCGCGCGGGCGGCGCGCCGGCGCAGTACATCGGCAATGTCGACGAGGCCGAGACCCGGGGCCTCGACGTCGAGGTGATCTGGCGCGCGCTCGACGGCCTGACGCTGGCCGGCGGTTACGGCCTGCTGCGCACGGAGCTTGGCACCTTCACCGGGCCCGACGGCAACCCGGTGCCGAAGGGCAACGAGCTGCCCAATTCGCCGGAGCAGACCTGGATGGCGAAGGCTCGCTACGAAATGCCGGTGGCGGGCTTCCTCGCGGCGATGCAGGCCGACGCGCACTACGCGTCGGAGACCTTCAAGGAAGCGACCAACGATCCGTGGATCAAGTCGGACGCGTACACGATCGTCAACGCGCGCCTGTCGGCGTTGTCCCCGGAGCGCACCTGGGAGTTCGCGCTGTGGGGCCGCAACCTGACCGACGAGCTGTACGTGTCGCAGGGCCTCGACATCGGCGTGTTCGGGCTGGGCAACCGCAACTACAACGCGCCGCGCACGTTCGGCGCCGAGCTCTCATGGAACTTCTGAACCGGGCGCGCCTGAAGGCGCTCCTGCGGTGATCACGGTCCTGTTCTACTGCACCGGCAAGCCGGGCCAGGAGGCGCCGCTGCGCGAGCTGCTCGCGCGCATGCAGCGCGTCAGCCGCGACGAGGACCGCGCGGTGGCCTATACCTTCATGCAGGAGAAGGAGAACCCGGCGCGCTGGGCGCTGTTCGAGCAGTGGCGCGACCAGGAGCACCTCGGTGCGCACGTGGTGAACATGAAGAAGCACTTCGGCGACCCGCCGGCAGGAGCCCGCCTGCCGGCGCAGCTGCACGCGCTGGTCGAGCGCTCCGACTACACGTTCTACCAGGCGCTCTAGCGTGGCGGCGACCAACCGCCGGTGGGTGCTGCGCGAGCGGCCGCAGGGCATGCCGCGGCGCGCCGACTTCGAGTTGCGCGAGGAGCCGCTGCCGCAGCCGGGCGACGGCGAGTTCGTGGTGCGCAACCTGTACCTGTCGTGCGACCCGGCGCAGCGCAGCTGGCTGGCGCGCGACAGCTACGTGCCGAAGATCGCCATCGGCGAGACCATGCGCGCCGGGGCGGCCGGGCAGGTGGTCGCCTCGCGCCACGCGCAGTTCAAGCAAGGCGACGTCGTCTTCGGCATGTTCGGGTGGCAGGACTACGCGCTGAGCGACGGGCGCGGCTTCGTCGACGTGTCGAAGCTGCCGCCAGGCGTGCCGATCCCGCTGTGCCTGTCGGCGCTCGGCCTGACCGGCCTGACGGCCTACTACGGAATGGTCGAGGTCGGCGCGGTGCAGGCCGGGCAGCACGTGCTGGTGTCGGGCGCGGCCGGCGCGACCGGCTCGGTGGCGGCGCAGATCGCGAAGATCCACGGCGCGCGCGTGGTCGGCATCGCCGGCGGACCGAAGAAGTGCGAGTTCCTGACGCGCGAGCTCGGCCTCGACGCCTCCATCGACCACCGCGGCGGCAACCTGCCGGTACGCCTGAAGGAGCTGTTCCCACGCGGCATCGACGTGTTCTTCGACAACGTCGGCGGCGAGACGCTCGACACCGTGCTGCTGCACCTCGCGCCGCGCGCGCGCGTGGTCATGTGCGGCGCGATTTCGGTCTACAACGACCTCGAGCACACGCCGCCGCTGCGCAACTACAACCGCCTGATGGTGGTGCGCGCGCGGATGGAGGGCATCCTGGTCACCGACTACACGGCGCGTTTCACGGACGCGGCCCGCCAACTGGGCCAGTGGGTCGGCGAAGGGCGCGTGCGCAGTGAAGTGGACATCGTCGAGGGCCTCGAGCAGGCGCCGGAGGCGCTGGCGCGCCTGTTCACGGGCGCCAACGTCGGCAAGCAGCTGGTGCGCCTCTAAATAATGGGGTCAGGTTCATTTTCCGGCGAAGGCGACCGGGGAAAATGAACCTGACCCCATTTATTTGCGGTAGCCCGGCCCGCGCACGACGCGGCCCGGCTTGGCGCCGGTGTGCTCGCCGTCGCTGAGCACCTGCACGCCGTTGACGAACACGTGTGTCATGCCGGTGGCGAGCTGGTGCGGCCGCTCGAAGGTCGCGTGGTCGCGGATCGCGGCCGGGTCGAACACGGCGACGTCGGCGAAGCAGCCCACCGCGAGGCAGCCGCGATCCGTCAGCTTGAAGTTGCGCGCGGGCAGGGACGTCATGCGGCGGATTGCGTCGGGCAGCGTCGCCACGCCCTCGTCGCGCACGTACTTGCCCAGGAAGCGCGCGAAGTTGCCGTAGGCGCGCGGATGCACGTTGCTCTTCAGGAACACGCCCTCGGGCGCGGGCGCCTCGGCGTCCGAGCCGAGGCTGACCCAAGGCTGCGACAGGCCGAGCTTCACGTTCTCCTCCGACATCAGGAAGTACGCGGTGGTCACGCGGCTGTGGTCCTCGACCACGAGGTCCATCGCCGTCTCCTCGGGCGACTTGCCGCGCTGCTTCGCCACTTGCGCCAGGGTCTTGCCGGTCAGCGGCTTGAGCGCATCGCTCTTGAAGCCGAGCAGCAGGATGCGATCCGGCGAGCCGGCCGCGAGGTACAGGCTTTCCCACTTGTCCGACGGCGTGCGCATCTCTTTCGCGACACGCGCGCGGACCTTCGGGTCCTTCAGGCGCCCGACCCAGGCATCGAGACCGCCTTCCTGCACCCACGGCGGCATCGCCGCGTCGAGGCCGGTGGCGCCGGCCGGGTAGGCGTACATGTTGGCGGCGACCGACACACCCTCGCGGCGCGCGCGCTCGATGCGCGCGATGGCCTGGGCCATCTTCGGCCAGTTGGCCCTGCCGGCGGCCTTCAGGTGGTAGGCCTCGCCGTGGACGCCGGCCGCGCGCGTGATGGCGATCAGTTCGTCCAGCGCCTCGAGGAAGCGATTGCCCTCGCTGCGGATGTGCGAGATGTAGCCGCCGCCGGATTCGCCGGCCGCCTTCACCAGCGCGACCAGCTCGTCGGTCCTGGCGAAGGTC
>JBQTJQ010000053.1:0-3296 GCA_052386975.1 Gammaproteobacteria bacterium | reverse complement strand
GGGCGACACGCGCTGGATCTTCGACATCTGCTCGAACGACAGCACCCCGCCGCCGGCCACCGGCACCGTGGCGCCGGTGGTGTTGGTGCCGCGGCCGCGCGCGATCAGCGGCACGCCGTGCTCGTGGCAGGTCGCCGCGGCCGCGGCGACTTCGTCGTGGGTCCGCGCGAACACCACCGCCTGCGGCAGGGACACGCGGCGGCTGTTGTCGTAGCCGTAGGGCAGGCAGTCGGCCGGATCGGTGCGCAGGCGCTCGCCGAAAACGCCGGCGAGGCGCGCCCGCATCGGCGCCGGCAGCTCAGCCGGCGACATCGAAGGCCTCCTGGCGCCACTCGAGCTCGCCGGCATCGAGCGTGACCACGTCGAAGCGCAGCGGCTGCTCGGCGAGGTGCGGCTGGCGCGCGAGCCACAACTGCGTGGCGCGCACCAGGCGCGCCTGCTTGCGCCGGTCGACGGTCTCGGCGGCGGTGCCGCGGTCGCTGCGCGCGCGCGAGCGCACTTCGATGACGGCCAGCGTCTCGCCGTCCTGCATCACCAGGTCGAGCTCGCCCAGCTTGCAGCGCCAGTTGCGGGCCAGCAGCTTGAGCCCGCGGTCCTGCAGGTAGCGCAGCGCCTGCTCCTCGGCCGCGCTACCGTCCATGGGTGGACGACACCAGCGGCACGTCGAGCGCCCTCAGCGCGCCGTTGCGGACCTCCGAGCACGACAGGCCGCGCGTGATCACGCCATCGGCGCGCAGCGACAGCGTGCCGCTGATCGCCGGGAAATAGGTGCCCGGCTGCAGCCGGTTGCTCTCGATCAGCTGCACCAGCAGGTAGGCGTCGTGGCCGAGCGCCAGCAGCCGCGTGTATTCCTTCGGCCGCGCCGGGAACAGCGCGCGCAGCTGGCCGCGCAGCTGCGCCGCGTCGCCGTCCTTCGCTGTCATCCACGGCATGTCGCAGAAGCGCAGGCCGTTGAGGTCGGCCGGCAGCTCGTCGCCGTCGTAGACCTGGGCGGTGGCGTAGATCGGCAGCTCGCCGGTGCGATGGAAGCGCAGCTGCGGCGCCAGCAGCCGGGCCTGCTCCGGCCGCGCGGCGATGAACACGACGTCGACGTCGTCGCGCCGGCGCGGCTCGAACCTGGTCTGCACGCCGAGCGTGCCGGTCAGCGCGCGGTGGCGGCCCTCGCTCGCGTCCAGCGCCAGCAGCGCCCGGATCGGCTCGGAGTAGTCGCGCTCCGCGGGGTTGTAGGTGCCCGACTGCAGCACGCGGCCGCCGAGCGCCTCGTAGCGCTCGCGGTACGCGTTCAGCACGCGCGTGCCCCAGTCACCTTCGGGCACCAGCACCACGGCGCGGCCCTGGCGGTCGGCGATCGCGCGCTCGGCCGCCTGGCGCGCCTCGTCTTCCGGCGCCAGCCCCCACTGGAACAGGTTGAACGGCGCCTGCTTGCCGGGATCGAGGTAGTTCAGCGCCAGCACCGGCACCGGCAGCCGGCTGCTGCCGGCGAGCGTGGTGACGTCCTCGCGCGTCAACGGGCCGACCAGGAATTCGGCGCCGCCGTCGAGCGCCTTGCGGTAGGCGGCCATCAGGCTGTCGGCGGTGGTGCCGGTGTCATGCACGGTGACGGCCGGGACCAGGGACTGGCTGCCGCGCAGGCCGTACCAGGCCGCGAGGAAGCCGTCGCGCACCGCCTCGGCGCCGGCCGCGTGCGACCCCGACAGCGGCAGCAGCAGTGCAACCGAACGCACCGCTTCGCGCGGGACGTCGACCGGCCGCGCGGCCTGTTCCGCCAGTGCCTCGGCCGGGTGGTTCGGGAAGCTGGCGCGCCATTGCGCGAGGCGGGCCTGCAGGTCGCGCGAGTCGATCCACACCAAGCGGCTGATCGTGGCGAACTCGACCCAGCCGCGCGTGACCGCGTCGGCCTTCATCAGGCGCGTGCCCGGCGTGGCGTCGAGGTCGGTGGTGCGCAAGCCGTCCCACAGCAGTTCGCGATTGGCGGCGACCTGGGCCGGATCGGACAGCAGCTTCTCGCGCGCGACCAGCGTGCGCGTCGCGCCGACCACGTCGCCCAGGCGGAACAGCACCTGCGCGCGGTCGGCCTCGGCGCGCAGCGCGAGCCCGGGCATGCCCTTGAGCTCGCCGGCCAGCGGCAGCAACTGCAGCGCCTCGATCGGCCGGTCCTCGGCCAGCAGGATCTCGACCTGCAGCAGGCGCGCGCGCGCCTGCTGCGGCGCGTCGAGTTGCTCAGGCTTGAGGCTGCCCAGCCACCGGCGCGCATCGTCCGGATGGCCGCCAGCGAGGTCGGCTTCGGCGGCGCCGAGCAGCGAATCCGGATCGCCGGGCGTCGCGCGCGTGCCCGGCGCGGCGCACGCCGCCGCCAGCAGGACGGCAGCGAGCAGCGCGGGCCGGAAACGGGGAGGGTTCATCGGCATTAAAGTATGCCCGTCTTGCCCCGCCATTCCCATGAGCGACGCTCCCTCGGAAATCCGCCCCGGCCACCTGTACGTAGTGGCGACGCCGATCGGCAACCTCGGCGACCTGTCGCCGCGCGCGCTCAAGATCCTCGACGGCGTCGACCTGATCGCGGCCGAGGACACGCGCACCACCGGCGCGCTGCTCGCGCACTTCGGCATTCGCCGGAAGATGGTGTCGCTGCACGAGCACAACGAGGCCGAGGCCACGGCCGACGTGCTCGACCAGCTGCGCAAGGACCGCAGCGTCGCCCTGGTGTCCGACGCCGGCACGCCGCTGGTCAGCGATCCGGGCTACGGCCTGGTGCGCGAAGCGCGCGCGCTCGGGCTGCCGGTGGTGGCGGTGCCCGGGCCGTCGGCCGTGATCGCGGCGCTCTCCATCGCCGGGCTGCCGACCGACAGCTTCCTGTTCGCCGGCTTCCTGCCGGCGCGCGACGAGGCGCGCCGCCACCGCCTGCAGGAACTCGGCGCCGAGCAGCGCACCGTCGTGGTGTACGAATCCACGCATCGCATCGTCGAGACCGTCGCCGCGCTGGCCGAAGTCCTCGGGCCCGAGCGGCGCGTGTGCCTGGCGCGCGAGCTGACCAAGCTGTTCGAGGAGAGCCACGCGGCCTCGGCGAAAGAGTTGCTGGGCTGGCTCAAGGCCGACGAAAACCGCCAGCGCGGCGAGTTCGTGCTGGTGGTCGAGGGCGCCGATCCCGCGGCCACCGCGCCGCGCGAGGCCGAGCGGATCCTGCGCACGCTGCTCAAGGAACTGGGCGCGTCCAAGGCGGCGAAACTGGCGGCGGAGCTCACCGGCCTGCCGCGCAAGGAGTTGTACGCGATCGCCGTGCGCCTGGGCGGGCACGA
>JBQTJQ010000052.1:0-3363 GCA_052386975.1 Gammaproteobacteria bacterium | reverse complement strand
GCTCAAGCCGGTGGTCAAGCGCGGCGACCCGGTCGTGCGCGTCGATCCGCGTTACTTCCGCCCGGCGGAAGTGGACGCGCTCCAGGGCGACGCCGCCAAGGCACGCCGCAAGCTCGGCTGGAAGCCGCGCACAACCTTCGCCGCGCTGGTGCAGGAAATGATGCAGTCGGACCTGCGCGAAGCGCGGCGCGAGCTCGCGGTGCGCGACGCGGGGTTCAAGTCCTCCCGGCGGCACGAGTAGCGCACCTGCATGCGGGCACTGATCTGCGGCATCTCGGGCCAGGACGGCGCTTACCTCGCCCAGCTGCTGCTCGGCAAGGGCTACGAGGTATTCGGAACGTCGCGTGACGTGAACACGCGAACCTTCACCGGCCTCGACGCGCTGGGCCTGCGCGAGCGCGTGCAACTGCTGTCAATGTCGATCATCGACTTCCGCAGCGTGCTGCAGGTGCTGCAGAAGGTTCAGCCGAGCGAGGTCTACAACCTGTCCGGCCAGACCTCCGTGGGCCTGTCGTTCGACCAGCCGGTCGAGACCTTCGAGAGCATCAGCGTCGGCACGCTGAACCTGCTCGAGGCGATCCGTTTCCACCAGCCGAAGATGCGCTTCTACAACGCCGGCTCCGGCGAATGCTTCGGCGACACCGGGACGCACGCGGCCGACGAAGCCACGCGCCTCGCGCCGAGCAGCCCGTACGCCGTCGCCAAGAGCGCGGCCTACTGGACCGCGGCGACGTACCGCCAGGCCTACGGGCTATATGCCGTGACCGGCCTGCTGTTCAACCACGAATCGCCGCTGCGGCCGGCGCGCTTCGTAACGCAGAAGATCGTCTCGGCCGCCGTCCGCATCGCCGCCGGCTCGAAGGAGCGCCTCGCCCTCGGCAACACCCGCATCGTGCGCGACTGGGGCTGGGCGCCCGAGTACGTCGACGCGATGTGGCGCATGCTGCAGCGGGACACGCCGGAGGATTTCGTGGTCGCCACCGGCAGGAGTCACTCGCTGGAGGAGTTTGTCGCCGCGGCGTTCGCCGAGGTCGGGCTCGACTGGCGCAAGCACGTGGACGCCGACCCGCAGTTGCTGCGGCCGTACGACCACATGGCCGCGCACGCCAACCCGGCCCGCGCGAAGCAGGTGCTGGGCTGGCAGGCGCGTCACGCCATGCCCGACGTGGTGCGCATGATGGTCGCCGCGGCGAAGACATGAGCGCGGCAGCATGAGTCCCCCGTCGCTCCTGGAGCGACTGACCCGGTTACCCCCGGACTCGATCCTTGGCTCCATGGTAAGGGCGCCGCTCCGGTTGATCCCCCGTGATCGCGTCATGCGGGTGCGCTCGGGAGTAAACCGCGGAGCATCGTGGATCGCTGGAGCCAGCGTGCATGGCTGCTGGCTCGGCACTTATGAGGCCGAGAAGCAGCAACTCCTGGCGCGGCTCGTGCGCCCTGGCATGACCGCCTGGGACGTTGGCGCCAACGCCGGCTTCTATTCCCTGGCCTTCAGCAGGCTGGTGGGCACGCACGGACGGGTTTACGGCTTCGAGCCGCTGGCCGAGAATGCCGCCAACTTTCTGGCACACGTGCGCCTCAACCACGCGCGCAACGTTGTTCTCGTGCAATCAGCGATGGGCGCGACGGATGGAACCGCCGGTTTCGAGGTGGCTGCGTCGAACGCCATGGGGCGGTTGTCCCCCGATGTCCGGTCCTATCTGGTCCCTTGCCTGACCGTAGATACGTTCATTGAGCGAAATCCGGATTCAGTCCCTGACTTGATCAAGGTCGACATTGAGGGTGGCGAGAGCGCCTTGTTCGAAGGTGGCGTGCGTTTTTTCCGGAAGCACAGTCCAATGATCGTGCTGTCCCTGCACGGCGAGGAGCAGGCGCGCCACTGCACCGGCCTGCTCAAGTCACTTGGATATGCGCTTTCCAACATTGACGGAGCCGCCCTGGCGGAGGGCGCCATGAACGACGAGATCCAGGCGCACAGGCGCCCAGGTCCGGCATCATGAGCGCGATGGGTTCCGAGACCCGCATCTTCGTCGCCGGCCACCGCGGCATGGTGGGCTCGGCGATCACGCGCGCGCTGCGCGCGGCCGGCCACGACGACCTGGTGACGCGCACGCGCGCCGAGCTCGACCTGACCGATCGCGCCGCGGTCCGCGCGTTCTTCCAGCGCGAAAAGCCGCGGCACGTTTACCTCGCCGCCGCCAAGGTCGGCGGCATCCTCGTCAACAACGAGCTCCGCGCCGATTTCATCCACGACAACCTGGCGATCCAGGTCAACGTGATCGACGAGGCGCACCGCGCCGGCGTCGAGCGCCTGCTGTTCCTCGGCTCGAGCTGCATCTACCCAAAGCACGCGCCGCAGCCGATGAAGGAAGAGCACCTGCTGACCGGCACGCTCGAGCCGACCAACCAGCCCTATGCGCTGGCCAAGATCGCCGGCATCGAGATGGTCGACGCCTACCACCGCCAGCACGGCCGCGACTTTCGCGCCGCCATGCCGACCAACCTCTACGGCCCCGGCGACAACTTCGACCTGAAGGCCAGCCACGTCATCCCGGCGCTGATGCGCAAGTTCCACGAAGCGAAGCTGGCGAAGGCGCCGAAGGCCACGGTCTGGGGCAGCGGCAATCCGCGGCGCGAGTTCCTGCACGTGGACGACATGGCCAGCGCGTGCGTAAAGCTGATGTCGCTGTCGCGGGCGGAGTGGGATGCGCAGATCGGGTTGCCGTTCTGCAACGTCGGCAGCGGAACCGACCTGACCATCAAGGAGCTCGCGCTGACGCTGCAGCGGGTGGTCGGCTTCGAGGGGCACCTGGAGTTCGACACGAGCAAGCCCGACGGCACGCCGCGCAAGCTCATGGACTCCGGCCGGCTGCTGCGCACCGGCTGGAAGCCGCGCATCACGCTCGAGGACGGGCTGCGCGCCACCTATCGCTGGTTCCAGGACAACGCGGCGCGTTGATGGCTAGAAGAACTGCTCCAACTTCGACAGGTTCTTGAGCAGCAACGTCCCCACGCCGCCGATCTTGTGCCGGCGCAGCGCCCGCAGGTCCTCTCGCGACTTGCGCAGAATCCGCACCAGCGAACGGTTCGACGCCCCGCCCCAGCGCATCTGTACCAGGACTTCAGGGAGGTAGGCGGGCTGCACGTCCGACGCCAGGACCCGCAGCAGCCAGTCGTAATCGGCCGCGATGCGAAAGGACGTATCGAAGGTGCCCAGGCGCTGGTAGATCGAGCGCCGGGCAAAAAAAGCCGGGTGTGGAGGCATCCAGCCTTTCGCCAGCCTGCTTCGGTCGTAGGTTCCCGATCGCCACCGGCGCAGCACGCGTGTCGCGTCCCGCGTCACGTAGTCGAGGTCCCCGTAGA
>JBQTJQ010000051.1:0-3341 GCA_052386975.1 Gammaproteobacteria bacterium | reverse complement strand
GGGACTTGGTGAGGTTGTTGAACCCCAGCAGCTTGAGCTTGGGGTTGCTGGTGGGCTTGGCCAACGGACGCGGGACCTCTACGAAAACGGCCGCCAACGGGCGGCGGCGCAATTATGTATCAGATTTCCCGCGTTGTGGGGTCATGCAACCAACTCGAAATCGTGCGTGATTTCGGCGCCCGCCCGGCCGAGCATGATCGAGGCCGAGCAGTACTTCTCGGCCGACAGCTGCACCGCCCGCTCGACCACCTTGTCGGTCAGGCCCTTGCCGGCAACGACGAAGTGCAGGTGGATCTTCGTAAAAACCTTCGGCTCGGTGGCGGCGCGCTCGCCCTTGACCTCGACCTGGACGTCGGCCACCGCGTGGCGGCCTTTCTTGAGGATGTGCACCACGTCCACGCCGGAGCAGGCGGCGACCGACAGCAACATCAGCTCCATCGGCCGCACGCCGAGGTTCCTGCCGCCGATGTCGGGCGGGCCGTCGATGACGATGCCGTGGCCGCTGCCGGTGGTGCCGACGAAGGCGGCGTTCTCGACCCATTTGATCCGGGCTTCCATGTGACCTGCTCGCGCGTGGGGGTGAGGCTGATGTGCTATTTTCGGGCAAACCTTCACGTTCTGCATGGGAGTCGCGGAGCGCAATGCTCAGCAAGCCCGTCATCCAGTCGTTCGTCGCGCAAGCGCACAAGCGCAGCTATCCGCCCAAGCACACCATCCTGCACGCCGGCGACACGCCGACCACGCTGTTCCTGATCCTGGAAGGTTCGGTCAGCGTGCTGCTGGAAGACAAGGACGGCAAGGAAATCGTGCTCGCCTACCTGGCGCCCGGCGACTTCTTCGGCGAGATGTGCCTGTTCCCGGAGCAGGCCTCGCGCACCGCCATCGTGCGCACGCGCACCCAGCCGACGCTGGTGGCCGAGTGCACCTACACCGCGTTCCGCAACTTCGCGCGCGACCACCACGAGATCATGTTCGAGATCGCCGGCCAGCTGGCGGCGCGCCTGCGCAGCACCAACACGCGGCTGTCGGACCTCGCCTTTCTCGACGTCGCCGGGCGCCTCGCCCACATCCTGCTCGACCTGTCGAAGAAGCCTGACGCGATGGACCACCCGCGCGGGCGCGTGGTGCGCATCAGCCGCCAGGAGCTGGCGCGCAACGCCGGCTGCTCGCGCGAGATGGCGGGCCGCGTGCTGAAGAAGCTCGAGGAAGACGGCCTGGTGATCAGCCAGGGCCGCAACATCATCGTCCTGACGCCGGCGGCGTAGCCCGGCGCGGAAGCATGAATCCCTTCACAGCGCATCCGCACGCCGCCGGCCAGACCTACGCGCAGCACTGGAGCTTCGCGATGGGCGTCGCCGCGCAGGCCTTCGTCACGGCAGTGGCCGCGGCCATCCACGCCTTCCTGCCGTTCGTGCTCCAAACCACGGCGAGCCGCCGGCTGCAGCAGCTGCACGAGCGTATCGCCGCGGCGCAACGCCCGCCGGCGTGATCCGGCTCAGGCCCGCAGCGCCTTGAGCGCGGTGCCGGGACTCTCCGCGCGCAACAGCGACTCGCCGACGAGGAAGCGGTGCACGCCGGCGGCGCGCATGCGCGCGATGTCCACCGCCGCGCCGATGCCGCTCTCGGTCACGACCTCGGCGCCCGCCGGCAGGTGCGGCAGCAGCTCGAGCGTGACCTCGAGGCGCGTCTCGAAAGAGCGCAGGTCGCGGTTGTTGATGCCGAGCAGGCAACCGGCTGGCAGGCGCGCGCGCTGCACCTGCTCGAGCTCGTGGCGGTCGTGGATCTCGACCAGCACGTCCAGGCCGAGTGCGTGCGCCGCGCCCGCCAGCTCGTTCATCTGCGGCGACGACAGCGCCGCGGCGATCAGCAGGATGGCGTCGGCGCCGAGCGCGCGCGCCTCGGCGACCTGCAGCGCGTCCAGCGTGAAGTCCTTGCGCAGCACCGGCAGCGCGCAGGCCGCGCGGGCCTGCTTGAGGTGCTCGGCGTGCCCGAGGAAGAAACGCTCGTCGGTCAGCACCGACAGGCAGGCCGCGCCGCCGGCGGCGGAGTCGGCGGCGAGAGCCAGTGGTTCGAAAATCGGGCGGATCAGGCCGCGGCTCGGCGAGGCCTTCTTGATCTCGGCGATGACCGCCGGGCCGCTTGCCGCGCGATCCCGCAGGGCCCGGGCGAAACCGCGCGGCGCGCCCTGCCCGGCGGCAAGGTCGGCCAGCGATTGCGGCGAATGCTTCTTCCGGAGCGCGCCAACCTCCTCGCGCTTCTGCGCGAGGATCTTTTCGAGGATATCGCTCATGCGCGTGTCATCCCGAGCGTAGCGAGGGATCTTGCCTTTCGAAGCAAGGTCCCTCGTCGCTGCGCTCCTCGGGATGACACGCAGTCACGGCGTCGCGAGTTTCTTCGTCATCGCCACGAACTCGTCCAGCTTGCGCCGCGCCGCGCCGGCGGCCATCGCCTGGCGCGCGCGGGCGATGCCGTCGGCGATCGAGCTCGCCACGCCCGCGACGTACAGCGCCGCGCCGGCGTTCAGCGCCACGATCTCGCGCGCCACGCCCGGCTTGTCGTCGAGCGCCTCGAGCACGCGCGCCTTGGACTCGGCCGCGTTCTCGACCCGCAGGTTGCGGCTCGCCGACATCGTGAGGCCGAAGTCCTCGGGATGGATGTCGTACTCGCGCACCTGTCCGTCGCGCAGCTCGCCGACCATGGTGGATGCGCCCAGCGTGATCTCGTCCAGGCCATCGCGGCCCCAGACCACCAGCGCGCGCTGCGCGCCCAGGCGCTCGAGCACGCGCACCTGGATGCCGACCAGGTCCGCATGGAACACGCCCATCAGGATGTTCGGCGCGTCGGCCGGGTTGACCAGCGGGCCGAGGATGTTGAACACGGTGCGCACGCCGAGCTCCTTGCGCACCGGCGCGACCACTTTCATCGCCGGGTGGTGCAGCGGCGCGAACATGAAGCCCATGCCGACCGTGTCGATGCAGCGCGCGACCTGCTCGGGCTGCAGCTCGATCGCGGCGCC
This sequence comes from Gammaproteobacteria bacterium, assembly GCA_052386975.1. Lineage (GTDB taxonomy): Bacteria > Pseudomonadota > Gammaproteobacteria > Nevskiales > Nevskiaceae > JACPFV01. Next base: position 325 of record JBQTJQ010000051.1, on the reverse strand, counting down.
GAGCGCCTCGAGCACGTCGGCGGCGCCGGACTTGCTCGACACGCCGCGGTTGCCGTGCTTGGCGACGCGCGCGCCGGCCGCCGCGGCGACGAAGCTCGAGGCGGTGGAGATGTTGAAGCTGTGGGAGGCATCGCCGCCGGTGCCGACGATGTCCACGAAGTGCGGATGCGGCGCGGCGCGCACTTTCAGCGCGAATTCCTTCAGCACCGCGGCCGCGGCGGCGATCTCGCCGACGGTCTCCTTCTTGACGCGCAGCCCGGTCAGCAGCGCCGCCGTCATCACCGGCGACACCTCGCCGCGCATGATCGCGCGCATCAGCTCGGCC
>JBQTJQ010000050.1:0-7355 GCA_052386975.1 Gammaproteobacteria bacterium | reverse complement strand
ATTCCGTCCCCACGCCGATCCAGGCGCGCGCCGTCCCCGAGATCCTCGCCGGCCGCGACCTGCTGGCCGCCGCGCAGACCGGCACCGGCAAGACCGCCGCGTTCACGCTGCCGCTGCTGCAACGCCTGTCCGCGCAGCCGGCGCAGGGCCACCGCCGCATCCGCGTGCTGGTGCTGGTGCCCACGCGCGAACTCGCCGCCCAGGTCAACGAGAGCGTCCGCACCTACGGCCGCCACCTGCCGAAGATCACCACCGCGCTGATCTTCGGCGGCGTCAGCTTCAACCCGCAGGCCGACCACTTGCGCCGCGGCGTCGACATCGTCGTCGCCACGCCGGGCCGGCTGCTCGACCACGCGCAGCAGCGCACCATCGACCTGTCGCAGGTCGAGGTGCTGGTGCTGGACGAGGCCGACCGCATGCTCGACATGGGCTTCATCCACGACATCCGCCGCGTGCTGAAGCTCCTGCCGCACAAGCGGCAGAACCTGATGTTCTCGGCGACGTTCTCCGAGGACATCCGCCAGCTCGCGCACGGCATCCTGCGCGACCCGGTCACCATCGACATCGCGCCGCGCAACTCCGCGGTCGACACGGTGACGCAGAAGCTGATCCACGTCGGCAAGCACGACAAGGCCGGGCTGCTGTCGCACCTGATCCGCACCGGCAGCTGGCGCCAGACGCTGGTGTTCACGCGCACCAAGCGCGGCGCCAACAAGCTGGCCGAGCGGCTGGCGCACGACGGCATCAACACCGACGCCCTGCACGGCAACAAGAGCCAGAACGCACGCACCCGCGCGCTGGCCGGGTTCAAGTCCGGCGAGGTGCGCGTGCTGGTCGCCACCGACATCGCCGCGCGCGGCCTCGACATCGACCAGCTGCCGCACGTGGTCAACTTCGAGCTGCCGAACGTGCCGGAAGACTACGTCCACCGCATCGGCCGCACCGGCCGCGCCGGCCTGGAGGGCGAGGCGCTGTCGCTGGTGGATCACGCGGAGCGCGACGAGCTGCGCGCCATCGAGCGCATGCTCAAGCGCAGCATCCCGGTGATCCAGGTCGAAGGCCATGTGCCGGCCCCGCCGGCCGCGCGCCCGCAGCAACACCAGCACCAGCACCAGCAGCGGCACGGGCACAACCGCCCGCAGCAGCAGCACCGTGGCCGCTCGCAAGGCGAGGGCCACGGCAAATCCCACGGTCGCGGACACGGGCAGCAGTCGCAGTCGCAGGGCGGCGCGCAGGCGCCGCAGGGCCAGGCGCCGGCGCCCGCGTCCCAGCGCTGGAGCGGCCGGCCGACGCGGGGCCGCTTCGGCCGCTGATCCGGCAAAGCCATACGCCCGCGGCGCGACCGTGGCACGGCTCACGTTTCAACTCGGGCGCGTGGCGCTAAGCTGACCCAATGTCCGTGAAACGAGTCCTGCGCGTCGCTGGCATGTTCGCCGCCGGCCTGCTAGCCGGCACCGCCGTCGTGTTCGCCGCCATCTGGCACTGGCGCCCGGGGCTCGAGGCCTACGCCGCGCGCGCCTACTCCGCGGCGCCCGCGGCCGGCGCGCTGACCGCGCGCTGGCTCGGCGTTACCGCCGTGCTGCTGTCCGACGGCGCGCATGCGGTGCTGGTCGACCCGTTCTTCACGCGGCCGCGCGGATTCTGGCGCGTCGCGCTGAACCGTCCGATCGAGCCCGACGAGGCGCTGATCCACGACTGGCTCGCGCGCGCCGGAGTTTCCAGGCTCGACGCGGTGCTGGTGTCGCACTCGCACTACGACCACGCGATGGACGCCGGCGTCGTCGCGCGCCTGACCGGCGCCACGCTGATGGGCTCGGCCAGCACGCTGAGCATCGGCCGCGGCGCCGGCCTGCCCGAGTCGCGGCTGCAGGCCCTGAGTTTCGGCCCGGCGTCGTTCGGCCCGTTCCAGGTGACGTTCATCGAAAGCCGCCACGCCGGCGCCACCGGCGGCGCGCCGACCGGCGAGATCATGAAGCCGCTGGTGCCGCCCGCCCGGTTCATGGACTATCGCCAGGGCGGCACGTACTCGATCCTGGTCGCGCACCCGCGCGGGCGCGTGCTGCACCACGGCAGCGCCGGCTACGTGCCGGGCGCGCTGAAGGACTATCGCGCCGACGTCGTGTTCCTCGGCGTCGCGCTGATGCCGGAAATCGCGCCCTACCTCGCCGAGGTCGTGGATGCCGTCGGCGCGCGCCGCGTGATGCCGATCCACTGGGACGACTTCACGCGCGCGCTCGACCAGCCGCTGCGGCCGTTCCCGCTGGTGGTGCGCCTCGACCGCTTTTTCGGGACCCTGGCCGAGCAGCGCGCCGACCTCGCGGTGCAGACGCTCGAGCTGAACCGCCCGGTGTCGCTGTTCCCGCGCGGGAGCACGCCGTGAGGCGCGCGCTGATCGCCGCCGGGGCGGCGCTCGCGCTGCTGGGCTGCGCGGCCGCGGCGCTGGCCGAGGACGCGCCGAAGAGGGCCAACCCGATCACGAGTTATTCGGCCGACCCGTTCGCGCCGGTCAACCTGTACATGAACTCCAACGAGCAACTCACCGGCACGCCGGCGGAACTGGTCGAGTACACGGCGGCGCAGCTGCGCGATTCGGGTGCGTTCGAGCGCGTCGATCGCGGCGTGCAGCGCTGGCCGATCACGCTGCAGGCGCGCTACCGGTTCGAGGAGAACACCGCGAAAGGCGACGGCTGGCGGCGCGCGCTGGGGATGCTGTCGCTGGGCCTGGTGCCGGTGCGCGTCAGCCAGACCCACACGCTGTTCACCGAAGTGCTGGCCGAGCCCGACAGCGTCGCGGTGATCGAGCTGTCAGTCACGGTGCGCGACCGCATTTCGCTGTACGACCTTGGCGACCCTACCCGCGACGAGCGCGCGGCGGCGGATACGCTGCTGGAGCAGCTGCTCGCGGAAATCGCCCAGCGCAGGCTGGTGCCGCGTTGGGCCTCGTTCAGGCCCGAACCGAAGAAGAAGCCCGAGGTGGAGCCGGTCGGCCAGCCGACGTAGGGCGGCATTCCCATGCCGCCGTCGGCAAAGGATTGCCGACCTACGACTTCGGCGCTTCCTTGAGGATGCGATCGACGCCGGCCTGCGCGATCGGGTGGTACAGCGGCCGCGCCCTGGCGAACACGCGCTGCGCCAGCGCCCGCCCTTCCGGCGTCCTGACCAGCTCGCGGTACAGCGGATTGATGAAGCGCATGCGCCCGACGGTCAGCAGGAACCTCTCCACCGAGGGCATCGCCGGAGCGTAGCCGGCCCGGATCGCCTGGCGGAACCAGCTCATCGCCACGTAGTTGTCCATCGCCTTGGTCAGCAGGAACTGCTTGTCGAGCTGGGCCAGCTGCGCCGGCGTCACGCCGGCCGGCATGGTGTCGAGGAAATGCTGCCATTCGTGCGAGCTCCACGCCTGCGTGCGCAGGCCGGCTGCCGCCACCTTGCCGGCGAGCCAGGCGGCGCGCTGCTCCTCGACCTTGGTGAATGCGTCCGACTGGGCGTAGGCCGCATCCGAGGGCATCGCCGCGGCGTAGATCCACTCGTCGATTTTGGCACGCGTCACCACGCCGGGATTCGGCTGCAGCAGCTTCGCGTCGAGATAGGCGATGAAGTCCTCGGTGGTGCGGCTCTGGAACGCGTGTTCGTCGAACCAGCCGCGCAGGAACGCGTCGAACTTCTTGCGCCCGAATTTGGCCTCGAGGTACGACAGGAACAGCTGCCCGCGCTGGTACGGAATCGAGCTGAACACCTCATCGGGGTCGCGGCCGCGCTGGTCGAAGGCCAGCGCCTTGTCGCCTTCCTGGCCCGCCTGCTCGAACGCCTCGGCCAGGTCCTGCTGGCCGAGCACGCGCTCCATCGCGCCGCGCTTGGCGCCATAGACCGCGTCCATGATGCGGTAGGTGAGGTACGTGGTCGTGCCCTCGTTGAGCCAGAAGTCGCGCCAGGTGGAGTTGGTGACCAGGTTGCCGGACCAGGAGTGCGCCAGCTCGTGCGCGATCAGCGACACGCCGGAGCGGTCGCCGACGATCGCCGTCGGCGTGAGGAAGGTCAGGCGCGGATTTTCCATGCCGCCGTAGGGGAAGCTCGGCGGCAGCACCAGCATGTCGTAGCGGCCCCAGCGGTACGGGCCGAACATTTTTTCGCAGGCCGCGACCATCTGCTCGGTTTCCTCGAACTCGTAGGCCGCGCCCTTGATCATCCGCGGCTCGGCGTAGATACCGGCGCGCTTGCCGACCGCCTGGAACTGGAGGTCGCCGACGCCGAGCGCGATCAGGTACGCCGGCACCGGCTGCGGCATCTCGAAGCTGTAGTCGCCATCGCGCTTCGTGTTGGGCGTGTTCACCGCGCTCATCACGGCACGCAGTTCCTGCGGCGTGCGGATGCGCGCCGCGTACGGGCTGCGCACCAGCGGCGTGTCCTGCAGCGGGATCCAGCTGCGCGCGTGGATCGCCTGCGACTGCGTGTACAGGAACGGGTGCTTGCGGCCGGCGGTCTGCTCCGGCGTGACCCACTGCAGGCCCGAAGCCTCGGGCCGCGTCGCGTAAGTGACGCGCACGCGGTCGGCGGTCGGCGGCATGGCGATGCGCAGCGGGCTGCCGAGGATGGCATCGCGCTGCCCCACCGTGAACGTCGTCACCTGCCAGGTGCCGTGGCCGCCGGCGTCGGTCTCGACCTGCTTGATGTCGAGGTCGCGCGTGTCGAGCACCAGTTCGGGTGCGCCGGTCAGCCGCATGAGCTGCAGCTCGACGGCGCCTTCCAGCACGCGGCGCGTGAAATCCACGGTGAGGTCGAGTTCGACCAGCTCCGTGCGGAAGTCGCGGGTGTTGGCGTACGAGTGGTAGTCGCGGCTGATGTCGAGCGGCTCGACGACAGGCGCTGCCGGCGCCGCCGCCGCGGTGGCGATCCGGGCGGGTGCCGGCGCCCCGGTCTGCGCCGCGCACGCGGCGAGCATCACGGTGGGGAGCAGGAACAGCGGCAGGGCGCGCGTCATGGTTTCGCTCGTGGCAACAAGGCGCGTGATGATACTCCGCCACACTGTCCCCGGCTCGGCGCTCCACTGCTATTCCCGGCTCGCGCCTCCGCTACGCTCGGCGCGACCGGGAATCTGTCCTACGCGCGCGAACCGGCATCTCTGAAGTTGGACTCAGGAACACGCCGCGCGTAGGCAGAACGCCGCCGCCACGGGGGACGTGGCGGCGGCTGCGCGGAGTGCCCGCGCTCAGTCCTCGGCTTTGACCGGGACGACCTTGAGCCAGCCGCGGCCTTCGAACCGCATGCCGGAATCGAGCTTGCCCTTCAGCATGGCTTCGTCTTCGGTGCCGACCCACGCCGCGGCCTGGTTCTCGAAGTGGCACACCATGTCGGGATACGGGTCGCCGTTGACGTCGCTGGGCGAGCCGCACTTGAACAGGCTGGCTTCGTTGCCGGTGCTGCCGAAGGTCAGCGACGCCGTGTCGACGTCATCCACCGCGAAGTCGGCGGAGCCGAGCAGCGCGACCGGAACCTTGCCCTTCGACTTCGGGTTGATCGGCGCCACATCGCCGCTGCCCGGCTTGATGTCGATGTTGACCTGCATCACCGGCACGGTGACGCCGGTGATCAGCAGCTGGTAGTCGCCGTTGGCGTTGGTGCCGAGCGTCGTCGAGTTGGCGCCGCCGCCGTTGACGAAGCGCCGCGGGTAGCTGCTCACGCCGACCACGTACGTGCCGGTCGCCGGCAGCAGGAAGTTCTGGATGCGCGCGTCCTTGATGCTGGTAGAGCCCGGGTCGATCGGGCTGATGTCGTCGACCATGCGCAGCACCGTGTAGGCCGGCGCCGGGCCGAAGATCGCCATGATCGTGTCGACGTTGCGCACGCCGCCCATGCCGCCGTCGATGTCGAGCGTGACGACGTCACCGGCCTGGCCTTCGAACACGAAGTAGTCCAGGTCGACGGCCGCCGAGCCGGTCAGGTTGCCGATCACGGCATCGAGGTCGGCCCCGCCCGTGGTCGAGCCGCCGGAGGCGGTGATCTCGAGCACCTGGGCCGATGCGATCGGGTGGTTCGCTTCGCGCTCGGGCGTGCCGGCCTGGACCAGGCCCGACACCGCCGTCAGCGCGGCCAACATCAGACGACTCTTCACCTTGCTCATGGTGTACCCCCGGAAGGACATGTTGCGCCCTGAGGACACCAGCCTATGCCTGTCGCGGTGTTTTTACCGCCTTGACCGATGCGAGGAGGCGTCGCGGCGACGGCTGGCCGGGACGCAGATCACGTTGTGTGGCGGGTCACGCCGCAGCTGCGCAGCAGGTCTCAGGAACGCAGGATCATGCAGGTCGTGGTCGCGTGCGCGTAGAGCTTGCCGGCCTCGTCCACGAGGCGCCCCTCCGCGACCGCGGTGCTGCGCCCGGCGTGGATCAACTTGCCTTCGGCGCGCAGGAAACCGGTGTCCTTGCCGATCGCCTTGACGATGTTCACCTTGAGCTCGAGCGTGGTGTAGCCGGTGCCCGCGGGCAGCGTGGAGTGGACCGCGCAGCCCATGGCCGAGTCGAGCAGCGTGCACGGGATGCCGCCGTGCACCATGCCGATCGGGTTGTAGTGGATCTCGGCCGGCTTGAAGCCGAACACCGCCCGCCCCGGCTCGGCCTCGAGCAGCGCGTAGTCCAGCGTGTACGCGATCGGCGGCTGCGGCAGCTCGCCCGAGATGATCTTGCGCAGGAAATCCAGGCCGGCCAGGCTGCGGGCGGCCTGGGCGGTTTCCAAGGGGTCTTTCCAGGTATGGGTGCGCGTGCGGGCAGTCATGGCCTTGCCTGGTTTCTAATGCAGACTTACTATACCCACTGTAAGTCTCCTAAGGCAACTGAATGAAACGCACCCACTTTGCCGACCAGCCCTGCGGCGTCGCGCGCGCCATGGACATCGTCGGCGAGCTGTGGGCCTTCATGATCATCCGCGACGTGTTCCTCGGCGTGCGCCGCTTCGAGGGCCTGCGCGCGAACCTGCGCATCTCGCGCAAGGTGCTGAGCGAGCGCCTCGAGCTGCTGGTCGAGCGCGGCATCCTCGAGCGCCGGCAATACCAGGACCGCCCGCCCCGCCACGAGTACCGCCTGACGCCGATGGGCGTGGACCTGTTCCCGGTGCTGATGGCCCTGGCGCGCTGGGGCAACCGCTGGCTGGCGAGCCCGAAGGGCGCGCCGATCGAGTTCGTGCACCGCAAGTGCGGGCAGGTGACCAACGCGCGCGTGGTCTGCAACGGCTGCGGCGAGGACCTCGGCGCGCACAACGTGCAGCCGCAGCTCGGCCCGGGTGGCGAGCTGCGCTACGTCGAGGCGATCGAGGACGCCGGCGGCGGCCGCGCGGTGTTCCTGCGGCCGGCGCGCGCGGCGTGA
>JBQTJQ010000049.1:0-9561 GCA_052386975.1 Gammaproteobacteria bacterium | reverse complement strand
CGTGCGCCGCATCGTCGCGCTGCGCGGCGACCTGCCGGCGACGGCGCGCGGCGCCGAGGCCCCGGGCGAGTTCCGCTTCGGCAACGAGCTGGTCGAGTTCATCCGCGAGCGGCACGGCTCGCGCTTCCGCGTCGAAGTGGCGTGCTATCCCGAGTCCCACCCGCAGACGCTGGACCCGGATGCCGACTTCGCCAACTTCGTGCGCAAGGTCAAGGCCGGCGCCGACGCCGCGATCACGCAATATTTCTTCAACGCCGACGCCTACGTCGACTTCGTCGGGCGCGCGCGCCGCGCGGGCGTCGCCGTGCCGATCGTGCCGGGCATCATGCCGATCACGAACTTCACCCAGCTCGCGCAGTTTTCCGACGCCTGCGGCGCGGAGATTCCGCGCTGGATCCGGCTGCGCCTCGAGCGCCTGGCCGGCGACAAGCCCGCCCTGCTCGACTTCGGGCTCGAGGTGGCGACGCGGCTGTGTGAAACCCTGCTGCGCGGCGGCGCGCCGGGGCTGCACTTCTACACGCTGAACCAGTCCGAGCCGGTGCTGCGGCTGTGGAAGAACCTCGGCCTGCCGGGCTGAGCGCGCGGCGTTGACCGCCCCGCCCCCGCGGCGGCATCCTCCGACGCCCTTATGAATTCTTCGCGACCCCGCATCGCGCCGTCCCTGACGCCGCGCGACGAGCCGTTCAACGAACTGCTAAGCGCCGAGCCGGAGCCGGAGTACCAGCCGCCGCCGCGCGGCGGGTTCAGGCGTCTGGTGCTGCGGGCGCTGCTGGTCCTGGTGATCCTGTTCTTCGTGCCGCCCGGCCTGGTGCTGGCGCTGCGCTGGGTCGAGCCGCCGACCACCGCGTTCATGCTGCAGAGCGAAGTCCGGCCGGTGGCGTACCGCTGGGTGCCGGCCAGCCACATCCCCGAATCGATGCGCCAGGGCGTCATCGCCGCCGAGGACCAGAAGTTCTGGACCCACTGGGGCTTCGACTTCATCGCCATCGCCGAGGCGCTCGAGCACAACGAGAAGAACACGAAGAAGCGCGGCGCCAGCACCATCACCCAGCAGACCGCCAAGAACCTGTTCCTGTGGCCGTCGCGCTCCTGGCTGCGCAAGGGCCTCGAGGTCACCTTCACGCTGCTGCTCGAGCTGCAGCTGCCCAAGCAGCGCATCCTCGAGATCTACCTGAACATCGCCGAGTTCGGCCCGGGCGTGTACGGCGTCGAGGCGGCGGCGCAGGAGTTCTTCGGCCGGAGCGCGGCGGAGATGACGCCCGAGCAGACCGCGCGGCTGGTCGCGGTGCTGCCCAATCCGCGCAAGTGGAGCGCCAAGGCGCCCGGTCCCTACGTGCAGCGGCGCATCGACTGGGTGCTGGTGAACACCGGTTACGCGCCGGCGTTCTCGGCCGTGCCGGAGCCCGAGGAGCCGATCGAAGGCAGCGAGGGCGCGGCCGAGCCGCCGGCGAACGAGATGCCGGCCGAGGACGGCATGCCGGCGGAGGGTGCGCCCGCGGATGCGGCGCCGCCTGCCGAGGACACCGGGTCCGGGGATCCGGGCACCGAGGCGTCGCCCGCGGATCCCGCAACGGCTCCAGCGCAGGAGCCCGCCGAGCCGGTGGAACCGACACCGGCACCTGCGGAGGAAAAGCCGGTCGAGCCCGCGCCTCAACCCGGCCAGGCCTGAGGCGACGCCCGGTTCAGCGCTTGCGCAGCAGCGTCAGCCCGTCGGCGATCGGCACCAGGCACAGGTCGACGCGCTCGTCCTTGCCGACGAAGCCGTTGAAGGCGCGCAGCGCCTCGGTGTCGTCGTCACGAACGGCGGGGTCGGCGACACGGCCCGACCACAAGGTGTTGTCGACGGCGATCAGCCCGCCGGCGCGAAGCAGCTTCAGGCAGCGCTCGTAGTAGTCGAGGTACGAGACCTTGTCGGCGTCGATGAAGGCGAAGTCGTAGCTGCCGCCCTGGCCCGCGGCGAGCTCCTGGTCCAGCGTCTGGCGCGCCGGCGCCAGCACCAGCCGGATCCGGCGCTCGACGCCGGCCTCCCGCCAGTAGCGGCGCGCGATCGCGGTCCACTCCTCGCTGATGTCGCAGGCCAGCAGCTCACCGTCATCGGGCAGCGCGCCGGCCACCGCCATGCTGCTGTAGCCGGTGAACACGCCGACCTCGAGGCAGCGCCGGGCCTGCAGCAGCCGCACCAGGATCGCCATGAGCTGCGCCTGCTCGGGCGCGATCTGCATGACTGCGACATTTTTTGGCAGTCGGGCGGTCTCGTCGCGCAATTTCGCGAACAGCGGCGGCTCGCGCACGGCGATTCCGGCGTAATACGCGGCGAGCCGCTCGGTCAGCAGGAAAGAACTGCGCGACATGCGGCGAGGTTAACCCATCGTGCTTAAGGCGCTCCGGCAGCGGCAGTTAGCCACGTCTTCGCAGCGACGCTCTGAAATTTGTCGGCTAACATGCGGTGCGCAAAGCAAATCCGGCTCTGATGCACAGCGGCTGTGAAAAACCCTGTGGACAAGTCAGCCCCCGGCGAAAAACCCTGCTTCACAGGTTCGCCTTTGGTCTGATGAGGTCATTTTGTAACCAGATGGAAATACGCCGAAGTCCCAAGCACTTGCGGCAGGCGCGCGGCGCACCCCAAGGCGCGGGCGCGGCCCTGGCCGCGCTCGCGACCGGAGCCGACCGGCGTGTGAGTAACCTGTTTCTTTGACTGACTACTTGGTAAGTCGTCAACTCATGAGCCAATCGCGACCCTCGATCCTGTTCGTGTCGGGGCATGACCCCGGCGGCGGCGCCGGCATCCAGGCCGACATCGAGACCGCGCTGTCGCTGGGCGGACACGCGTTGACGCTGATCAGCGCCCATACCGTGCAGGACACGCGCGACGTCGCGTCCGTGCGCGCCGCCGACCTGGCGCTGCTGCGCGAACAGGCGGCGCTACTGCTCGCGGACAGCACGATCCGCGCGATCAAGGTCGGCTTGCTCGGCGATGCAGAGCAGGTGCCGTTCGTGCTGGAGCTGGCCGAGCGCAGCGGCGCGCCGCTGGTAGTCGATCCCGTGCTGCGCGCCGGCGGCGGCGCCGAGCTGGCGTCGGCCAGTTTGGTCGAAGCGGTCAAGCGCGCGCTGCCGCGGATCGAACTGCTGACGCCCAATGCCGCCGAGGCCCGGCGCCTGGCCGGCGCGGGTGACCTCCAGGCCTGCGGCGCCGCCCTGGTCGCGGCTGGCGCCCGCAACGTGCTGATCACCGGCGGCGACGAGCCCGCCAATGACAGGGATGACGCCGTGATCAATCGCTGGTACCGCAAGGACGGCGCGCCACGGGCGTTCTCATGGCCGCGGCTGCCAGGCACCTTCCACGGCGCGGGCTGCACACTCGCCGCGGCGATCGCGACGCTGCTGGCGCAGGGCCTGCCGATGGGCGCGGCACTCGCCGACGCCCAGGCCTGGGTCCACGGCGCGCTCGAGCGCGGCTTCGCGCCGGGACGGGGGCGAGACATTCCGGGCCGCCGGCCATGAGGTCGCCGCTGCGCGGGCCCCTTCACGGCCTGTACGCGATCACGTCGGACACGCTGTGCCGCGCGCCAGGACAGCTGGCCCGGGCCGTGGAGGCCGCCCTGGCCGGCGGCGCGCGCCTGATCCAGTACCGCGACAAGGAGTCCGACGCCGCCGCGCGCCAGCATACGGCCCGGGCATTGCTCGAGCTGTGCCGAACCCACAACGCCCTGTTCATCGTCAACGATGACGTCGAGCTGGCCCTGGCGATCGGCGCCGACGGCGTGCACCTGGGCAACAAGGACCTGCCGCTGCGCGAGGCGCGCCGCCGTTTGGGCGGACTCGCCACCATCGGCGTGTCCTGCGCCAACGCGCTCGAGCGCGCGATCACGGCGCAGGGCGAGGGCGCCAGCTACGTCGCCTTCGGCCGGTTCTTTCCCTCGCGCACCAAGCCGGAAGCGCCGCAGGCCGAGCTGGCGCTGCTGCGGCAGGCGCGCGAGAAGCTGCACATCCCCATTTGCGCCATCGGCGGGATCACGCCGGCGAACGCCCGGCCCCTGGTCGAGGCCGGCGCCGCCATGATCGCCGCGGTCGAGGGGGTGTTCGGCGCCGGCCCGCCCGAGGGCGTCGAGGCCGCGGCCCGCGCCTACTCCCGCCTGTTCGATAATTGAGCCCATGAGCCGGTCCGACGAGCTGTTCCAGCGCGCGCAGGACGCCATTCCCGGCGGCGTGAACTCGCCGGTGCGGGCGTTCAAGGGCGTCGGCGGCACGCCGCGCTTCATCGCGCGCGCCAGCGGCGCGCATATTTTTGACGCCGACGGCAGGGATTACGTGGACTACGTCGGCTCGTGGGGGCCGATGATCCTCGGCCACCAGCATCCGGCCGTGGTCGAGGCGATCCGCCGGCAGTCCGGGATCGGGGTCAGCTACGGCGCGCCGACCGAGCTCGAGATCGAAATGGCCGAGCTGCTGCGCTCGCGCGTGCCAGCGCTCGAGCAGGTGCGCATGTGCAACTCCGGCACCGAGGCGACCATGTCGGCGCTGCGCCTGGCGCGCGCCTGCACCAGACGCGACGCGATCATCAAGTTCGAGGGCTGCTACCACGGCCACAGCGACGGCCTGCTGGTGAAGGCCGGCTCCGGCGCGCTGACGCTGGGCACGCCCTCCTCGCCCGGCGTGCCGGCCGACTTCGCGCGCCACACGCTGACCGCGGCCTACAACGAGCTGCCGACGGTGGAGGCGCTGTTCTGGGCCCAGCCGGAGGCGATCGGGGCGGTGATCGTCGAGCCGGTGGCCGGCAACATGAACTGCGTGCCGCCGGCGCCGGGCTTCCTCGCCGGGCTGCGCGCGCTGTGCGACCGTTTCGGCGCGCTGCTGATCTTCGACGAGGTGATGACCGGTTTTCGCGTGCACCCGGGCGGTGCGGGGGCGCTGTATGGCGTGCGCCCGGACCTGGTCACGCTCGGCAAGATCATCGGCGGCGGGCTGCCGGTCGGGGCCTTCGGCGGCCGTCGCGACCTGATGCGGCAGCTGGCGCCGGTCGGCCCGGTCTACCAGGCCGGCACGCTGTCGGGCAATCCGCTGGCGATGGCGGCCGGGCTGGCCACGCTGCGGGCGCTGGCCGACCAGAAAATCTACGAGGACCTCGACCGCACCACCGGGCGCCTGCTCGAAGGCCTGCGCGCCGCGGCCGGCAAGGCCGGCGTGCCGTTCACGACCACGCAGGTCGGCAGCATGTTCGGGCTGTTCTTTACGAGCGACACGGAGATCCGCCACTACGCGCAGGTCATGGCCTGCGACAGCAAGCGCTTCGCCCGCTTCTTCCACGCCATGCTCGAGGCCGGCGTCTACCTCGCGCCCTCGGCCTACGAGGCCGGCTTCGTCTCGGCGGCGCACGGCGAGGCCGAGCTGGCGCACACGCTCGACGCCGCCGCCAGGGCCTTCCGCGCCCTCGGCCGCGAAGCGGCCGTTCCAACTTGATCGACCTGCTGCGCGATGTGCTCACCTGGGTCGCCGCGAACCCGTACTGGACGCTGGCGGTCGTGTTCCTCTGCTGCGTGGGCGAGTCGATCGTCGTGCTCGGCGTGCTGATCCCGACCACGCTGGTGCTGCTGGTCACCGGCGCGCTGGTCGGCTTCGGCTCGCTCGGCCTGTGGCCCGCGATCGGCGCGGCCGTGGCCGGCGCGGTCGCGGGCGACTCGATCAATTTCTGGGCCGGGCGGTCCTGGGGCAACCGGGCGCTGGAGTCGCACTACGCGCTGCGCTACCAGGACGCCATCGCGCGCTCGCGCGGCCTGTTCGAGCGCCACGGCGCCAAGGCCCTGGTGATCGCGCGCTTCATCGGCCTGGTGCGGCCGTTCGTGGCGGCCATCGCCGGCGCCTACCGCATGTCGGTGCCGAGGTTCCTCGTGGTCGAGGTGCTCGCGAGCCTGCTGTGGGCCGGCCCGCTGGTGGTGCTGGGCGTGGTGTTCGGCGCCTCGCTGGACCTCGCGGCCGAGGTCGCGGCACGGCTGGCGCTGCTGATTCTGGTGGTGTTCATCGGGCTGGTGCTGCTGCTGTGGCTGGTCAACGTCGCGGTCGGCGGCCTGGGGCGCCACGCCGGCGGCTGGGTCGCGGCGCTGCTCGACTGGAGCAACCGCCACCGCCGGCTCGGCCGCCTCGGCCAGTGGCTCGCCGACCCGGCGCAGCCCGAGACGCCGGCCCTGGCGATGCTGGCGCTGGCGCTGTTCGCGCTGGGCTGGCTGTGGATGTGGCTGTGGTGGGGCCTGGACAAGGCGCCCGCGGTGTTCGACATGCTGACGTGGCAGGGCGCGCAGGACCTGCGCACGCCGATCACCACGGGCCTCGCGCTCGCCATCGCGCAGCTGGCCGACTGGCAGGTCTACGTCCCGGTCGCGGTCGTTGTCGGCGTCACGCTGCTGCTGCTGCGCCGGCCGCGCGCCGCGGCACACTGGCTCGCGGCGGTGGCCTTCGGCACGGCCTTGTCGCTGGGACTGTACTGGCTGGTCGACGTGCCCGATCCGGTCAATTACTCGCGCGGCATCGCCACGGTGCGCTTCGGCGGCCGCGACCTGGTGCTGGCCACGGTGATCTACGGCTTCCTGCCGGTGATGCTGGCGACGCACCGCTCGCAGGCGATGCGCACGGTGTACTACGGCGCCGCCGCCAGCCTGATCGTGCTGATGCTGGCGGTGGACGTGTACCGCGGCGCCATGTGGCTGTCGACCGGCGTTTTCTCGGTCGTGTTCGGCGCCCTCTGGGTCACGCTGCTCGGGGTCGGCTATCGCCGCCACGGCGCCGAGCCGATCCCGGCGCGCGAGGTGCTGCCGCTGGCCGCCGGCGTGCTGATCGCGGCCGCGGCGCTGTCGAGCTCCACCGAGCTGCGGCGCGAATACGAGGCCCAGGCCGACGCCACCCGGACGGTGCCGGCCGCGGCCTGGTGGCGTGAGCGCTACGCCGAGCTGCCGGCCTATCGCGTGGACGCCGCCGGGCACGCCAAGCAGCCGCTGTCGGTGCAGTGGCGCGGCGAGCTGCCGCGGATCCAGGCCGCGCTGCGCGCCGACGGCTGGGACGCGCCGCTGCCGCTGACCTGGGAGAACGCGCTGCGCTGGCTCGCGGTCGATGCGCCGATCACCGAGCTGCCGGTGCTGCCGCAGGTGCACGCCGGCGCGCACCAGGCGCTGGTGCTGCGCAAGGGCCGCGGCCATGGCGAGCAGTGGCTGATCCGGCTGTGGCCCTCGGGCATTTACGCCGGCGGCGTGCCGGTGTGGGTCGGCACGCTGACGGTGCAGACCAGCCGCGGGGCGCTGCGGCTGGTGCGCTATCCGCAGACCGAGCCCGAGTACGACTCGCCGTTGCAGGCGCTCGGCGGCGCCCTGCCCGGCTTCGAGGCGCGCCGCGCGCGCCACCCGGCGCGCGACGCCGGCGACGCGGCGTGGTCCGGCGGGCTGTGGCTGCTGCGCCCGGCCTGAGGTGAGGCGGACGTGAGCGATTCGATGCTTTCGCGCCTGCGCGCGCGCATCAACCGCGGCGACTCCTGGCTGACCTACGACCTCGGCCGGCTGGTCGCGGACGACGGCCTGGCCGACGATGCGATCGAAGAGCTGGAAACGCGGCTGCTGTCGGCCGATGCCGGGCTCGAGGCCACCGAGTTCCTTACCGAGCGGCTGCGCATCCGCGTGCATCAGGCAAGGATCCGCGACGAGCCGCAGCTGCGCGAAGCGCTGCGCGCCGCGATCGAGGAGCTGCTGGCGCCGTGCGCGCGCCCGCTGGAAATCCAGCGCGCGCTGCGCCCGTTCGTGATCCTGGTGGTCGGCGTCAACGGCGCCGGCAAGACCACCACGATCGGCAAGATCGCGCTGCGGCTGCGCGGCGACGGCCACGGCGTGTTGCTGGCGGCCGGCGACACCTTCCGCGCCGCGGCCGGCAGCCAGCTCGAGGAATGGGCCCGGCGCGCCGGCGCCACGCTGGTGGCGCAAGCCGAGGGCGCCGACAGCGCCGCCGTGATCCACGACGCGCTGGCCGCCGCCAGGTCGCGCGGCATCGACGTGGTGCTGGCCGACCCCGCCGGCCGGCTGCACACGCAGGCCCATTTGATGGACGAGCTGAAGAAAGTCCAGCGCGTGATCCGCAAGTTCGACGCGAGCGCGCCGCACGAGGTGCTGCTGGTGCTCGACGCCACCACCGGCGGCAACGCGCTGGCGCAGACGGCGGAGTTCCACCGCGCGCTCGGCGTCACCGGCCTGGTCCTGACCAAGCTCGACGGCACCGCCAAGGGCGGCACGCTGCTGGCGCTGGCGCGCAAGCTGGCGCTGCCGATTCGCTATATTGGCGTCGGCGAAGGCGCGGACGACCTGCTGCCCTTCGACGCCGCCGCCTTCGCCCAAGCGCTGATCAGCTAGCACTCGTGACCGACCACATCGTCCAGTTCCACAACGTCAGCCATCGCTACGGCGAGACCGGCGCGCCGGCGCTGACCGACCTGAGCTTCTCGATGCGCCGCGGCGAGATGGTGTTCGTGACCGGCGCCTCCGGCGCCGGCAAGAGCACGCTGCTGCGGCTGATCGCGCTGCTGGCGCGGCCCACCCGCGGCCAGATCGTGGTCAACGGCGTGAACCTCGCCTCGGTGCGGCGCTCGCAGATTCCGCTGTACCGCCAGCAGATCGGCATCGTGTTCCAGAACTTCAACCTGCTGAACGACCGCACCGTCCACGACAACGTGGCGCTGCCGCTGGTGATCCGCGGCTTCCGCCACGACGCCATCGGCCGGCGCGTGCGCGCCGCGCTCGACGCGGTCGACCTGCTCGGCAAGGAGAAGGAGTACCCGTTGTCGCTGTCGGGCGGCGAGCAGCAGCGCGTCGGCATCGCCCGCTCGATCGTGACCAAGCCGATGCTGCTGATCGCCGACGAGCCCACCGGCAACCTCGACCCGCGCCTGGCGCGCGACGTGATGCAGGTGTTCGAGCGCTTCAACAAGGTCGGCGTCAGCGTGCTGGTGGCGACCCACGCCATCGACCTGATCCGCCAGCTGCCGCACCGCGCCATGCACCTGCACGCTGGCCGCCTGCGCGACGACGAGCCGCTCGGCCACGCGCCGGTGTCGATGCCCGGGGACAAGCATGGCTAGCGCGCCCGAAGACCGCAGCGCGCGCATGCCGTTCCTGCGGCGCTGGCTGCTCGAGCACGCGCGCGTGCTGGTCGCCACGCTCGGCCGCCTGTCGCGCGAGCCGGTATCGACGCTGCTGACCGCCGCGGTGATCGGCATCACGCTGGCGCTGCCGGCCGGCCTGCACGTGGTGACGCAGAACATCAGCGCCATCAGCTACAGCTGGGAAGGCACGCTGCAGGCGGCGCTGTTCCTCGAGGATTCGGTCACGCCGGAGCGCGGCCGCGCGCTGGTGCGCGAGCTGGAGAAGCGCGGCGACGTGGCCCGCGCCAGCTACGTCTCGCGCGAGCAGTCGCTGGCCGAGTTCCGCGAGCTGTCCGGCTTCGGCGAGGCGCTCGACCTGCTGTCCGACATCAACCCGCTGCCGGCGGTGATTGTCGTCACGCCGCAGCGCGACCTGCCGCAGCCGCGCATGCAGG
>JBQTJQ010000048.1:0-31831 GCA_052386975.1 Gammaproteobacteria bacterium | reverse complement strand
CGGTGGTCAGCGGCCCGAGCGTGTAGAACGGCGCCTCGAAGCACTCGGCCAGCTCCTTGTCCATGTTCTCCTTGATGAGCTGCATCGGCACGTGGCCGGGGCCCTCGATCATCACCTGCACGTCGTGCTTCCACGCGACCTGGGTCAGCTCGCCGAGCGTCTTGAGCTCGGCGAACTGCGCTTCGTCATTGGCGTCGGCGATGCAGCCGGGCCGCAGGCCGTCGCCGAGCGAGAAGCTGACGTCGTAGGCCTGCATGATTTCGCAGATGTCCTCGAAATGCGTGTAGAGGAAGTTCTCCCGGTGGTGCGCCAGGCACCACTTGGCCAGGATGCTGCCGCCGCGACTCACGATCCCGGTGACGCGGTCCGCCGTCAGCGGGATGAACGGCAGGCGCACGCCGGCGTGGATGGTGAAGTAACTCACGCCCTGCTCGGCCTGCTCGACCAGCGTGTCGCGGAAAATTTCCCAGGTCAGTTCCTCGGCCTTGCCGTGGACCTTCTCCAGCGCTTGGTAGATCGGCACGGTGCCGATCGGCACGGGCGAGTTGCGGATGATCCACTCGCGCGTCTCGTGGATGTTCTTGCCGGTGGACAGGTCCATCACCGTGTCCGCGCCCCAGCGCGTGGCCCAGACCATCTTCTCGACTTCCTCGGCGATGCTCGACGTGACGGCGCTGTTGCCGATGTTGGCGTTGACCTTCACGCGGAAGTTGCGGCCGATGATCATCGGCTCGAGCTCGGGGTGGCGGATGTTGGCCGGGATGATCGCGCGGCCCGCGGCCACTTCGTCGCGCACGAACTCGGGCGTGACGAGCTCCGGCAGGCGCGCGCCGAAACCCTGGCCCCTGTGGCGCTTGAGGTAACCGGCCTTTGCATACGTCTCGCGCAGCTCCTCGAGCCGGCAGTTCTCGCGGATCGCGACGTACTCCATCTCCAGCGTGACGATGCCGCGGCGTGCATGGTGCATCTGCGAATGATTAACGGTCTGTCCCTTGATCTTGGGCAGCCAGGTGCGCACGGGCGCCAGGCCCTCGAGCAGGTCGATTCGCGCCGCCGGGTCGCTGTACGGACCCGAGGTGTCGTAGACCGTGACCGGAGGATTGGACATGCCCTGCGCGATTTCGCGCATCGGCACGCGCAAATCAGGCCGCGAGCCGCTCGCGTAGGCCTTGCGGCTCGCGGCGAAGGTGCGCGTGGCCTCGGCGTTCAGCGTCGCGGCTTGCGTCAGCAGGTCCTTCGGAATGGCGCTCATGTTTTCTCGCTCGGAGCGCCGCCTTCGGCAAGCGCTCCCTAACGCCGCACTCCGTCGAGGAATGGCGGCCAGGTTCCAAGGGTTTGCTCTCAGCCCGCTCGCGCGGGCACCCCCGGCTTGAAGGCCCTAGGGTAGCGCCACCGCGTCGCCGCTGTCGCGCTTGACCCAGGTCAGTGCGCCGGCAATGCGGCCGGCCGATGCTGGCCCGCCATGATCCCGGCCTTGCTCGCGGACCCGCTGCTCGACGCGGCGCTCAGGTATCCGCTGTTGCTGCTGCTGGGCGGCTGGCTGGTGCTGCACCGCCTGCCACCGAAGCGGCGGCCAAGCCTGGTGCTGCCCTTTTCGCTTTACGGACTCGCGCTGGTCGCGCTGCTGGCCGCGGCGCTGGCCGAGCGCTTCGCCCTGCCGCGCGTGGCGCTGGCGCGCGAGCTGGCGATCCTGGTCGTCGGCATCGCCTGCATCCGGGTCGGCGGCCAGCTGCTGTTCCGCGCCGCGTTGCCGGCGGGCGGGCTGCGGCCGCCGAGCCTGGCCGAAGACCTCGCGGTCGCGGCCGCCTACGTCGGCTGGGCCTTGCTGCGCCTGTCGCATAACGGGGTCGAGCCGACCAGCATCGTCGCGACCTCGGCCGTCATCACGGGCATCGTCGCCTTCTCGCTGCAGGAGACCCTGGCCAACATCTTCGGCGGTGCCGCGCTGCAGCTGGAGGACTCGATCCACCTCGACGACTGGGTCAAGGTCGACGACGTGGTCGGCCGGGTGGTGGACATCGGCTGGCACTCGACGCTGATCGAGACCCGCAACTGGGAGACCGTCGTGGTCCCCAACGCCGCGCTGCTGCGCGCCCGGTTCACGATCCTCGGCCGCCGCTCCGGCGCGCCGCGCCAATGGCGGCGCTGGGTCTGGTTCGCGGCCGGTTACGGCGTGCCGCCGCAGCACGTCATCGGCGTCGTCGAAGCCGCGTTGCGCCGCGCCGCGATCGCCAACGTGGCGGCGGAGCCGCCGCCGAACTGCATCGCGATGGAGTTCGGCGACAGCGCCGTGCGCTACGCGGTGCGCTACTGGCTGACCGACCTGGCGGCGGACGACCCGACCGATTCGGACGTGCGCAGCCACGTCCATGCGGCGTTCCAGCGCGCCGGCATCGGCTTCCCGTTCCCGGAAGCGACGATGCACGTGATCGAGGAAGGCGAGGCGAGCGAGGCCCGCTCGCGCGGCCGCGAGCTGGCCGGGCGCATCCGCGCGCTGCGCGGCATCGACCTGTTCGCCAGCCTGCGGGACGAGGAGCTCGAGCACGTCGCCGGCCACCTGGTGCCGGCGCCGTTCCTTGGCGGGGAGACGATCACGCGCCAGGGCGACGTCGCGCACTGGCTCTACATCCTGGTCAGGGGCGAGGCCAGCGTGGTCTACGAGTCCGGCGGCGAGCAGCGCGTCATGGGGACGCTGAAGGCCGGGACCCGCGACTCCTTCTTCGGGGAGATCGGCATGCTGACCGGCGCGCCGCGCTCCTCGAGCGTGGTCGCCCTCGGTGACGTCGAGTGCTTCCGCCTGGGCAAGGAAGGCCTGGAGTTCGTGCTGCGCCAGCGGCCGGCGATCGCCGAGGAAATCTCGCAGATCATGACGCGCCGCCGGACCGGCCTGGCGGCGGCGCGCGACGCCCTGGGCGAGGCCGCGCGCCAGCGCCAGTTCGACGCCGAGCACGGCGAGCTGCTCGGCCGGATCCGCCGTTTCTTCGGGCTCGAGGCGGCGGCGGCCTAGCTGCGGTCAGTCGCGATCCAGCCGCGCCTCGATCGCGTCGCAGATGGTCTTCAGCACCGTCAGCCGCGCGTGCTTCTTGTCGTTGGCCGCGACCAGGGTCCACGGGCCGGCGTCGGTGCTGGTGCGCGCGACCATCTCGTCGATGGCCAGCGCGTAGTCCTTCCATTTCTTGCGGTTGCGCCAGTCCTCGTCCGTGATCTTGTGCTTCTTGTGCGCCAGCTTCGCGCGCTCCTCGAAGCGCCGCAGCTGCTCCTCCGGGCTGATGTGCAGCCAGAACTTGCACAGCACGACGCCGGAGTCGGTCAGCTGCCGCTCGAACTCGTTGATCTCGGTGTAGGCGCGGCCCCACTCCTGCGGCTGCGCCAAACCCTCGACCCGCTCCACCAGCACGCGCCCGTACCAGGAGCGGTCGTAGATGGTGACGTAGCCGCCGCGCGGCAGGTGGCGCCAGAAGCGCCACAGGTAGTGGTGCGCCCGCTCCTCGTCGGTCGGCGCGGCGACCGGGATCACGCGGAACAGCCGCGCGTCCAGCGCCGCGGTGACCCGGCGGATCGCGCCGCCCTTGCCGGCCGCGTCCCAGCCCTCGAACATCGCCACGGTCGAGACCTTGCGCTCGCGCGCGCGCCACGCCAGCTTGTTGAGCCGCGACTGCAGCTTCTCGAGCTTGTCCTGGTACTTCGCCTCGTCGACCTTCGCCCGCAGGTTGACGGTGTTCAGCACGGTGCGGAAGCGGCCGGCCCTGGAACGGGGGGTCAGACCACCATTTCGCAGCGACTTCAGGCGATCCCCGTGTTTTCGGGGAATGGTGGTCTGACCCCCATTTCCGAGGCGCTCGCGCATGGCGTCGAGCAGGATGCGTCCGGCCACGAGCTCGCGGTACTGGCGGTCGGTGGCGTCGATGATGTGCCACGGCGCGTAGCCCTGGTCGGTCGTGCGCAGCGCCGCCTCCGACACCTTCATGAAGCGGTCGTAGTACTTCGAGTAGGCCTTCTCGTACGGCGTGAGCTGGCGCTTCTGCTCCCTGGCGATGTCCTTGAGCCGGCGCTTCTGCTCCTTCTTCGACACGTGGAACCAGAGCTTCACGATCAGCGCGCCGTTGTCGGTCAGGGTGCGCTCGAGCGCGACGATGCCCGCCAGCTCGGATTCGTACTTGCTGCGGCCGATGTCCTTGTAGGCGCGCGCCACGATCGGCTGCGTGTACCAGGAGCCGAACAGGATGGCGATGTGGCCGGCGGCCGGCAGCTGGCGCCAGAAGCGCCACTGGCGCGGCCGCTCGCGCTCCTCGTCGCTCTCGTCCCAGAACGCGATCGACTGGACGTTGCGCGCGTCCAGCCACTCGTTCAGGCGCTTGACCGCCTGGCTCTTGCCCGCGGTCTCCACGCCGGAAACGATGACGATGACCGGCAGCTTGGCCTCGCGCGCCTGGCGCTGCACCGCCAGCAGCCCGGCGTGCAGCTTGTGCTGCTTCCTCTCGAACTCGGCCTTGCTGACCGAGTGTCCGACCTCGGCGGTTTCGAACATCGTCGCCCTACTCTCCGCCGCCATGGCGCGCGCCGCCTTGACCCAGGTCAATGTGCTCGAGGAAATACAGCGCCGCGTAGATGCGCGGCTCGACCTGGTAGCCCTCGCCGCGCTTGCGCTCGAGCCAGGCGGCGATGCCGTCGAGCGGCACGCTGTGGACGGTGATCTGCTCGGTGCCGACGCCGCCGCCGGCGTGAACCTTGCTCAGCCCTGCGACGCGCACCAGGTACATGATCTCGTCGGTCAGCCCTGGCGCGACCGGGCCGGACAGCAGCAGCTTCGCCGCCTTGCCGCGGAAGCCGGTCTCTTCCTCGAGCTCGCGCAGCGCGCACTGCCCGGGAGTCTCGTCCTTCGGCGACTCGGCGTCACCGTAGATCCCGGCCGGCAGCTCGAGCGTGCGCTCCTGCACCGGGATGCGGTACTGCTCGACCAGCACCAGCTCGCGCGCCTCGGTGACGGCGACCACGAACACCGCGCCGCGCGCGTCCACGCGCCGCGCGAATTCCCAGTGGCCGTCGCGCAGCAGCTCGAGGTATTTGCCCTTGTGCAGCGACTCGGGCTTGCTCATGCCGCGACTCCCGACACGGGGCCGGCCTCGTACAGCGGCCGCGGCCCCTGGGCCAGCAGCCGCGCCAGCAGCTTGCCGCTGGTCTCGAGCTCGCGCTCGAGCCCGAACGGCGGGTTCACCACCAGCACCGCGCAAGCCCGCATCTGGCCCTCTCCCGGAGCGCCAGTCTCGAAGGCCAGGCGCAGCGGCGGCTCGTCGCAGGCGCGCGCGACGCGGCGCTCGAAGCGCGACGCGGCGTGGCGGTTCTTCAGCGGGTACCAGACCGCGTAGACGCCCTGCGCGAAGCGCTTCAGCGATTTCTCCACCAGGTCGCCCGCGGCTTCGAATTCGTCGGGGCGCTCGAACGGCGGATCCACCAGCACCAGCCCGCGCTTCTCGGCCGGCGGCAGCAGGGCGTGGGCTTCATGGCCGTCGCGATGGTGCACCACCGCGCGGCGCTCGCCCTTCAGGTTCTCGCGCAAGTCGGCCAGCACCTCCGGCACCTTCTCGCACAGCACCAGGCGGTCGCGCTCGCGCGCCAGCGCCTGGGCGAACAGCGGCGAGCCCGGGTAGTGACGCAGCGCGCCGGTGCCGTTCAGGCCGTGCACGATGTCGAGATAGCCCTGCAGCAGCGGCGGCGCTCCGGACAGGCCGTGCAGCCGGCCGATGCCGTCGCGCCATTCGCCGGTGCGCGTCGCGCCCTCGCCGGCGAGGTCGTAGGCGCCGGCGCCGGCGTGGGTTTCTACGTAGCACCACGGCTTGTCCTTGCGCGACAGCGCGGCCAGCAGCGCGCACAGCACCACGTGCTTGAACACGTCGGCGAAGTTGCCCGCGTGGTAGCCGTGGCGGTAGTGCATGGCCGGGATTATCAGGTAACCGGGGACAGACCACTTATTCAGGTTGCTTCGAATATCATTCCTGAACAAGTGGTCTGTCCCCAGTCAGGAGGAGAGCCAGCCGTGGCCGACAAGGACCTGGAATCCGTTCTGCACGAGACGCGCACGTTCCCGCCCGGCGCGGGGTTCGTCGCCAAGGCCCGCCTCGACGCGAACAGGCTGCAGGCCCTGCGCGACTCGGCGGCGAAGGACCACGCCGGCTTCTGGGCGCGCCTGGCGCACACCGAGATCAACTGGCACAAGCCGTTCGGCACCGCGCTCGATGAAAGCCAGGCGCCGAACTACCGCTGGTTCACCGACGGCACGCTGAACGTCTCGTACAACTGCATCGACCGCCACCTGGCCAGGCGCGGCGACAAGGTCGCCATCATCGCCGAGGGCGAGAAAGGCGACGTCCGCGCGCTGACCTACCGCCAACTGCACGCCGAGGTCTGCAAGCTCGCCAACGGCCTCAAGTCGCTCGGCATCAGGAAGGGCGACCGCGTCAACATCTACCTGCCGATGACGCCCGAAGCCGTCATCGCGATGCAAGCCTGCGCGCGCATCGGCGCGGTGCACTCGGTGGTGTTCGGCGGATTCTCGGCGCAGTCGTTGAAGGACCGCATCGAGGACGCCGGCGCCCGGTTGCTGATCACCGCCGACGGCGCGCACCGCGGCGGCAACATCGTCGAGCTGAAGAAGGCCGCCGACGAAGCGCTGACCGGCGGCAGCAAGACCATCGAGAAGGTCATCGTCTATCAACGCACGAAGCACGGCGTGCCGATGCAGCAGGGCCGCGACGTCTGGTGGCACGAGCTCACCGCGAAGCAGCCGACCGAGTGCGCGCCGGAGTGGGTCGAGGCCGAGCATCCGCTGTACCTGCTCTACACCTCCGGCTCGACCGGCAAACCCAAGGGCATCCAGCACTCGACCGCCGGCTACCTGCTCGGCGTGCACATGACGATGCAGTGGGTGTTCGACATCCGCGACGACGACGTCTTCTGGTGCACCGCCGACGTCGGCTGGGTCACCGGCCACAGCTACGTCTGCTACGGACCGCTGTCGAACGGCGCGACCATCGTCATGTACGAAGGCGCGCCGGTGGTCCCGGACGCCGGGCGCTTCTGGAAGGTCTGCCAGGACCACAAGGTCACGATTTTCTACACCGCGCCGACTGCGATCCGCGCGCTGGCCAAGGCCGGCGAGGAATTCCCCAACCGGTACGACCTGTCGAAGCTGCGCCTGCTCGGCACGGTCGGCGAGCCGATCAACCCGGAAGCCTGGATGTGGTACCACCGCGTGATCGGCAAGGAGAAGCTGCCGATCGTGGACACCTGGTGGCAGACCGAGACCGGCATGATCATGCTGTCGCCCGTTCCGGGCGCGACGCCGACCAAGCCTGGCTCCTGTACGCAGCCCCTGCCCGGCGTGGTGGCCGACGTGGTGGACGAGTCCGGCAAGCCGGTCACCGATCCGAGCAAGGGCGGGCTGCTCGTGATCACGAAACCCTGGCCGTCGATGCTCCGCACAATCTGGGGCGACAACGAGCGGTACCTCAAGACTTACTGGGCGCAGTTCAAGAACAAGTACTACGTCGCCGGCGATTCAACGCATCGCGACGCGGACGGCTACTACTGGATAATGGGCCGCGTCGACGACGTGCTGAAGGTTTCAGGCCACCGCCTCGGCACGATGGAAGTCGAGAGCGCGCTGGTGGCGCACCCGCGCGTGGCCGAGGCCGCCGTGGTCGGCCGGCCGCACGAGATCAAGGGCGAAGCCATCGCCGCGTTCGTCATCTGCCGCGGCCCGCGCCCCACCGGCGCCGAGGCCGAAGCGCTGGTGAAAGAGCTGCGCGAGTTCGTCGGCAAGAGCATGGGCCCGATCGCCAAGCCCGATGACATCCGCTTCGCCGACGGCCTGCCCAAGACGCGCTCCGGCAAGATCATGCGCCGCCTGCTGCGCTCGATTGCCAGGGGCGAGGCGATCACCCAGGACATCTCGACGCTGGAGAATCCGGCGATCGTGCAGCAGCTTCAGCAGAAGGCCTGAAAAAAGGGGACAGAACTATTTTTCCCGCTGCCGCCTGTCTCCCGGCAAAAAATAGTTCTGTCCCCTTTTTTTCTACGCCAGCGTCGCGGCGATCCTCATGATCAGCTCTTCCATCGCCTTGGCCGGCTCGTCGAAGGTCTGGTCCTCGCGGCCGAATTCGCGCACGTACACCGACTCGAGGCCGGTGAATTTCCCCTCGGGATGGTTGCGCGTGACCATGAAGTAGCGGTGGCCGCGCTTCTCGCGCGGATCGGCCACCTTGACCGACACTTCGGTCGCGTCGCGGTTGATGTCGAAGGCCAGCACGCGCTTGTCGGCCCTCAGGCGCGACTGCAGCGAGCGCATGTTGGTGATCATGGTCGCCCACAGCGCGTCGACCTTGGCCTTCTTGTTCAGCGTGCCGGACTGCGCTTCCTCGCGGTAGGCGCGCACGCTCTGCAGCTGGCGCTCGAACTGGCTGGTGACGTCGCCCATTTCCGGCATGGCCGGAGCCGGCATGGCGGGAGCCGGCATCGCGGGCCTGGGCGTCGCGGGCATCGCCGGCTTGGGCATCGCCGGGGCCGGCATCGCCGGCTTCGGTGGCGGCGGCGGGGCCGCGCGCGGGGGCGCCGGCGGGGCCGCGCGCGGGGGCGGCGGGGCCACCGTGCCGAAGCCCTTGGGCTTCATCATCACGGTACGCTCGCCGTCGTCTTCCTCCACCGGGCGCTGCAGCGTGATGCGGAACTCGCCGACGTCGACCTTGCTGGACTCGTCGATGCGGGTCGGGGTCTTGATGGTGGCGCCGTTGACCTGGGTGCCGTTGGCGCTGCCCTCGTCGACGATCACCGGCATGCCGTTGATCATGTCGAGGCGCGCGTGCTTGCGCGAGGCGGTCTTGTTCGGCAGGACGATGCTGCGGCTCTGGTCGCGGCCGATGGTCAGCGACCCCTGCGCCCAGGGAAATTCCCCGATGAGCTTACCCTGCTGGTCGGTGACGATTACCGTCCACATTCGTGCGCAAGCGCCCCCGGCGCCGTCCCGGCGATTGAAGGCCCAAGTCTAAAGGAACCGCCGTCCAATGGAACCGCCGGGCCGGTCAGCCGACGTGCAGGCCGCACTCCCGCCGGTCTTCGACCTTGGTCGGATCGAAGTAGTCGAAATTGTTCGGCAGGTGGTGGCGCTTGAGGTAGTCGTGCATCTGCCGGGCGTTCCAGCGCAGCACCGGCGCCACCCGGATGATGCCGTCGCGCGCCAGGCTGACCGGCTCCATGCGGGCGCGCTCGGCAGTCTCCTCCGCGCGGATGCCGGTGATCCAGACCTTGCCGCCGAGCTCGCGCACCGCGCGGTCGAACGGCTCCAGCTTCACTTCCTCGGTGAACGCGGCATGGCCGGGGGAACCGACTTCCGGCAGCGGCCCGTCGGCCGCCTCGCGGTGGGCGCGCGAGCGGCGCGGCCGCACGATGTACAGGTTCAGCTTGAGCTGCCCGGTGACCTCGTCGACGTAGCGGTACATCGCCGCGGTGCCGTAGCCCGAATCGATCCAGATCACCGGGATCTGTGGCTGCACGCGCGAGGCCATGTGCAGCGTGACCGCGGAGAACGGGCCGAAGCTGCTCGAGCAGAACGCGCGCTCGCCCAGCCCCAGCGCCCAGGCGGTCAGGCGCTCGGGATCGCGGCCGAGCTCGGCATTGGCCTGGCGCAGGTCGGGCATCGTCATGGGCCGGTATTTTAGCGGCCGCCCCGTGCCGGGCCGGAGCGCCCGCGATTCGGTCTAACGATAGGCAGGCCCGCGGCCTTGACGCGGCCGGGGCTGCGTCCTAGCCTCCGACGCCCGCTTTTCCGCATCCGCTTCGAGGAGCTTCCCGCACATGAGCCAGGACCGCGCCGCGGCCTCCCGCAACCTCGTCTGGCACGCCCACAGGGTCACGCGCGAGGAGCGTGCGGCGCAGAAAAAGCAGCAGCCCTGCATCGTCTGGCTCACCGGCCTGTCCGGCTCCGGCAAGTCCACCATCGCCAACGCGCTCGAAGGCGAGCTGTACGGTTCCGGCCACCACAGCTACCTGCTGGATGGCGACAACGTCCGCATGGGCCTGAACAAGAACCTCGGCTTCTCGGATGCCGACCGCACCGAGAACATCCGCCGCATCGGCGAGGTGTCCAGGCTGTTCGTCGACGCCGGCCTGATCGCGATCACCGCATTCATCTCGCCGTTCCGCGCCGACCGCGACCTGGTGCGCGCGCTGGTGCAGCCCGGCGAGTTCTTCGAGGTGTACGTCAAGGCGCCGCTCGACCTCTGCGAGCAGCGCGACCCGAAGGGCCTTTACAAGAAGGCCCGCACCGGCGCGATCAAGCAGTTCACCGGCATCGACTCGCCCTACGAGGAGCCGCTCAAGCCCGAGCTGGTGATCGACACCGCGCAGCACGACTTGCAGCAGAGCACGCGGCTGCTGCTCGAGGCGCTGCAGCGCGCGGGCCGCCTGGCGTAGGTCGGCAAGCCATTGCCGACGGGCCACGGCGGCATGGGCATGCCGCCCTACGGAGATCTCTCGCGCTGGGAATCCGCCGCCGGCGGCGGGCCGAGACTGCGCGGGCGCGCCGCCGCAGGTGACGGCGCCACGCTGCATTTCCTGGCCGGCAACGGCTTCTGCGGCGGCGTCTACTGGCCGTTCCTGAAGCGCTTCCTGCCGCGCTACGGGATCTTCACCCACGACATCGAAGGCCAGGGCGACTCCGATGCGCCGGAGCACTTCTCCGGGGTCGGCGACATCGCCCGGCGCATTCCGGAGGTCATGCGCGAGCAGGGGCTGCCCGACGGCCGGCCGCTGGTGGGCATCGGCCATTCATTCGGCGCGGCCATGACGCTGAAAGTCGCGGCGGACAACCCCGGCCTGTTCAAGGCGCTGGTGCTGCTGGATCCCATCGTGTTCCCCAACCCGGTCTGGCTCGGCATGCGGCTCATGGTTCTGCTGGGCCTGCACCCGATGAAGCGTGCCGCCCTGCGCCGCCGGCGCGAGTGGCCGTCCCGCGACGAAGTCATCGCCCGCCTGCGCGGCCGGGGCATCTACCGGGGCTGGACCGAGGAGGCGCTGGCCTGCTTCGCCGACTACGCCACCCGCGATGCCGGCGACCAGCGGGTACTGTGCTGCCCGCCCGAGCTCGAGGCCGAGATCTACGGGCGCCCGGTCTACCCCTGGCCGTCGTTCCGGACCGTGGACGTCCCGATCCTGTTCCTGCACGGCGCCGGCAGCTACGACTTCTTCCCGCTGGCCAGCCGCCTGGCGCGCCGGCACAACCTCGCGGTCGAGGTCGCCACGGTCCCGGGCCACCACTGTTTCATGCTGGAAGACCCTGCCGCCGCCCACACGGCCGTGGCAGCGTTCCTGGGAAGACAGGCCTTGTAGGTCGGCAATCCTTTGCCGACACGCCGGCTGCATGGAAATGCCGCCCTACAATAGGCGCCCAACCCCGCGACCTTTTAGGCTTTTCAGACATCTACCGGACATGGCCAGCGCCTTCGACGTGCCCGTGGCGGACGAGGTCCTGGCGGGAGCCCGCCAGGGCGACCGTGCCGCGCAGGGCCGCCTGTACAAGGATTTCGAGCACGCCGTGTACACCCTCGCGCGCCGGATGGTCGGAGACCCCGACGCCGCGCGCGATGTGACGCAGGACGCGTTCATGAAGGCGTTCGGGCGCTTGCACCAGTACCGGGCCGAGGCCCCGTTCGGGCTGTGGCTGCGGTCGATCGCGGCGTCGGAATCGCTGATGCACCTGCGCCGCGGCCGGTACTTCATGGGTTTGTTCACGACCGACGAACTGGTGATGCAGTCGGTCGGCTGCGAGGACGTGTCGGACGTCGACCTCGAGCGGGCGCTGGGGCTGTTGCCCAGCCTGCCGCGATCGGTGCTCTGGCTGTACCACGTGGAGGGCTACACCCACGCGGAGATCGCCGCGATGTGCGGCAAGACGGTGAGCTTTTCGAAGTCGCAGCTGTCGCGCGCGCACCAGAAGTTGAGAGCCCTGCTGGGCGGGGAGCCGCAGTCGGCCCAGGGAATGATGAACGGTAAAGGTAACGAGCCATGTTCAACCGAATTAATGAAGACCGCCTGAACCCGGACCCGCTCCCCGCGCGGCTGCGGGCCCTGCCGGCGTTCACGCCGCCCGCCGG
Organism: Gammaproteobacteria bacterium; assembly: GCA_052386975.1. GTDB lineage: Bacteria > Pseudomonadota > Gammaproteobacteria > Nevskiales > Nevskiaceae > JACPFV01. The sequence continues at coordinate 19,688 of JBQTJQ010000048.1, read as the reverse complement.
CGGCTGGGCGCGCTTGGACGCGCGCCTGAGCGCGCGCCGCCGCAACTACGCCATGGCCGGCGGCGGCTTCGCCCTGGCCGCCTCGGTGCTGGTCGGCGTCGGCCTGGTCGGCCTGCGTCCCGAATCCGCGCCGCCGCCGGCGAGCCAGGCCACCGTAGTCGCTACCGCCCCCGCGGCGCCGCGCGTCTCCCCGGCCGTCACCCAGCTGATCCAGCGCTCGCAGGCCCTCGAGCGCGAGCTGGCGGCGGTGCGCACCCAGGTGGCGATGTGGGACACCAACCGCGACACCCGCGCCGGCCTGCTCGAGCAGGAACTGCGCCGCGTCGACGCCCAGATCAATTTTGCCGACACCGAATCCGCCGAGCAGCTGTGGCGCTATCGCGTGAAGCTGATGAACGCGCTGGTCGAGCTGCACGAACCCGAAGCACCCGCCTTGCAGTACGCGTCATATCAGTACTGAGGACTCAATGAGACACCAGCAGATTGGAGCGGCGCTGCTCGCCGCATTCGCCCTCGCCGCGATGGCCTTGCCGGTTGCGGCAGGCCCGGATGAGGACCAGCAGCAGGCCCGCAAGGACCTGGAGCGCGCCCGGCAGGAGGTCGAGAAGGCGCGGGCCGAGCTGCAGAAGGCCACGCGCGAGCTGGCCCGCTCGATGGCCAAGGTCGAGCGCGACAACCCGAAGGTGCAGTACTTCGAGTACATGACCGATCCCAAGCGCGCCATGCTCGGCGTGCTGATCCCGGACGACTTCGAGGACGGCGAGATGCGCGGCGTGCGCCTGCAGGCGGTGACGCCCGGCAGCGGTGCCGAGAAGGCCGGCCTCAAGGCCGGCGACCTGCTGACCGCGATCAACGGCAAGTCGCTCGCGGCCGAGGGCAAGAAGGTGTCACCGCAGGCCAAGATGAAAGAAGTGATGCGCAAGCTCAAGGCCGGCGACGAGGCCAAGGTCGAATTCGAGCGGGACGGCCGCAGCCGCAGCACGACGGTCACTACGCAGTCGCCCGAGCCGATGGGGATGATGCCGCCGATGCCGCTGCTCGACGACTGGCTGCACGAAGGGGACATCTACAAGGCGCCGATGGCGGACATCCCGTGGATGCAGTTCCGCGGCCCGGCGATCCGCGGCCTCGAGCTGGCCAAGCTCGACGAGGACCTCGGCGCCTACTTCAAGACCGGCGACGGCGTGCTGGTGGTCAAGGCGCCGAAGGAAGGCACGCTCGGGCTCAAGAGCGGCGACGTGATCCAGAAGATCGACGGCGTCAGCGTGTCCGAGCCGGTGACCGTGCTCGACAAGCTGCGCTCGCGCGCCGAGGAGCAGTCGGTGAAGCTCGAGATCGTGCGCCAGGGCAGCCGCATGGAGCTGCGTGGCACGATCCCGGTCGCCAGCATCACGCCCAAGCGCGTGAAGCCGGTGCCGCCCGTCGCGCCGGCTCCGCCGACGCCGCCGGCTCCGGCGACTCCGCCCGCGCGCCGTCCCAAGGACGGCAACGACGACGAAGACGGGGCGACCTGAGGACCTAGCCGCGGGCGATCGCGCGATGGCCGATGTCGCGCCGGAACTGCACGCCTTCCCAGCGGATCTTCGCCACGCCCTCGTAGGCGCGTTTCTGAGCCGCGGCGACGCTGTCGCCGAGCGCGCACACGCACAGCACGCGCCCGCCGGTGGTCACGATGCGCGCGCCGTCCAGCGCCGTGCCGGCGTGGAACACTTTGAGGTCGGGCCTGAGGTCGGGCCTGAGATCGGTGCCGCGGGCCGGCTCGAGGCCGGTGATCGAATCGCGCTTGCGGTAGCTGCCGGGGTAGCCGGCCGCCGCCATCACCACGCCCAGCGCCGGCCGTGAATCCCACTCGGCGCGCGCCCGGTCGAGCTTGCGGTCCAACGCGGCGTCGAACAGGTCGACGATGTCGGACTTCAGCCGCATCATCAGCGGCTGGGTTTCGGGATCGCCGAGGCGGCAGTTGAACTCGAGCACGCGCGGCGCTCCCCGCCCGTCGATCAACGGCCCGGCGTACAGGAACCCGGTGTAGTCGACGCCGTCCTGTTTCAGGCCGTCGAGCGTCGGCTGGATCACCTCGCGCATCACGCGCTCGCGCACTGCCGGCGTCACCACCGGCGCCGGCGAGTAGGCCCCCATGCCACCGGTGTTCGGCCCGGTGTCACCGTCGCCCACGCGCTTGTGGTCCTGCGAGGTCGCCAGCTCCAGCGCGTGGCCGTTGGCCGCCATGATGATGAAGCTCGCCTCTTCGCCGTCGAGGAAATCCTCGACCACGAGGCGCGCGCCGGCGGCGCCGAGGGAATTTCCGGAAAGCATGTCGCGCACCGCGGCCTTGGCCTCATCCAGCGTCGTGGCGACGACCACGCCCTTGCCGGCGGCCAGCCCGTCGGCCTTGATCACGATCGGCGCGCCGCGCGCCTCGATGTCGGCCAGCGCCGGCGCGACCTCGGTGTGGGTCCTGTAGGTCGCCGTCGGAATCTTGTGGCGCGCCAGGAAATCCTTGGCAAAGGCCTTGGACGACTCGAGCTGCGCCGCGCGCTTGCTGGGACCGAAGCAGCGCAGCCCGGCCGCGCTGAACGCGTCCACAATGCCGGCGGCGAGCGGGCCTTCGGGGCCGACCACGGTCAGGCCGACGCCTTCGTCCCGCGCCAGCTCGAGCAGGGCGGGAATGTCCTCGGCGGCGACCGCGACGTTGCGGCAGCGCGGTTCGGTGGCGGTGCCGGCGTTGCCCGGCGCAACCAGCACCTCGGTCACGCGTTGCGACTGTGCGATCTTCCACGCCAGTGCGTGCTCGCGCCCGCCGCCGCCGACCACCAGGACCTTCATGCCCTGCCACCCCCGTTTTTGGAGCGCGATAGGGTACGCGAGTCCTCAAGCCGCCGTCTGCCGCTCCTCGTTCGCCGCCGCCGGGCGGAGCTGGCGCGGCGCCGGTCCCGCCACCACCCGGCGTGGCGCCAGCGCCACGATCCTGGGCCGGTCCGGCGCCGCATGGATGACACGGATATGGCCGCGGGCGTCTTCCGCCAGCGCCGTGCACGATTCGACCCAGTCGCCGCAGTTGTACGAGGTCACGCCGTTGCGGATCGGGCGGACCTCGGCGTGGTGCGTGTGGCCGCAGACCACGCCGTGGAGTCCGCGCCGGCGGCACTGGTAGTAGACCTGCTCGTCAAAGCCCGAAAGGTACTGCACCAGGCCCTTGACGCCGGTCTTGATGAACGCCGAGATCGAGAAGCCGGGCAGCAGGCCGAAGCGCTCCTGCAGCGGCGCCAGGCGATCGCTGAACTTGAGCAGCGCCTCGTAGGCGAAGTCGCCGGCGAACGCCAGGCCCTGCAGGTTCTGCATGACCGCGTCGAACTGGTCGCCGTGGGTCACCAGCAGCTTGCGGTCGTCGGCGGTCGTGTGCACCAGCTCGTGCATCAGGCGCACGCCGCCAAGCCGCAGCTTGTTGCCGACAAACTGGCGCATGAAGGCGTCGTGGTTGCCGGTCAGGTAATAGACCTTGGTGCCGCGCCGGGCCTTGGCCAGGATCGCCTTGATGACGCGGGTGTGGTCCGGCGTCCAGTAGAACCGCGTCTTGAGCTTCCAGCCATCGAAGATGTCGCCGACGAGGTACAGCTGCTCGCAGTCGTTGTGCCGCAGGAACTTCACCAGCCGCGCGGCCTTGCAGCCCGGCGAGCCGAGGTGCAGGTCGGACAGCCACAGCGTGCGGTGCCGGGTCACGGCGGTTTCGGTCTTCTTCGGCATGCGCTCCTCCCTCTCTCTGTCGCTCCCGCGTGTGCGTGTGCAATCCGCGTGCCAGTGGCACGCACGCTGCAATCGCGGGGAGTGTTCGACTGTTGGGGAGGAGAATTGTTCCGCGCGCGTGTTACGGATCGGCGACGCGTGCGTGAAACTTTGCCGCAGGCGCACCGGCGCGGTGCGCCGCTGCGCGTTGAAGGTGCGTCAGCCCGCCGGCGTCGGGCTCAGCCGCGCGCCCAGGCGTGGAGCTTCTCGAGGAAGCGCAGCGCGCCTTCCGGCTTGTGCGCCTTCTTCCAGTTGCCGGCCGCGTACTTGTTCATCTCGGCCAGCGTCGGGTAGATGTGGATGGTGCCGAGGATCTGGTTCAGGCCGATGCCCCACTTCATCGCCATGACGTACTCGGCGATGATGTCGCCGGCGTGCTCACCGGCGATGGTCACGCCGAGGATCTTGTCCTTGCCGGGCACGGTCAGCACCTTCACGACACCGTGGCCTTCCTCGTCGGCGATGGCGCGGTCGAGGTCGTCCAGGCCGTAGGTCGTCACTTCGTACGGCACGTTCTTTTCCTTCGCTTCGAGCTCGTTGAGGCCGACCCGCGCCACCTCGGGCTCGGTGAACGTGGCCCAAGGCACCACCCGGTAGTCGACCTTGTACTTGCCGCCGCTGAACCACAGCTTCGGGTGCAGCCACAGCAGCTTGCCGAACAGCGCGTTGACCGCACAGTACCAGGCCATGTGCGCGGCGGTGTGGGTGAACTGGTACGGCCCGGCAACGTCGCCGCAGGCGTAGATGTTGGGCACCGAGGTCTGCAGGTGCTCGTTGACCTTGATGGTCTTGCCGGCTTCGACGCCGGCGTTCTCCAGTCCGTAACCCTTCAGCCGCGCGGCGCGGCCGACCGCGACCAGGATCTGGTCGAAGGGGATCTCCGACTCGACGCCGTCCTTCTCGACCACCAGGCGCTTCTCGTTGTCCACGAACTTGACCGCCTTGGCCCTGGTGTTGACGCGCACGTCGATGCCTTCGGTCTTGAAGCGCTCGAGCACCATCTGCGAGATCTCGACGTCCTCGCGCGGCAGGATGCGCGGCAGCATCTCGACCTGGGTCACCTGGCTGCCGAGGCGGGCGAAGGCCTGGGTCAGCTCCGAGCCGATCGGCCCGCCGCCCAGCACGACCAGGCGCTTGGGCTGTTCCTTGATGCCCCACACCGTGTCGGAGGTCAGGTAGCCGGCTTCCTCGAGGCCCGGGATCGGTGGCACGAACGGCGCGGCGCCGGCGGCGATGACGATGTTCGGCGCGGTCAGGCGCTGGCGCCCCGCTTTTCCGGAATCGACCTCCACGGTCCAGCGATCGACCAATGTGGCGTGGCCCTTGATGCACTCGACGCCCAGTTCCGTGTAGCGCTCCACGGAATCATGCGGCTCGATCGCCTTGATCACGCGGTGCACGCGCTGCATCACTTCCGAGAAATCGAACTCGGCGGCGGCGGCGCGCAGGCCGAACTCGCGCGCGCGGCGGACGTGGTCGAGCAGCTTGGCCGAGCGCAGGATCGCCTTGGACGGCACGCAGCCGGTGTTCAGGCAGTCGCCGCCCATCTCGTGCTTCTCGATCAGCGTGACCCTGGCCTTCACCGCTGCGGCGATGTAGGCCGTGACCAGGCCGGCGCTGCCGGCGCCGATCACGATCAGGTTGCGGTCGAAGGCCCGTGGTTTAGACATCGGTGGCTTGGGCGCGCCTTGCATTGATCTTCTCCACGGCTTTCTTGGCGATCAGCGGGAACAACCCGAGCAGCACCAGCGACGCGAACAGCGTCGGCGACAGGATGCCCTTGAGCGAATCGATCTTGCCGAGCTCGGTGCCGGCGTACACGTAGACGACGGTGGCAGGCAGCATGCCGACCTGCGACACCCCGTAGAACGTCCGCACCGCGATCGGCGTGAGGCCCATCAGCAGGTTGACGAGGAAATACGGGAAGGCCGGGATCAGCCGCAGCGTGAACAGGTAGTAGGCGCCGTCGCGGCGCATGCCGTCGTTGACCGCCTTGAGGCGGTCGCCGTAGCGCGACTGGATGGCGTCGTGCAGCACGAAGCGCGAGGCCAGGAACGCCAGCGTGGCGCCGATGGACGAGGCGAACGACACCAGCACCACGCCCCACAGCAGGCCGAAGATCGCGCCGGCGCCGAGCGTCAGGATCACGGCGCCGGGCACCGACAGCGCGCTGGCGGCGAGGTAGGTGCCGAAGTAGGCGGCGAAGGCCAGCACCGGATGGGCGTCGCGATAGGCGTCGATCGCTGCCTTGCTCGCCCGCAGCTGGTCGAGCGACAGGAAGCGGCCGAGGTCCAGGACGAAGAAGGCCGCGACCAGTGCGGCGATCGTGGCCAGGACAGCCCAGCGGGTGCGTGTCACCGCCGGCGGAGCGCGGTCAGTTGCGCTTCATCGAGTCGAAGAACGCTTCGTTGGTCTTCGACTGCTTCATGCGGTCGTACAGCAGTTCCATCGCCGCGAGCTCGTCCATGGAGTGCAGCAGCTTGCGCAGGATCCAGACTTTCTGCAGCGAGGCCGGCTCGAGCATCAGCTCTTCCTTGCGCGTGCCGGAGCGGTTGATGTTGATGGCCGGGAACACCCGCTTCTCGGCGATGCGTCGCTCGAGGTGGATTTCCATGTTGCCGGTGCCCTTGAACTCTTCGTAAATCACCTCGTCCATCTTCGAGCCGGTGTCGACCAGCGCGGTGGCGATGATCGTGAGCGAGCCGCCTTCCTCGATGTTGCGCGCGGCGCCGAAGAAGCGCTTGGGCTTCTGCAGCGCGTTGGCGTCGACGCCGCCGGTCAGCACCTTGCCCGACGACGGCGCGACGGTGTTGTAGGCGCGCGCGAGGCGCGTGATCGAGTCGAGCAGGATCACGACGTCGCGCTTGTGCTCGACCAGGCGCTTGGCCTTCTCGATCACCATTTCGGCGACCTGCACGTGGCGCGTGGCCGGCTCGTCGAAGGTGCTGGCGATGACCTCGCCGCGCACGGTGCGCTGCATGTCGGTGACTTCCTCGGGCCGCTCGTCCACCAGCAGCACGATCAGGTACACGTCCGGGTAGTTCGCCATCAGCGACTGCGCGACGTTCTGCAGCATGATGGTCTTGCCGGCCTTGGGCGGCGAGATGATCAGGCCGCGCTGGCCCTTTCCGAACGGCGCGATCAAGTCGATGATGCGCGCGGTGATGTCCTCGGTGGTGCCGTTGCCGCGCTCCATCTCGTAGCGCTCGTTCGGGAACAGCGGCGTCAGTTTCTCGAAGTTGACTTTCTTCTTGCTGGCCTCGGGCGCCTCGAAATTGATGGTGTCGACCTTGAGCAGCGCGAAATAGCGCTCGTTGTCCTTGGGCGAGCGCACGCGCCCGGCGATCGAGTCGCCGGTGCGCAGGTTGAAGCGGCGGATCTGCGAGGGCGAGATGTAGACGTCGTCCGGGCCGGCCACGTAGGAACTGTCGGGCGAGCGCAGGAAGCCGTAGCCGTCCTGCAGGATCTCCAGCACGCCGTCGCCGTAGATGTGCTCGCCGCGGCGCGCCGCGGCCTTCAGCATCTGGAAAACGATGTCCTGCTTCTTGGCGCGGGCGATGTTCTCGATGCCCTGCTCCGTCGCCATCGTCAGCAGGTCGGTGGCGGTCTTGCGGCGCAACTCGGTGAGGTTCAGGACCTTCGGCGGCGGCAGCGGCTGGCCGTCCGGTCCGACCCGGGGCTCCTCGGCGACGGCGACCTCCTCCTCGTAGGCGTCGCTGCCGCCCGCGTTCGGATCGGGGCCGCCCTGCTGCGGATAGTAGTTGCCCTGGTCCTGGCCACGCTGGCCGTGCTGGCCCCCGTGCTGGTGGTGGCGGTGGTGGCGGCGAGGCTTCATTTAGGCAACCTGGAGGTGGGGATTGAGGAACGCGGCGAGTTGCGCCTTGGCGGCGTTGCCGACGTGCGTGGCGGCAGCCTTGCCGTCCTTGAACAGGATCAGCGTGGGAATTCCGCGGATCGAGAACTTCGGCGGCGTCTGCGGGTTCTCGTCGACGTTCAGCTTGACCACCTTGAGCTTGCCGGCGTTCTCGGCGGCCAGCTGCTCGAGGATCGGCGCGAGCGCCCGGCACGGCGAGCACCACTCCGCCCAGAAGTCCACCAGCACGGGCTGCGTGCTCTTGAGGACGTCCTGCTCGAAGGACTGGTCGGTGACGTGGGTGATGTTCGCACTCATGGATGGGAAGCCTCGCGGGGACTCAGCCGGCGCGACGGCGCCGAAAACGGCTGAGCAGATTTACTTGGGGGGTTCTGCGACAGCGGCTGGTGACCCAGCCGCACAACTCGTGGCGGTATTTCAGCCGATTGCACCCCACATTGCAAGTGCGGCGGCCTCCGGCAGCGCGGCCGCGCTCGTTCCGGTAGAGTTTCCGTTGCGCACGGCCGCAACCCGCATCACCCGTCGGCCGCACGGGGAAGGTCGCTTTCATGTCGCTCGAACCGGGATTCCAGCTCGGTCACTACCGCATCGTCCGCGCCCTGGGCTCGGGGGGCATGGCCGACGTGTACGAAGCGCACGACGACAACCTCGACCGCACCGTCGCGCTGAAGATCCTGCCCGTGGAGTACTGCCGCAACCCGCAACTGGTGGCGCGGTTCCAGAAGGAAGTGCGCGCCGCGGCCAAGCTCAATCACCGCAACATCGTCACCGTCTTCGAGGTCGGCCAGCAGGACAACCACCACTTTTTCTCGATGCGCCTGCTCACCGGCGGCGACCTGCGCGCGCGCATCCAGCACGGGCTGACGCCAGTGGAGGCCCTGGCCATCCTGCGCGAACTGGCCGATGCGTTCGGCCACGCGCACGCGCGCGGCTTCGTGCATCGCGACGTCAAGCCCGAGAACGTCATGTTCGACGAGCAGGGCTTCCCGGTGCTCACCGACTTCGGCATCGCCAAGGCCCTCAACGCCGAAACACGCATGACCCGCACCGGCATGACCATGGGCACGCCGCGCTACCTGGCGCCGGAGCAGGCCAGCGGCAAGGCCGTCGACGCCCGCGCCGACCTGTACAGCCTCGGCGTCATCCTGCACGAGATGCTCACCGGGCGGCCGCCGTACGACGCCGAAGAGTCGATGGCGGTGATCTTCAAGCACGTGACCGAGCCGATCCCGGTGATGCCGACGGCGTTCACCACCTACCAGCCCCTGCTGGAAAAGCTGATGGCCAAGTCGCCCGCCGACCGCTTCGGCTCGGCCGCCGAGCTGCTGCAGGCCATCGACGCGCTGACGCCGCGGTCCGGCACCGGCGAGGTCAAGCAGTCGCAGCTGCGGACCGCCGCGAACCCGCTGCTCGCCGGGCTGCTGACGCCCTCCCCGCTGCGCACTCCGGCGCCGAAGACCCCGCGCCCGGTCACCCTGCCGCCCGTGGCTCCCATGCGCGCAGACACCGGCAGCGGCGAGGTCGCAGTCGCACGCGCGGTGGCGACCGGGCGGCGCACCGCCATGCCGGCACAGCCATCCGTGGCGCAGCCCGCGGCGGCGGCCTCAGAGCCCGTTGCCGCTGCGTCCGGCCGGACCGGGATCGTGGCGGGCGTGGTGGCCCTCGCTATCGGCGCCGTCGGCGCGGCCGGATGGATATTCATGAAACCGCGACTGATGCCGGAGGCGGCCGTTGCCCCGGCCACGTCGCCGCCGCCCACCGCGGCGCCCGCCGCCGCCCCGCAAGCCGATGCCGCCGCGCGCAAACAGGTCGAAGAGGCGGCAGCCCGCAAGCTGGCCGAGGAGCAGGCGGCCGCGCGCAAGCAGGCCGCTGAACAGGCTGCTGCACGCAAGCTCGCCGATGAGCAAGCGGCAGCCCGCAAGCAGGCCGCTGAACAGGCTGCTGCACGCAAGCTCGCCGATGAGCAAGCGGCTGCCCGCAAGCTGGCCGCGGAGCAGGCGGCTGCGCGCAAGCAAGCCGAGGAGGCCGCGGCGCGCAAGCTCGCCGGGGAGCAGGAGGCGGCGCGGCTGCGCGCTGCGCAGGAAGCGGCTGCCAGGGAAGAGGCACGCCGCCGCACCGCCGCCGAGGCAGCCGAGAAGCAACGGCAGGAAGAGGTGGCGGCGGCGGCCGCGGCCGCCGCGCGCGCCGCGCCGACGTTCAGGTTCACGGTCGTCAACGACTGCCGCCAGGCCGTCGAACTGGTGGCCGCCGGCGCCGACGGCAAGCCGGTGCCGTCCGGCACGATGGACGCGCGCACCGAAAGGACGCTGACCAGCACCGCGTCCACGACCTGGCGGATCTACGAGCGCAGCCCGAGCCGGAAACTGCTGAAGGAACTGACGCTGACCGGCGCCGAGAAACGGCTGTCGGTGTGCGGCGACGCCAAGCCCGACGACGACCAGGAAGAGAAGGTCAAGGAACGCTCGCGCCGACCGACCGGTTTCTGAGCCCTCAGGACGCCGCGAAGGTTACCGCGTACTCGTCGCTCTCGGGCCGCGTGCCCATCGAGAAACGGCCGTCGCCGACCAGCGCAAAAGCCTCGTTGCGCACGTAGACGACCTTTCCTTCCACTTCGACGTAGGTGCCGTTGCTGCTCTCGTCGACCAGCATGAACTTGCCGCGCCGGTACTCCAGGCGCACGTGCTTGCGCGACGCGAACGGCGTGTTCAGCGGAATTTCGCACTCCTCCGAGCGGCCGATCCAGCGGGGCAGCTCGGGCGGTGTCAGCGTCCACTTCTGCTCCTTGCAGGACAAGTGGAGCTTCTGCGCCATCACTGTCTCGGTCGGGCCGGTCTTCACCAGCACCGTTTGGTTGCGCGCCTCCCACACCACCTGCACCACGCTCACGTCTTCCTTGATGCCCTTGACCGGCGTCTTGTCGAACAGCCGCGAGCAGGCGCGCAACTCGCGGTCGAACTTCGCCATCGTGGCCTCGGTCGTGAGGATCTGGTCGGCCTTGGCCATCGCCGCGAGCCGCGCGGCCACGTTGACCACGTCGCCGAACACGTCGCCGGCGCGCTCGACCATCGGCCCCCAGGCGAAGCCGATCCGCACCTTGAGGTTGGCGCCCGGCCCCGGCGGCAGCGCGCGCAGGCGGCGCTGCATGTCGATCGCCGCGCGGGCGGCGGCGGGCGCATCGTCGAAGCGCGACATGACCTCATCGCCGATGGTCTTGACCACGCGCCCGCCCTCGCGCGTGGTGGAGTCGCGCAACAGCGCCAGGGTCTGCTCGATCAGCTGCTGCGCGCGCTCGTCGCCGACGTCGCGGTAGAGCGCCGTGCTCCCCGAGACGTCGCCGAACAGGACAGCCGCGGCGCCCTCCGCCTTGCCGGTCGTCGGCGTCCCCGTCGTCACCAGGACAGGAAGTCGAACGTGGCCTGGTAGCCGAGGTTGAGGTAGTCCTCGGTGTACTGGTAGTCGAAGGAACTCGCGACCGACTCCTCGGCCTTGAAACGCTGGAAGCGGAGATACACGCCGTGCGGCGTGCCGAGGAAGCTCATCTGCGCCTTGACGCTGACGCCGTTCAGGTCCACGTCGTCGAAGGCCTGGCCATCCCGGCTGAAGGTCAGGAGGTTGTACGCGGCCGAGAGCCCCAGCGAGACGTTCTTGCCGGCGCGGAAGCTGACGCCACCCCCGATGAAGGGGCCGTCTTCGGTGTTGCCGAGGTCTTCCGAGAACAGCCCGTCGCCGAAGGTGGCATGGCGGAAGCCGCCGAAGACGGACCAGCGGTCGCCGAGGAACACGCCCAGCGTGAGCAGGAAGTCGGAGCGGTAGAAGGCCGTGTCCTCGATGCCGTCGCCGTCCGTGTCGAGCTCCTTGCTGAAGCTCAGCGCCTCGAGGCCAACGTCGGCAAAGAACCGCGCAACGCTGACGCCGAGTCCGCCCGCCAACCCGAACTGGCCCGAACTGTGGTCGGCGGTGGAGGTCGTACCGATCGGGTTTCCGCAGCAGCCCTGGTCGACGAACTCCTCGTTGAACTCGTAGTTGCCGGCGGTCGCGCCGATGCGCCCGGTGAACGCTCCATCTGCCGATGCCGAGCCGCTGGCCAACGACACCAGCGCCGCCACCGTAACGACGAACGATCGCTTCATGGCTTCCCCCTTGCGGTTGACCCCGGCGACAGCCTAGCACCGGGCAGCCCAAAGTCCACCGGCAGCGCAGGACAGGCGCGGCCCAATCGTGGACAATGCGCGCCCTATATGCGCCCAGACCACCTGACGGACGTCGCCTTCGCGTCGCTCCCGCTGCACCCGGCACTCCTCGACGGACTCAACGCACTGGGCTTCTCCCACTGCACGCCGATCCAGGCGCAGACCCTGCCGCTGGCACTGCAGGGCACCGACCTCGCCGGCCAGGCCCAGACCGGCACCGGCAAGTCGGCCGCGTTCCTGCTGGCGACGATGGATTTCCTGCTGCGCAAGCCGCGGCGCGGCGAGCCGGGCCAGCCGCGCGCGGTGATGCTGGCGCCGACGCGCGAGCTCGCCATCCAGATCTGCAAGGACGCGGAAGGGCTCGGCGCGAAGACCGGCCTGAAGCTGGCCGTGGTCTACGGCGGAACCGGCTACGAGTCGCAGCGCCAGACGGTCGCCGCCGGCATCGACATCCTGATCGGCACGCCGGGCCGCCTGATCGACTACTTCAAGCAGCACGTGTTCAACCTCAAGCAGGTCGAGGTGGTGGTGCTCGACGAGGCCGACCGCATGTTCGACCTCGGCTTCATCGACGACATCCGCTACCTGCTGCGGCGCATGCCGCCGCCCACCACGCGCCGCAACTACCTGTTCAGCGCGACGCTGTCGCACCGCGTGCTCGAGCTGGCCTACGAGCACATGAACAACCCGCGCAGCATCGAGGTCAAGCCCGAGCAGGTCACCGCCGACAAGGTGCGCCAGAGCATGGCGCACGTGGCCAACGACCAGAAGCTGCCGATGCTGGTCGGCCTGCTGCGCCACCACGCGCCGCTGCGCACGCTGATCTTCGTCAACACCAAGCGCGATTGCGAGCACGTGGAAGTCACGCTGAAGGCGAATGGTTTTGACGCCGCGGTAATCTCGGGCGACGTGCCGCAGAACAAGCGCGAGCGCCTGCTGCAGGACTTCAAGGACGGCAAGCTGCCGGTGCTGATCGCGACCGACGTCGCCGCGCGCGGCCTGCACATCCCGGCGGTGTCGCACGTCATCAACTACGACCTGCCGCAGGATCCGGAAGACTACGTGCACCGCATCGGCCGCACCGCGCGCGCCGGGCAATCCGGCGACGCCATCTCGCTGTGCTGCGAGACCTATGTCTACTCGCTGCCCGATATCGAGCGCTTCATCGGCAAGCGCCTGCCGCAGATGGAGAACGCCGATGCGTTCATCGCGGCGGATTTCGTGAAGACCCAGCGCCCCCACCGTCACCACCACGGCGGACCGCACCGGCACGGTGGCGGCGGACGCCGCCACGGCGGTGGCGGTCGCTCAGGCGGCGGGGGTCGGCGGCACCGGTAACAGGTCGGCCAGCCGGTCGACCATGGTGAAGCCGGGCACGTCGCGCGCCGGACGCTTGCTGTCAGGGTGGCGGATCGCCACCAGTTGCCCGATCCCGTAATCACGCGCCGCCGCCAGCACCGCGGCGTTGTCGTCCACGTACAGCGCGCGCGCCTTGTCGAACGGAAAGCGCGCCGCCAGGCGCGGCCAGAACCGCGCGTCCTCCTTCGGCGCGTCGAAATCGTGCGCGCTGATCAGCCGGTCGAACTGCGCCGCGAGGCCCGAGTGCATCTGCTTGATGTCGAGCGCGTGCGGATCGGCGTTGGTCACCAGCCACATCTGCCGGCCGGACGCCTTCACCGCGCGCAGGAAGTCGGGTGCCCCCGCCAGCGGCCCGCTGCGCTGGCGCACCTCGTGCTTGAGCTTGACCAGGTCGAGGCCGGTGAGCGCGCTCCAGTGCGTCAGGCTGTACCACGGCAGCGTGCCGCGCAGCGCCTCGAAATGCGGCCTCAGCTCGGCGAGCGCCGCCGCGAACGTGACCTGCTTGCGCTCCGCATACCGCGCCGGGACGACCTCGCCCCAGAAATAGTTGTCGAAGGCGAGGTCGAGGATGGTGCCGTCCATGTCGAGCATCACCTGGTCGACCGACGGCCAGTGGATGGCCATGGGCGATTCTAGCGACCTGCCGGCCGGCAGCGCCTCGCTATACTGCGGCCACGGGGAAAATCCATGACCAGCAACGGTCCGGCGGGGAGCGCCAGCGGCTTGCGGCTCACGATCGCGGGCGCCAGCCACAGCGGCAAGAACCGTCCGCACAACGAAGATGCCTGGGGCTTCGACCTGCCGCACGGCGTTGCCGCGGTCGCCGACGGCATGGGCGGCTTCGAGCGCGGCGAAGTGGCGAGCCGCACCGCGATCGACGCGCTGCTCGCGTCCGCGGTGGCCGGGCGCCCGCTCGACGCGGCGTTCCGCGAAGCGCACGACAAGGTGCGCCGCCTGGTCAAGCCCGAGTCCGGCGAAAAAGTTGGCTCCACCGCGGTCGCGGCGGCCGTGGCCGGCGGCACGCTGCACGTCGCCTGGGCCGGCGACAGCCGCGCCTACCTGCTGCGCGACGGCCGGCTGCAGCGGCTGACCCACGACCATTCCCTGGTCGCCGAACTCGTGCGCCACGGCGTGATCACCGAGGCCGACGCCCGGACCCATCCGAACCGCAACGTCGTCACGCGCGGCCTCGGCATCACCATAAAGGACAAGGCCCGGGACGAGGACCCGGCGGAGACCCGGTCGGTGCCGCTCGAAGCCGGCGACCGGGTGCTGTTGTGCACCGACGGCCTGCACGGGTTCCTGCCGGAGCCGGCGATCACCGAAGAGCTGGCGAAAGCCGCGATCGCCGAGGTCCCCGGGCGCCTGGTCGAGCGTACACTGGCGGAGACCGAGGCCGGAGACAACGTGACCGCCCTCGTCATGGTCGTGGAGCAGCTGAAGTGACGCTGAAAGCCGGGAAGGACCTGGGGCACTACCGGATCGTGCGCAAGCTGGGCTCCGGCGGCATGGCCGACGTCTACGAAGCCCAGGACCTGAAGCTCGGCCGCACCGTGGCGCTGAAGATCCTGCCCCCGGAGCTGATGCGCAATCCGGAGATGGTCGCGCGCTTCCAGACCGAGGTGCGCGCGGCCGCGTCGCTGAACCACCGCAGCATCGTCACGGTGTTCGAGGTGGGCATGCAGGACGACGTCCACTTCTACTCGATGCGCCTGCTGACCGGCGGCGACCTGCGCGGCCGCATCAAGGCCGGCGTGCGCCCGATCGAGGCGCTGGCGATCCTGCGCGAGCTGTCCGGGGCCTTCGAGCACGCCCACGGCCGCGGCTTCGTGCACCGCGACGTCAAGCCGGAGAACGTGCTGTTCGACGACGAAGGACTGCCGCTGCTGACCGATTTCGGCATCGCCAAGGCGCTCGGCAGCGACTCGAACATGACCGGCACCGGCGTCGCCATCGGCACGCCGCGTTACTTCAGTCCCGAGCAGGCGCGCGGCAAGCCGGTGGACGCGCGCTCGGACCTGTACAGCCTCGGCATCATCTTGCACGAGATGCTCACCGGCAAGCCGCCGTACAACGGCGAAGACGCGCTGAGCATCGTGATGAAGCACGTCAACGACCCGATCCCCGTGCTGCCGGAGGAGCACGCGCACCTGCAGCCGCTGCTCGAGCAGTTGATGGCCAAGGATCCGGCGCACCGCATCGCCTCGGCCAAGGAGCTGCGCAAGCAGATCTCCGGCCTCGGCGGGTTCGCCAGCCTGACGCCGCAGCCGATCAACCTCGGCGAGGAGAGCGAACTGGTGCAGCGCCTGCTCAGCGGCGAAACCTCGGCCCACGTCACGCCCGCGCCGACGAGCGCGGGCTCGATGCCGACCGTGCTCAAGGTGCCGCCCGTGATCGGAGACCGCACCACGCGGGGGCCCGCCCCCCAGGGAGGCGCGGTCAGCGCGCCGCCGCGCAAGGCGCAGGTCGAACAGATCATCCCCTACCGCGGAAAGATCGCTTCCGCGGCGGCCAGCGCTGGGCCCGCGCCCGCCAAGCCGCAGCCGCCGCCCGCCGGCAAGGGCACGCTCAAGCTGCTGGTCGCATCAGCGCTGCTGGGAACTGCGGGCGTCCTGTGGTTCCCGGTCTGGCAGCAGGGAGTACGGCCCGCGGACTGGATCCCGGCGCAGGTACCGGACTGGATCCCGGCGCCGCTGGCGGAGTTGATCCTGGCGCCGGCTCCGGTCCCAGCCCCGCAGGCCAAGCCACGGGTGCAAGCCGCACCGCAGCCGGCCGCGGCGCCGGTTACCGTGCCAACGCCGGCTTCCGCATCACCCGGCGCGGGCGCGACCGCTCCTGCCAAATTGGCTCCGGCCTCGACGCCGGCACCTCAACTCGCGCCGGCTCCAGCGCAGAAATCCGCGCCGGCCGTACAGCCCAAGCCGGTGCCCGCACCGGCGCCCGCGACGCTGGCCCCCGCCGTGTCGGCACCGCAAACGGTGGCACCGAAGCAGGAGCCGGCAGCGCAGACCGCCGCACCGAGACCTGAGCCGGCGCCGGCGACCGTCGCGCCAAAGTCCGAGCCAGCGGCCACGGCTCCCGCGCCGGCGCCCGTGGAGCAACCGGCCCCGGCCCGGCCGCAGCCGCAGCCCGCTCCGGCCATCGCGGAGCCCCCGGCACCGGCCCAGGCCGAGCCGGAAGCGTCATCGGAAGAGGATGATTTCCTGCGCCAGCGTGCCGAGCAGCTGAAGCTGGAGCGCGAGCGCCGCGAGGCCGCCAGGAAGAAAGCGGCCGAGGAAGCGGCGCGCAGGCAGGAGCAGGAGCAGAAGCCGCAGGCGCCCGCCGAAGGCGAAGGCGCCGTCGAGCCGGCGGAGTCGCCGCCGCCTCAATAGGGCGCGCCGGCCCTCACCTGGCCTTGCGCGGCGCGACCCACAGGGTCCATTCGCGCACGATGCTGGCGCGCGTCACTTTCTTGACCTCGCCGCCGAGCAGCGTGACCGTGCCGCCGCCGATCTGGCGGTTCGGGTCCGGCATCGACTCGGGCGGCTTGCCGACGTTCGGCACGACCACGAAGTTGACGATGGCCGGCTCGGTGCGGGCGTTGAAGAACGTGACCGCGACCTCGTAACCCACCGACTCCTTCGACGGATCGTCGGCCGGGATGATCGTGTCCTGGCGCGCGCCCGTTTCGCCTTTCCAGAACACGCCGGCCAGCGCCGGGTCCTTGAAGCCGATCCAGCCCTGGGGCGGGCGGTTGTGCGCTTCGATGAGGCTGAAGCCGTCCCGCTGCGCCAGCACGGCGCTGAACGCGCGCGTGTCCTTGCTCGCAACCCAGCACGGCTCGTTGCTGAACGGGTTCTCGGCACTGCCGTTCGGGACGGTCAGCGCGGTGCCGTCGCAGGCCACCCGGCCGCCCTGGTCGCCGACCTTCGCCGTCAGCAGCTGCGCCGAGAAGTCCATCGCGTAGGGGGCCTCGCTGACAACCTGGAACTGGGCGAGGAATCCCGCCGGCCAGGTCGAGTCGCCCTCGTGGCCGATCTCGCTGACCCGGGCCAGCAGCGTCACACGCGGGTTCTGCGACAGCACCTTCTGCTCGGTGAACTTCATCTTGTCCAGGTCGATCCACGGGAACGCGCGGAAGTTGCTGATCGTGACCTCGCCCCGGCGCGCGGAGAGCACCACCATGTGGAGCGTGGCGCCGGCCTCGACTTCACACGGCGTTCGCACGGGCTCGGCCCCTTTCCGGATCGCGATCAGCATGACCACCGACTTCTCGCACCGTTGCGCCCCCGCCGCCGCCTTGGCGTCGAGATCGAACTTGATGGTTCGGTTGTCCTCGTTCTTCAGCTCGATCTGCGAGACGTAGCCGTCCGACCACTCCTTCTCGTCTTCGGACTCGTCCTCGCTGACGCGCTGGCGCTGCAACAGGCGTGGCTTTTCGGACACCACGCGCCACTCGGACCAGGGCTCCTCGTCGGTATCTTCCCACGGCGTGTCGTAGAGCTCGCCGCGCGGCTTCTTGGCGGCATGGGCGGTACAAGCGACCGCCGCCAGCAAGGCGCCGACGAGCGCGCGGTGAAGCACGTGTTTCATCTGATCGAACTCCCCCGTAGACCGCTGCGCAATCCTCGCAGCCGCCCCGCCGGCCCGCAACTGGCGCCGGCGGTCAGAACGACCGGAAGGCCAGGACGTGCGGGTCGTCCGCCGGGCGCGCGCCCAGCGCAAAGCGCCCGCTGCCGACCAGCGCGAACATCTCGTTGCGCACGTACACCATGTTGCGGCGCGCGCCGCGCGCTTCCTCGACCTCGACGTAGGTGCCGTTGGAGCTCTCGTCCACCAGCATGAACTTGCCGCGGTTGTACTCGATGCGGGCGTGGTGGCGCGAGGCGGACTCGGAGCGCACGAGCAGGTCGCAGTCGTCGCCGCGGCCGATGCGCTTGGGCAGCTCCTTCGGCGTGAAGCTGTAGGTCTTGCCGCCGTAGTCGAGCTCGAGCTTGACCGACATCGAGGTGGCGGAGGGCTGCAGCACCACCAGGGTGGTCTGGTTGCGCCGTTCCCACAGCACCTGCACGACCGAGATCACTTCCTTGATGCCCTTGACCGGCGTCTGGTCGAACAGGCGCGTGCTGTCCTTCAGCTCCGGGTCGAAGGCATCGGCGGTGGTCGACGTGGTCAGGATCTGGTCGGCCTTGGCCATGGCCGCGAGCCGGGCGGCGATGTTGACCACGTCGCCGAACAGGTCGCCGTCGCGCTCGACGGCGGAACCGGCGGCGAAACCGATGCGCAGGCGCAGCTTTTCGGCGCCGTCCGCGCCGGGCACCGGCAGGCGCACCACGCGCTGCATCTCGATCGCGGCGCGCGCGGCGTCCTCGCCGGTGGCGAACCGGCACATCAGCTCGTCGCCGATGGTCTTGATGACATGGCCGCCCTCGCCGGCGACCAGCTCGGTCATGCGGCCGAGCGTGCCACGCACCAGGGCTTCGGCGGTTTCGTCGCCGAGAGTGCGGTACAGCGTGGTGCTGCCGGAAACGTCGCAGAACATCGCTGCGACGGCGACCTTGCCCCCCGCCCGACCCGGCGATGTCACGTCGTGAGGTCCCGTCGGGGACCGAGGCGGAGCATCATTCCCCCCGTAAGATCAGCCGCGACCACAGACTATTCGGCGCTCCCCGCCTTGTCCACCCTGCGCCGCGGCGGGTGAAGGCATGATAGCGGCTCCATGCCGCCCGACTTGCCGAAGCTGCTCGACCTTGCGCTGGAGCTCGCCGTCGCGGCCGGCGCGCGCATCCGCGAGGTCTACGAGTCCGATTTCGCCGTCACGCACAAGGACGACACCTCGCCGCTGACGCAGGCCGACCTCGCCTCGCACCGGCTGATCGTCGAGACGCTCTCGCGCCTGACGCCGGAGCTGCCGGTGCTGTCGGAGGAAGCCGCAGCGATCCCGTTCGCGACGCGGCGCCAGTGGCCGCGCTACTGGCTGGTCGACCCGCTCGATGGCACGCGCGAGTTCATCAAGCGCAACGATGAATTCACCGTGAACGTCGCCCTGGTCGAGGGGCGCCGCCCCGTGCTCGGCGTGATCCATGCCCCGGCGCTCGGGCTGACGTACGGCGCGGCGCGCGGCGCCGGCGCGATCAAGCTGGCGCCGGGACGCGTGCCCCTGGCCACGCGGGCGCTGCCGGCGCGGCCGACGTTCGTCGTCAGCCGGTCGCACAAGGACCCGGAGCTGGCCGCCCTGCTGGCGCGCGCGCCGGCACACGAGGCGATCGGGCGCGGCAGCTCGCTGAAGTTCTGCCTGATCGCCGAGGGCACGGCGGACTTCTATCCGCGCTTCGGGCCGACGTCGGAGTGGGACACCGCCGCCGGCCAGTGCATCGTTGAGCAGGCCGGCGGGGCGGTGTGGCGCCTGCCGGAGCTGACGCCGCTGGCCTGCAACGAGAAGGAATCGCTGCTGAACCCGTCGTTCGTCGTGACCGGCGACCCGCGGTACGACTGGGCGAAGATCC
>JBQTJQ010000047.1:0-13808 GCA_052386975.1 Gammaproteobacteria bacterium | reverse complement strand
CCGCGCCTGGAGCGCGTGCTGTCGCGCATGAACGGCGCGAGCCCCGAAGAGCTGGTCGATGACCTGCGCCGGGACGTCCTGGAATTCGTCGACGGCGCCGAGCCGGCCGACGACATGTCGGTGCTGGCCTTGCGGTGGATGGGCCCGCCGGGCGGGCTGGGGGTCAACGAACCGTGATTTCGACGCGCCGGTTGCGCGGCTCTTCGACGTTGTCGGGCGTGGCGATGATCAGGTCGGCTTCACCGACGCCGACCGCCGTGACGATGGTTTCGGGAGCGCCGCGCTCGATCACGAACTTGCGCATGCGCTGGGCGCGGCGCAGCGACAACTCGATGTTGGCCTCGGCGTCGCCCAGGGTGTCGCTGTGACCCACGCAGATGATCTCGGCGGCCGGCCGGCCGGAGACTTCCGACAGGATGGTGTCGAGCGTGCGGCTCGACTCCTCGGTGAGGGTGTCCGTGGCCAGGTCGAAGTACAGCGTGTAGGTCTGGACCTTCGGCGGCAGCGCCTCGCGCGCCGCGGCCAGCTCCGCCTCGAGCGCCTTCATCTTGCGGGACTTCAGCGGGGCCTGCTTCACACGTCCCGTCGCCGCCACCTGCGCGGTGGCATTGGCGGTGTTCAGCAACTGCCGCTGGTTACCGGCATTGGTCACCAGCACCGCGCCGACGTGCCCATCATGCCGGCTCGGCACCACGACCACGGTGGTCTCGGCTTCCTGCGGGACGAAGCAGTTGCAGCAGCCGGAAAGCAAGAGCGCCAGCCCTGTGGCCGGCGCCCGGTAGACCCCGAGGGTCATTTCTTCTGCGGTTCGGGGTTGGTGACCTTGACGAAGAACTCGGTGCCGCGCACGCCCAGCACCGTGGTCGGCGTGCGGATGCGCATCGCCTCCGGCGCCCTGGCGACGATCTTGCCGGACACCGCCGACAGCGTGCCGCGGTGCAGGGTGGCTTCCAGCTCGTCCGCCTGGCCCTGGGCCTGGAACGAGAACTTGCTGATGTCGAGCACGCTGTCCGGCCCGAGCGAGAGCAGCGAGTCGTCGCGGAAGGTGATGCCGGCGGAACCGTCGGCCTTGGTGACGACGCGGTCGGACTGCTGCAGCGCCGTGCCCGGCGTGCCTGGCAGTTCCTGGCCGTTGCGCACCACGACCACTGCGCCCTTGGATGTCTTGATCTGGCCAACGTCGCTGGCGGTCGCCGCCTGCGCGAACCCGGCCACCAGAACCACCACTCCCATCATCAGTCGCCGCATGACTAGCTCCTTGCGTTACGGTCGCCCCACCGCGTCCGCCTATATTAACTGCCATGCCCTCCCCGGGGGAGGGTGATCGGCGTCTCAGATGACCGCCGAACGGCAGGTTTTCCCGGCACGGACGGACGCGCTCCCCCAGGTGAGCGTTTTCGTCGAGGGACGCTGCGCCTCCCTGGGCGTGGGGCGCCGGGGAACCCTGCAGCTGATGCTGTTGGCGGAGGAACTGTTCATCAACACGGTCGTCCACGGCTACGGCAACGACGGCCGCCGCCGGGTGGAGCTGGCGATCCGCGATTGCGGCGCCGAAGTCGAGCTGGTCGCCGAAGACAATGCCCCCGAATTCAACCCTTTCGATGGCGATCCACCGGCGCCGCCCGACCAAGGCCAGGTCGGTGGCTACGGCCGGCTGCTGCTGCTCGGGCTTTCGTCGCGGCAGTCCTACGACCGCCGCGGCAAGCGCAACCGCGTGACCGTTGGCGTGCAGAAAAGCCGGCTGGCCGGTTGAAAAGTTCTTCCGCCGGGCGCAGTGCTCCGGTAGAATGCGCGTCTAATCCGAGACGGGGGCCTTGGCCCCCGTTTCCATGTTCAAGCCACGGATTAGACGCTTCGAATGAAACAGACCGTCCCGGCACTCCTCGCCCTCGCGGACGGGTCAATTTTTGAGGGCGTTTCGATCGGCGTCGACGGCGCGACGGCCGGCGAGGTGGTGTTCAACACTGCCATGACGGGTTACCAGGAGATCCTGACCGACCCGTCGTACCGCGAGCAGATCGTCACGCTGACCTACCCGCACGTCGGCAACGTCGGCACCAACCCCGAAGACGCGGAGTCCGAAAGGGTCCAGTTGGCCGGCCTGGTGCTGCGCGAAGTGCCGCGCCCGCACGCCAATTTCCGCTCGACGCGCGATTTTCGCGACTACCTGCGCGAGCAGCGCGTGGTCGCCATCGCCGGCATCGACACGCGGCGCCTGACCCGCATCCTGCGCGACCAGGGCGCGCAGAACGGCTGCCTCATGGCCGGCGCCGTGGACCGGGACGAGGCGCTGCGGCGCGCCCGCGGGTTCCCGGGCTTGAAGGGCATGGACCTGGCCAAGGTCGTCAGCTGCACCAGGCCGTACCCGTGGAATCGCGGCAGCTGGGAGCTGGCCAGCAACAAGGAAACGGTCCGTGAAGGCGGCCGTTTCCACGTGGTGGCCTACGACTTCGGCGTCAAGCGCAACATCCTGCGCATGCTGGTCGACCGCGACTGCCGCGTGACCGTGGTGCCGGCGCAGGCTTCCGCGGCCGAAGTGCTCGCGCTCGAGCCCGACGGCGTGTTCCTCAGCAACGGCCCCGGCGATCCGGAGCCGTGCCACTACGCCATCGCGGCGGCGCGCGAGTTCATGACGCGCAAGCTGCCGCTGTACGGCATCTGCCTCGGCCACCAGATCCTCGGCCTCGCGGTCGGCGCCAGGACACTCAAGATGAAGTTCGGCCACCACGGCGCCAACCACCCGGTGCAGGACCTCGAATCCGGCCGCGTGCTGATCACCAGCCAGAACCACGGCTTCGCGGTGGACGAAGCCACGCTGCCGAAGAACGTGGCCGTCACGCATCGCTCGCTGTTTGACGGCAGCAACCAGGGCCTGCGCGTGCACGATGCGCCCGCGTTCAGTTTCCAGGGCCACCCCGAGGCCAGCCCCGGACCGCACGACGTGGGCTACCTGTTCGACCGCTTCGTCGAGTCGATGGCGGGCCGCGCGCAGCTGGGCCGGACCCGGGCCGAGGTCGCCTGATGGCCTACGCGATCCCGACGCCCGCGGGGCAGCGCATCCCGGAAGGCGAGAACCTGCTGAAGTTCGTCCTGCTGGCGAGCCTGATCCAGCTGAATTTCCTCGGCGTCGATGTGCTCGTGACCGGCGCGGGCGCGCAGTGGCCGCTCGCTGCGAAGCTCGCGATCGCGGTCCCGGCCGCGGTGCTGAACGGCTTCTTCATCATCGGCCTCGGCGTGCTCGGCCACGACGCGAACCATCGCGTGCTGTTCCGCAACCAGGTCCTGAACGAGCTGATCGGCGGCCTGAGCGCGGTCGGCGTGCTCGTGCCGTTCAACGCCAACCGGCAGTTCCACCTGACGCACCACGCCTACGCGCACCAGCCCGGCCTCGATCCCGAGAACCGCATGCACCACCGGCCGTTCTGGCTCGCGGTGACGTTCGGTCCGCAGCTCGGGCTGTTCCTCCAGTACCGGATCTTCCTGGTGAACCTGTTCACGCGCGTCACGGATCCGCGCTACGTCTGGCGGTCGGTCGCCGACGCGTGTTTTCTCGCCGCCGGCGCGGGGTATTACGTCGCGCTGCCGCTGGCGCTCGGCGTGAGCCTGGCGTGGACCGTCGTGCCGACGCTGCTCGCGTTCCCGGTCGTGTTCGCGTGGCGCGCCATGTCGGACCATTACGGCGTGCCGGCCGTCGCCCGGAAGTCGCAGCGGGGCGAGGACGTCATCGACGTCGGCGGCGCGGACGATCCGCGCGAGCGCGTGCGCGTCACGGGCTGGGTCGTGATGACGCATCCGCTGCTGCAGTGGTTGTGGTCGTCGGTGAACTACCACGAGGTGCACCACAAGTACCCCTGGCTCGCGCACTGCCACCTGCAGGCCGTGTTCGAGCATACCCGTGGCGAGGTGCCGTACATGGTCGCGCGCGGCTACACGCGAAACCTGCTGAACCTGCGCGACCGCCCGTACTACGAGCAGCCCGCGCGCGTGCAGGGGTTCCTGACGTGCGGGCTGGCCGACGAACAGAAGAAGGCCAGCTGAAGCCATGCCGAAGCGCACCGACCTCGAGTCGATCCTGATCATCGGCGCCGGCCCGATCATCATCGGCCAAGCCTGCGAGTTCGATTACTCCGGCGCCCAGGCCTGCAAGGCGCTCAAGCAGGAGGGTTACCGCGTCATCCTGGTGAACTCCAACCCGGCAACGATCATGACCGACCCGGAGACGGCCGACGCCACGTACATCGAGCCGATCCGCTGGCAGACGCTCGAGCGCATCATCGCCAAGGAACAACCCGACGCGGTGCTGCCGACCATGGGCGGCCAGACCGCACTGAACTGCGCGCTCGACCTGACCAAGCACGGCGTGCTGGAGAAGTACGGCGTCGAACTGATCGGCGCCAATGCCGAGGCCATCGACCTGGCCGAGGACCGCCAGAAATTCCGCGACGCCATGACCGAGATAGGCCTCGCCTCCGCTCGTTCCGGCGTGGCGCATACGATCGAGGAGGCGCGCAAGATCCAGGCCGACATCGGCTTCCCGGCCATCATCCGGCCGAGCTTCACGCTTGGCGGCACCGGCGGCGGTGTCGCCTTCAATCGCGAGGAGTTCGAGGAAATCGCCGCGCGCGGCCTCGACCTGTCACCGACCACCGAAGTCCTGATCGAAGAGTCGCTGCTCGGTTGGAAAGAGTTCGAGATGGAAGTGGTCCGCGACCGCAAGGACAACTGCATCATCGTCTGCTCGATCGAGAACCTCGATCCGATGGGCGTGCACACCGGCGATTCGATCACGGTCGCGCCGGCGCAGACGCTGACCGACAAGGAATACCAGATCATGCGCAACGCGAGCATCGCGGTGCTGCGCAGGATCGGCGTCGACACCGGCGGCAGCAACGTTCAGTTCGCGATCAATCCGAAAGACGGGCGGATGATCATCATCGAGATGAACCCGCGCGTGTCGCGCAGCTCGGCGCTGGCCTCCAAGGCGACGGGCTTTCCGATCGCCAAGGTCGCGGCCAAGCTCGCGGTGGGCTATACGCTGGACGAGTTGCGCAATGAGGTCACCGGCGGCCGCACGCCGGCCTCGTTCGAGCCGACCATCGACTACGTCGTGACCAAGGTGCCGCGCTTCACGTTCGAGAAGTTCGCCCAGGCCGACTCGCGCCTGACCACGCAGATGAAGTCGGTGGGCGAGGCGATGGCGATCGGCCGCAACTTCCAGGAATCGCTGCAGAAGGCGCTGCGTTCGCTCGAGATCGATTCGCACGGTTTCGAGCCGCAGGTGCCGGACCACTCGGCCGAGAGCGTCAGCCGCATCCGCAACGAGCTGGCCATCCCGCGCGGCCGGCGCCTGTGGTACGTCGCCGATGCCTTCCGCGCCGGCATGTCGGTGGAGGACACGTTCGCCGCCTCGAAGATCGACCCCTGGTTCCTGGAGCAGATCCAGGAGATCGTGCAGGTCGAGGGTGAGATCGCGAAGCAGAAGATCAGCAAGCTGGACGGGCCGACACTGCGGTCCTGGAAACGCCTGGGCTTTTCCGACCGTCGCATCGCCGCGCTGATGAAGGTCAAGGAAGACTCGGTGCGCGCGCGCCGCCACAAGCTCGGCATCCGCCCGGTGTACAAGCGGGTGGATACCTGCGCGGCCGAATTTCCGACGTCCACCGCCTATCTCTACTCCAGCTACGACGAGGAGAACGAGGCGCAGCCGACCAACCGCGACAAGGTGATCGTGCTCGGCGGCGGCCCGAACCGGATCGGGCAGGGCATCGAGTTCGATTACTGCTGCGTGCACGCCGCCTTTGCGCTGAAGGAGGACGGCTTCGAGACCATCATGGTCAACTGCAACCCGGAGACGGTCTCCACCGACTACGACACCTCCGACCGGCTGTACTTCGAGCCGCTGACCTTCGAGGACGTGATGGAGATCATCGACCTCGAGAAGCCCAAGGGCGTGATCGTGCAGTTCGGCGGCCAGACGCCGCTCAAGCTGGCGCGCGCGCTGGAGAAGGCGAAGGCGCCGATCATCGGCACCTCGCCGGACTCGATCGACCTGGCCGAGGACCGCGAGCGCTTCCAGAAACTGGTCGACCGCCTCGGCCTGCTGCAGCCGCCCAACGGCACGGCGAAGTCGGAGAAGGAAGCGCTGCGCATCGCCCAGGACATCGGCTACCCGCTGCTGGTGCGCCCGTCGTATGTGCTGGGCGGGCGCGCCATGCAGATCGTCTACGACGACGAGGACCTGCAGCGTTACATGACCGAGGCGGTGAAGGTCTCCAACGACTCGCCGGTGCTGCTTGACCGCTTCCTGAACAACGCCATCGAGGTCGACGTCGACGCGCTGAGCGACGGCAAGGACGTGGTGATCGGCGGCATCATGGAGCACATCGAGGAGGCCGGCGTGCATTCCGGCGACTCGGCCTGCTCGCTGCCGGCGCACTCGCTGCCGGCCGCCGTGCTCGACGACATCCGCCAGCAGGTCGACCAGCTGGCGCGCGCGCTGAAGGTCTGCGGGCTGATGAACACGCAGTTCGCGGTGCAGGACGGCAAGGTCTACCTGCTCGAGGTCAACCCGCGCGCCTCGCGCACCGCGCCGTTCGTCTCCAAGGCCACCGGCCGGCCGCTGGCCAAGGTGGCGGCGCGCTGCATGGCCGGCGTGTCGCTGCGCGAGCAGGGCGCCACCTCCGAGATCCTGCCGAAGTATTTTTCGGTCAAGGAGTCGGTGTTCCCGTTCAACAAGTTCCCGGGAGTGGACCCGCTGCTGGGGCCGGAGATGCGCTCCACCGGCGAGGTGATGGGCGTGGGCGCGCACTTCGGCGAGGCCTTCGCCAAGGCGCTGGCGGGCGCCGGCATGATCGTGCCGTCCGGCGGCACCGCGTTCGTCAGCGTGCGCGACGAGGACAAGGCCCGCGCCATCGAGCTGGCGCGCGTGCTGCGCACGCGCGGTTTCCGCGTCGTCGCCACGCGCGGCACGGCGGCGGCGATCCAGGCCGCGGGCGTGCCCTGCGAGGCCATCAACAAGGTCAAGGAAGGCCGCCCGCACTGCGTCGACCTGATCAAGAACGGCGAGGTAAATTTCATCGCCAACACTACCGAGGGCAAGCGCTCGATCGAGGAGTCGCGCTCGATCCGCGCCGCCGCCATCCAGCACAAGGTCTGCTACTTCACCACCATGGCCGGCGCCCAGGCCGCGGCCATCGCCATGGATCATCTGGACAAGGTGCAGGTAAACCGGCTACAAGACCTGCACCAGTCGCTGTCCCCGTAACAAGTTTAGTCCCCCATGTCCGCAAAAATTCCGCTGACGCTGCGCGGCGTCGAGAAGCTTCGTGAAGAGCTCAAGCGCCTGAAATCGGTCGAGCGGCCGGCGATCGTCAAGGCCATCGCGGAGGCGCGCGCGCACGGCGACATCTCGGAGAACGCCGAATTCCACGCGGCCAAGGAGCAGCAGAGCTTCCTCGAGGGGCGCATCGCCGACCTCGAGCACAAGCTCGCCAACTCGCAGGTCGTCGACGTGACCAAGGTCAATGCCGGCGGCAAGGTCGTGTTCGGCGCGACCGTGAAGATCGCCGACGAGGACGGCAAGGAAGCCCAGTACCAGATCGTCGGCGAGGACGAGGCCGACTCGAAGAGCGGCCTGATCTCGGTCAACTCGCCGATCGCCCGCGCCCTGATCGGCAAGAAGGAAGGCGACGTGGTCGAAGTCACCGCCCCGGGCGGGACGCGCGAGCTGGAGATCCTGGGCGTCGCGTACCGCTAGAGAAAAGGGGTCAGGTTCATTTTCGTCCACCAGGGAGCCATGCTCCGGCGACACCTCCGAAAATGAACCTGACCCCTTTTCCTCCATGAGCAAGAAACGTTCGGCCAGCAGCAAGCGCTGGCTGCGCGAGCACGAGACCGACCCCTACGTGCAGAAGGCCCGCCGCGAGGGCTACCGCTCACGCGCGGTCTACAAACTGGAGGAACTCGACCAGCGCGACCGCCTGCTCAAGCCGGGCATCTCCATAGTGGACCTGGGCGCGGCGCCAGGGGGCTGGTGCCAGTACATCGAGCGCAAGCTGGGCCAACGCGTGCGCATCGTGGCCACCGACATCCTGCCGATGGACCCGGTGGCGGGCACGAACTTCACCTTCATCCGGGGCGACTTCCGCGAGGCCGTCGTGCTGGCGCAGATCGAGGCCGCGGTCGGGGCGGACCGGGTAGACCTTGTTTTGTCAGACATGGCCCCCAATATCAGTGGGGTGGACGCCGCCGACCAGGCCGGCAGCGTGCACCTGGCGGAGCTGGCCCTGGAGTTCGCCCGGGCGCGGCTCAAGCCCGGCGGGGCGTTCGTGGTGAAGCTGTTCCAGGGTGAGGGCTTCGACGCGTACCTGAAGCTGCTGCGGCAAGCCTTCACCAAGGTCGCGCTGCGCAAACCGAAGGCGTCGCGACCGCGCAGCCGCGAGATTTATTTGGTAGCGCGGGGTCCTGGGGTGGTGTAGTGTCGAACGGCAAGCGATGAGGGCATGCGTGTGAACGATCTGGTCAAGAATCTGCTGCTCTGGGTGGTGATTCTGGTGGTGCTCACCAGCGTCTTCCAGAGCTTTTCGTCGCGCGGCAGCAACGCCCAGCCCCCGCTCAACTACTCCGATTTCCTCGAAGAGGTCCGCAAGGACAACGTCGACACGGTCCACATCGAAGGCCAGAACGTCCGCGGCACCTACAAGAGCGGCCAGCGCTTCACCACCTACAGCCCCGAGACCGACAACCGCTCGATGATCGGCACGCTGATCGAGCACAACGTCGAGATCGTCGGCGAGCCGCCGCGCGAGCCGAACATCCTGTTCCAGCTGCTGTTCAACGCCTTCCCGATCCTGCTGCTGATCGCGGTGTGGGTGTACTTCATGCGGCAGATGCAGGGCGGCGCCGGCGGCCGCGGCGCGATGAGCTTCGGCAAGAGCCGCGCCCGCATGCTGTCGGCCGACCAGGTCAAGGTGACGTTCAACGACGTCGCCGGCGTGGAAGAGGCCAAGCAGGAGGTCGCCGAGCTGGTGGACTTCCTGAAGGACCCCGCCAAGTTCCAGAAGCTCGGCGGCAAGATCCCGCGCGGCGTGCTGATGGTCGGCTCGCCCGGCACCGGCAAGACGCTGCTGGCCCGCGCCATCGCCGGCGAGGCCGGCGTGCCGTTCTTCACCATTTCCGGCTCCGACTTCGTCGAAATGTTCGTCGGCGTCGGCGCCTCGCGCGTGCGCGACATGTTCGAGCAGGCCAAGAAGCACGCCCCGTGCATCGTGTTCATCGACGAGATCGACGCCGTCGGCCGCCATCGCGGCGCCGGCCTCGGCGGCGGCCACGACGAGCGCGAGCAGACGCTGAAACAGTTGCTGGTCGAGATGGACGGCTTCGAAGGCAACGAGGGCGTCATCGTGATCGCGGCGACCAACCGTCCCGACGTGCTCGACCCGGCGCTGCTGCGCCCGGGCCGCTTCGACCGCCAGGTGGTAGTGCCGCTGCCGGACATCCGCGGGCGCGAGCAGATCCTCAAGGTGCACATGCGCGCCGTGCCGTTGCACGACAACGTCAAGCCCGAGGTCATCGCGCGCGGCACGCCGGGCTTCTCCGGCGCCGACCTCGCCAACCTGGTGAACGAGGCGGCGCTGTTCGCGGCGCGCGCCAACAAGCGCCTGGTCGACCAGCTCGACTTCGAGAAAGCCAAGGACAAGATCCTGATGGGCGTCGAGCGCCGCTCGATGGTCATGAGCGAGGAAGAGAAGCGCAACACCGCCTATCACGAGGCCGGCCATGTCATCGTCGGCTTGAACATGCCGGAGCACGACCCGGTCCACAAGGTGACGATCATCCCGCGCGGCCGCGCGCTGGGCGTGACCTTCTTCCTGCCGGAAGAGGACCGTTACAGCACCAGCCGCCGTCGCCTGAACTGCCGCATCGCCACGCTGTTCGGCGGCCGCATCGCCGAGGAGCTGATCTTCGGCGCCGACGCCGTCACCACCGGCGCCTCGAACGACATCGAGCGCGCCACCGAAGTCGCCCGCAACATGGTCACCAAGTGGGGGCTGTCGGACAAGCTCGGCCCGCTGGCCTACGCCGGCGACGAGGGCGAGGTGTTCCTGGGTCGCAGCGTGACTCAGCACAAGAACATGTCGGACGAGACCGCGCACGCGATCGACCGCGAAATTCGCGACATCGTCGACCGCAACTACCAGATGGCCCGGCAGATCCTGACGGACAACCTGGCCGTGCTGCACGCGATGGCCGACGCGCTGATCAAGTACGAGACGCTCGACAACGCGCAGATCAAGCGCGTCATGCGCGGCGAGCCGCCGGGCGAGCCGGACATCGGGCCGACCGTGCCGCCGCCGGTGAAAGGCGCCGGCGCCGCGCCGACCCCGCCGGGCGTGGCGAAGCCCGGCGCGGTGTCCGGCTAGCCGCCCTGAAGCTCAGCCTCAAGTCCCGCACACTCGACCTGACGACGCCCGTCGTCATGGGCGTGCTGAACGTAACCCCCGATTCGTTCTCCGACGGCGGTCACTTCGTGACGCCGGATGCCGCGCTGGCGCACGCGCGGGCGATGGTCGAGGAGGGCGCGGTGATTGTCGACGTCGGCGGTGAATCCACCCGGCCGGGCGCGCCGCCGGTGGGCGAAGCCGAGGAACTCCACCGCGTGCTGCCGGTGATCGAGCGCATCCGCTCGCAGCTCGACTGCGTGATCTCGGTGGACACGATGAAGCCGGGCGTGATGCGCGCCGCCTGCGCCGCCGGCGCCGAGCTGATCAACGACGTCAACGCGCTGCGGGCGCCCGGCGCGCTCGAGGCCGCGCGCGCAACCGGCGCGGCGGCCTGCCTGATGCACATGCAGGGCGAGCCGCGGACCATGCAGCAGGCGCCGCGCTACGCCGACGTGGTCGCGGAAGTGAGGGCCTTCCTGGAACAGCGCGTCGCCGCATGCGTGGACGCCGGCATCGCGCGGGAGCGGCTGGTGGTCGATCCCGGCTTCGGCTTCGGCAAGACGCTGGAGCACAACCTGCAGTTGCTGGGGGCGGTCACCGAGCTCACGGAGATGGGAGTGCCGGTGCTGGTTGGCGTCTCGCGCAAGTCGATGTTCGCGCAACTGCTCGATCGGCCGGCCGACCAGCGCCTCGCCGGCGGGCTGGCGGCTGCGACGCTGGCCGCCTGGCAGGGCGCCCGCATCGTCCGCGCCCATGACGTGCGTGCCACAATGGACGCCCTCAAGGTCACGGCGGCGGCGCAAAACGCCTAGAACGTCCGGATGAGCAGGAAATATTTCGGGACCGACGGGGTTCGCGGGCGCGTCGGCCAGCTGCCGATGACGCCCGACTTCGTGCTGAAGCTCGGCTGGGCCGCCGGCCGCGTGTTCGCCCAGGCCTCGGAGCATCCGCTCGCCATCATCGGCAAGGACACGCGCCTGTCGGGTTATCTCTTCGAGTCGGCGCTGGAAGCCGGATTCGCCGCCGCCGGCGTGTCGGTCGGCATGGCGGGGCCGCTGCCGACGCCGGCAGTGGCGTACCTGGCTCGCACCTTCCGGGCCAGCGTCGGCGTGGTCATCAGCGCCTCGCACAACCCGTATCACGACAACGGCGTGAAGCTGTTCTCGTCCGACGGCCGCAAGCTGCCGGACGAGATCGAGGCGCGCATCGAGCGCCTGCTCGACGAGCCGCTGGAGACGGTGCCGCCGGAGGCGGTAGGCCGCGCCAGCCGCATCGACGACGCTCCCGGCCGCTACATCGAGTTCTGCAAGCGCGCGTTTCCGCTGACCAGCTCCCTCGACGGCGTGAAGGTGGTGGTGGATTGCGCGCACGGCGCGGCCTACAAGGTGGCGCCGCCGGTGTTCCGCGAGCTCGGCGCGCAGGTGCACGCGATCGGCGTCCACCCGGACGGGCTCAACATCAACGCCGGCTGCGGCTCGACGCACCTCGAGGCGCTGGCCGCGGAAGTGGTCAAGCGCAAGGCCGATGCCGGCATCGCGCTCGACGGCGACGGCGACCGCTGCCTGATGGTCGATCGCAGCGGGCGCGTGGTCGACGGCGACGAGCTGCTGTACGTGATCGCGCGCTCGCGCCACGACACCGGCAAGCTGCAGGGCCCGGTGGTCGGCACGCAGATGAGCAACCTCGGCGTGGAGATCGCGCTGAACAAGCTCGGCATCGCGTTCGAGCGCGCCGCGGTCGGCGACCGCTACGTGCTGGAGCGGCTGGAGGAGAATGGCGGCCTGATCGGCGGCGAATCGTCCGGGCACCTGATCTGCCTGGACCGCACCACCACCGGCGACGGCATCGTCTCGGCGCTGCAGGTGCTGGCGGAGATGGTGCGCGCGCGCAAGTCCCTGGCCGAGCTGGTCGCGCCGGTCGAGAAATATCCGCAGGTCCTGATCAACGGGCCGGTCGCCGGCACGGCGCGCGCCGTGGTCGAGGCGCCGGCGGTGCAGACCGCGGTCAAAGCGGGCGAGAAGCGGCTCGATGGCCGCGGCCGCATCCTGCTGCGGCCCTCCGGCACCGAGCCGCTGGTGCGGGTGATGGTCGAATCGCAGGACGAGAAGGAATCGCGCGAGACCGCCGAATCCATCGCGGCGCAGGTCCGCGCCGCGGCCCACTGAACCACCGACGACGGGAGCGCGCGATGCGCCGATACCTGGTTGCGGGCAACTGGAAAATGAACGGCAGCCGCGCCGCCAACGCGGCGCTGGTCGAAAAGACCGTGGCGGGTCTGGCGAAGAGTCGCGACGTCGAAGCCGTGGTGTGCCCGCCGGCGGTGTACCTCGATTCGGTCGCGCAGGCGCTGAGAGGCACGGCGATCAAGCTTGGCGCGCAGAACCTGTGCGAGCAGGAAAAACCGGGTGCGTTCACCGGCGAGATCCACGGCGCCATGCTGAAGGAAGCCGGCTGCGAGTACGTGATCGTCGGCCACTCCGAGCGCCGCGCGCTGTACGGCGAGACCGACGAGCGCGTCGCCGCGAAGTTCCGCGCGGCGCAGGCGGCGGGGCTCATCCCGATCCTGTGCGTGGGCGAAACGCTGGCGCAGCGCGAGGCGAGCGAGACCGAAGCCGTGCTCGGGCGGCAGCTCGGCGCGGTGCTGGCGCTGTGCGGCGTCGCCAGCCTGGAGCGCTCGGTGGTCGCTTACGAGCCGGTCTGGGCGATCGGCACCGGACGCACGGCGACGCCACAGCAGGCGCAGGACGCGCACGCGTTCCTGCGCGCACAAGTCGCGGCGCGTGATGCTAGAATCGCGGCCGCTTTGCGGATCCTGTACGGCGGCAGCGTCAATTCCGGCAACGCCGGGACGCTGTTCGCGGGCCCGGATGTCGATGGCGGGCTGATCGGCGGTGCTTCGCTCAAGGCCGATGAATTCCTCGCGATCTGCGCCGCGGCGCAGTCGCAAATCCCCAACACGTGAGGGTGGCGTAACAACGATGCATACGATTCTGGTGGTGGTTCAGGTGCTGTCGGCGGCCGCGCTGATCGGGCTGGTGCTGCTGCAGCACGGCAAGGGCGCCGATGCCGGCGCGGCTTTCGGCAGCGGCGCGTCGGGCACGGTGTTCGGCGCCCGGGGTTCGGCCAATTTCCTGAGCCGGGCGACGGCGGCCTGCGCGGTGGTGTTCTTCGTGGCCAGCCTGTCGCTGGCGTACGTGGTCCAGGGCCGCAAGGCCCCGGACAGCCTGATGGATCGGGCGGCGCCGCAGGGCGAGCTCGCTCCGGCGATTCCGGAAACGACCCCGCCGGCTACGCCGGATCCGGCGGCCCAGCCGGAAACGCCGAAGGTCCCCGAATAGAGTGTCGGGGGGGGCGCCCCACCCCCGC
>JBQTJQ010000046.1:0-9903 GCA_052386975.1 Gammaproteobacteria bacterium | reverse complement strand
ACCTGCTGCGGGCGCTGGAGCGCGCGGAGCAGGTGGCGGCCGAACTGCAGCGGTCGGACCGCCCGGGACTCGCGCGGCCGGGCTGAGCGCGAGGCCGGCGACGCACCGTCCTTCAGCGCTGCTCGATCGGCACGAACTTCAGGTCTTCCGGCCCGGTGTAGTTCGCGCTCGGCCGGATGATCTTGTTGTC
Organism: Gammaproteobacteria bacterium; assembly: GCA_052386975.1. Taxonomy (GTDB): domain Bacteria; phylum Pseudomonadota; class Gammaproteobacteria; order Nevskiales; family Nevskiaceae; genus JACPFV01. The sequence continues at coordinate 9,713 of JBQTJQ010000046.1, read as the reverse complement.
GGTGCGCTGCTCGATGATGTGCGCGCTCCAGCCCGAAGCCCGCGCCATCACGAACAGCGGCGTGAACATCGCGGTCGGCACGCCCATGACGTGGTAGCTGACCGCGCTGAACCAGTCGAGGTTGGGGAACATCTTCTTCTCGCGCCACAGCACGGTCTCGAGCCGCTCGGCGACGTTGAACAGGTTCATGTCGCCCTGCTCCTTCGACAGCCGGCGCGCGACTTCCTTGATCACGGCGTTGCGCGGGTCGGACACGGTGTAGACAGGGTGGCCGAAGCCGATGATCACTTCCTTCTTCGCCAGGCGCGTGAGGATGTCCTGCTCGGCGTCGCTCGGCGTCTTGTAGCGCGACTGGATCTCGTAGGCCACCTCGTTGGCGCCGCCGTGCTTGGGCCCGCGCAGCGCGCCGATGCCGCCGCAGATGGCCGAGTAGATGTCCGAGCCGGTGCCGGCGATCACGCGGCAGGCGAAGGTGCTGGCGTTGAACTCGTGCTCGGCGTACAGCACCAGCGAGGTGTGCATCGCCCGCACCCAGCTCGCCGACGGCTTCTTGCCGTGCAGCACGTGCAGGAAGTGCCCGCCGATCGAGTCCTCGTCCGAGGCCAGCGACACGCGGTTGCCGTGGTGGCGGAAGTGGTACCAGTACAGCAGCATCGAGCCGGCGCTCGCCATCAGGCGGTCGGCGATGTCGCGCGCGCCGGCGTGGCTGTGGTCGGGCTTCTCCGGCTGCACGGTGCCCAGCACCGACACGCCGGTGCGCATCACGTCCATCGGGTGCGCGGTCTTGGGGATCTGCTCGAGCGCGGCCTTCACCTGCGGCGGCAGCTCGCGGTAGCCGGCGAGCTTCTTCTTGTAGGCCTTCAGCTCGCCGCGCGTCGGCAGCTTTTCGTGTACCAACAAGTACGCGATCTCCTCGAACTCGCATTTCTCGGCGATGTCGAGGATGTCGTAGCCGCGGTAATGCAGGTCGTTGCCGGTGCGGCCGACCGTGCACAGCGCGGTGTTGCCGGCGACCACGCCCGACAGCGCGACCGATTTCTTGGGCTTGCCCGCGGTGGGCACGTTCGAAACGTCGCTCATGTGCTTGCTTCCTTGGCAGTAGGTCGGCAATCCCTTGCCGACATCGACGGCGGCATGGAATGCCGCCCTACTTCTTTTCCTATTTTTTATCCCGGGCGAACAGCGCGTCGAGCTTCTGCTCGTACGCGTGATAGCCGAGGTAATCGTAGAGGTCGGCGCGCGACTGCATCGCCGGCACCACGTTCTTCTGCGTGCCTTCCTTGCGCAGCGTCGTGTAGAAGTTCAGCGCCGCGGCGTTCATGGCGCGGTAGGCGCCGCAGCAGTACAGCGCGATGTCGCAGTCCACGCTCGCCAGCTCTTTCGTCGTGAAGAACGGCGTCGAGCCGAACTCGGTCAGGTTCGCCAGGATCGGCACCTTCACCGCCTGCTTGAACTTGCGGTAGTCCTCGAGCGTCTTCATCGCCTCGGGGAAGATCATGTCGGCGCCGGCCTCGACGTAGGCGATGGCGCGCTCGATTGCCTGGTCGATGCCCTCGACCGCGGCCGCATCGGTGCGGGCCATGATGACGATGTCATCCACGCGCGCGTCGACGGCGGCCTTGACCCGGTCGACCATCTCGTCCCGGCTCACGACTTCCTTGCCCGGGCGATGGCCGCAGCGCTTCTGGCCGACCTGGTCCTCCATGTGCACGGCCGCGACGCCGGCCTTGGCCATGCTGCGGATGGTGCGGGCGATGTTGAAGGCGCCGCCCCAGCCGGTGTCGACGTCCACCAGCAGCGGCAAGGTCGTGACCTCGGTGATGCGGCGCGCGTCGATCAGCACGTCTTCCATGGTGCTGATGCCCAGGTCCGGCATGCCCAGCGAGTTGGCGGCGACGCCGCCGCCGGAAAGGTACAGCGCCTTGAAGCCGGTGCGCTCGGCCATGCGCGCGGCGTAGGCCGTGATCGCACCGACAACCTGCAGCGGGCGCTCGTCCCTGACCGCGGCCCGGAACCGGGCGCCCGGGGTCATCCGCTCAGCCGTTGACGCGGATCTCGACGCGGCGGTTCAGGCGGCGCCCTTCCACCGTGTCGTTGGTGGCGCGCGGCAACGTCTCACCGTAGCCGGAGACGCTGATGCGGTTCTCGTCGACGCCCCTGGCGACGAGGTAGGCCTTGACCGAGGCGGCGCGCCGCTCGGACAGGGCCTGGTTGTACGCCTCGTTGCCGACCGAATCGGTATGGCCGACGACGTCGATCGCAGCGGCCGAGCGTTCGCCGTTCAGCACCGCGGCGACGGCATCCAGCCGCAGGCGCACCGTCTCCGGCACGTCGGCGCGGGCGAAGGTGAAGCCGAGGCGCAGCAGCACCTCGCCCGGGAGTTCCTTCGCGTTCTCGATCCCGATCTGCTTGACGCCTTCGATGTCATCCTGCGCGAACGCCGTCGGCGCCAGCGCCGCGACGCCGACCGCGAGGACTGTGAGTATCCGGCGAACCATCGTATTTCCCGTTGGTTTTTGAACGCGCGCAAGTATGCCACGCTGCCCGGTACGATGGCGCATGCGCGCGATCGTGATCGGCTCCGGCCTGCTGGGCGTGACCAGCGCCTGGTTCCTGGCCCGGGCCGGGTGCGAAGTGACCGTGCTGGAGCGCGCCTCGGGGCCCGCCCAGGGCACCAGTTTCGCCAACGCCGGCATGCTGACGCCGAGCATGGCCGACCCGTGGAATGCCCCGGGCATCCTCTGGCACCTGCTGCGGTGGCTCGGCCGCGAGGACGCGCCGTTCCTGCTGCGCCCGCGCGCCCTGCCCTCGATGCTGGGCTGGGGCCTGTCGTTCCTGCGGCATTCCAGCGCCGCGCACCAGCGCGCCAGCATGGACGCCAACCTGCGCCTGGCTTCCTACAGCCTCGCCGTGCTGCGCGAGTTGCGCGCGGCGCTCAAGCTCGCCTACGACGAGAGCACGCTGGGCACGCTGAAGGTGTTCCGCGACCGCGCGGCCTTCGATGCGGCGGCCGACCGCACGGCGCAGCTCGCCGGGATGGGGCTCAAGGTACGTGCGGTTACGGCAGCTGAAGCCGTCGTTATCGAGCCGGCGCTGGCCCCCGTTGCTGACCGGCTGGTTGGCGGCGTGCATTGCCCGGCCGACGAGTCCGGCGACGCGCGCTCGTTCACGCTGGCGCTCGCCGAGCGCGCGCGCGAATCCGGCGTGCGCTTCGTGTTCAATGCCGACGTCGACGGTCTCGAGAGCGACGGCAGGCGCCTGGTGGCGGCCCGCGCCAGCGGCAGGCGCCACGAGGCCGAGGTATTCGTCGCCGCCGCCGGCAGCTGGAGCGCGCCACTGCTGGAACGGATCGGCGTCGCCCTGCCGGTGCGGCCGGTGAAGGGCTACTCGATCACCGTGCCCACCACCGGCTGGGATGGCGCGCCGCGCCTGCCAGTGGTGGACGATGCCCTGCACGCGGCGGCTACGCCGCTGGGAGCGCGCCTGCGGGTGGCCGGCACCGCCGAGATCGCCGGCTACGACATGGAGCTGACGCCGGCGCGCATCGACAACCTGTTCGACCTGCTGCTCGGGCTGTTCCCGTCCTACGCGCCGCGCCTGGACCGGGCCGCCGCGCAGCCGTGGGCGGGCTTGCGGCCGGTGTCGCCCGACGGCGTGCCGCGCATCGGCCAGCTCGGCCCCGAGAACCTGTTCGTCAACACCGGCCACGGCCACCTGGGCTGGACCCACGCCGCCGGCTCGGGTGCGTTGCTCGCCGACCTGGTGTGCGGCAAGGCGCCGGCGATCGCGCCGGCGGCGTACGACCCGAACCGGTAGGTCGGCAATCCGTTGCCGACATGCGGCGGGAACGGATTCCCGCCCTACACGACCGGCGTCGCCAGCAGCTCCATCGCCAGCACCTGCATCTCGCCGACCAAAAAACCCAGCGCCGCGCCGACCGCGATCAGGATCCATTCGTCCTGCTGGAATGCCGGCCGCAGCAACGCCTCGTACTCCTCGACGCTGAGGTCCTTCATCTTCGAGGCCAGCAGGTTCTCCAGGTCCATGGCCTTGCCGGCGTAAGCCTCGGCGTGGCGCATCGTCTCCGGCAGGCGCTTCATCATTTCCCGCGCCACCGCCTGCTTCATGTCCTGGTAGCGCGCGCTGCCGACGCTGAACACCACAAATGGCTTGGCGATGCCCGCCTGCGTGTCCACGGTCTTCTGCACCTGTCGCTGGATCATGTCGAACAGCCGGTCCGACAACGGGCCTTTCAGCACCGCGTCGAGGATGTTGCGCGGCGTGACGATCTCGGCCGCGATCAGCCGGCCGTACTCCGCCGACACCTCCATGCGCCGTTTCAGGAACAAGCCCTGCCACTCGAACAGGCCGAAGAGATATTTCCTCGGATGCTTGGGGTTGAAGACCATCTTCAGCGCGAGCCAGTCGGTGAACCAGCCGGTGAACAGGCCGAACAGCGGCATCACCCAGATGTTGTGCGTCGCTGCCCAGGTCGCGGCCTGCACCAGGCCGATGACGAAGCCGAAGTACAGGCCGGACTTGCGGATGAAGGCGAACTCGCCGCGGCCGGCCTCGAGGAAGATGCGGTTCAGCAACTGCTTGTCGCGCAGCAGGTTGCTGACCACCATCTGCTTCAAGTCGAACACCTTGTGAATGTCGCGCTTGAAGTCCGCCATGATCTGGCGGACCATCCCCGGCGCTTCGTCCTTGACGCGATCGATCAGCAGGCGCTTGAGCGTCTCGGGCGCGGCGTCCCACAGGCCCGGCGAAACCGCGCGCGCCACGTTGCGCGTGATGTCCTCCACCGCCTCGAGCAGGGGCCGTTCGATTTCGCGGGCGACGCGATCCGGATCGAGCCGCCCGAACACGTCCTCGGGCTTGAGCAGCTTGCTGGTCATGGTGTCGCAGGCGATCTCGGCCATCACCGCCGCCTTGCGCGGCACGATGCCCTGCCAGCCGAAGATGCGGTGGCCGAAGACGCGCGCCTGCAGCCCGGCGTACTCCAGCGGCTCGAACATCATGCGGATGGCGACGATCTTGGTGTAGTAGCCGATCGCCGCCGCCACGAACGGCATCGACAGGTACAGCAGCCAGTTCTGCTGCACGTCGGCCGCGATCTGCGCGAGGCTCTGCACGTTCGACTCTCCCGGGCTTGTCGTAAACCGCCAGATTCCTCGCTACGCTCGGAATGACGCTATTCGCGATGTTACCCTGAGCCCATGAAAACCCGTGCCGCGATTCTCGCCACGATCGGCCTGCCGCAGCCGTACGCGCGCTCGCGGCCGCTGGCGGTCGAGACCGTCGAGCTCGAGCCGCCCGGCGCCGGCGAGGTGCTGGTGCGGGTGAAAGCAGCCGGCCTGTGCCACTCCGACTTGTCCGTGATCAACGGCGACCGCGTGCGGCCGGTGCCGATGGTACTCGGCCACGAGGCCGCCGGCGTGGTCGAAGCGCTCGGCCCGGGGGTCGACGACCTCGCGGTCGACGACCACGTGGTGATGGTGTTCGTGCCGAGCTGCGGCCATTGCCTGCCCTGCGCCGAAGGCCGTCCCGCTCTGTGCGAGCCGGCCTTCGCCGCCAACAGCGCGGGCACGCTGCTGTCCGGCGCGCGGCGCCTGTCGCGCAACGGCGCGGCGCTGAACCACCTGCTCGGCGTCGCCGCCTTCGCCGAGCACGTCACGGTGTCGCGCCGCTCGCTGGTCAAGGTGGATCGGTCGCTGCCGTTCGAGCATGCCGCGCTGTTCGGCTGCGCGGTGCTGACCGGCGTCGGCGCGGTGGTCAACACCGCCGCGCTCAAGTCCGGCCAGACCGCCGCGATCGTGGGGCTGGGTGGCGTCGGCCTCGCCGGCCTGCTCGGCGCGGTCGCCGCGGGCGCTTCGAAGATCGTCGCGGTGGACGTGAATCCCGACAAGCTCGCGCTGGCAAGGAAACTCGGCGCGACGCACACGGTGAACGGCCGCGACACCGACGCCGTGGACCAGGTCAAGGCCGCCACTGGCGGCGGCGTGGACTTCGCGTTCGACTTCGCCGGCAGCGTGCAGGCGCTGGAGACCGCCTATCGCGTCACGCGCCGTGGCGGCACCACCGTGTCGGCCGGACTGCCCAATCCCACGCACAGCTTCCCCCTGCCGGCGCTGAACCTGGTCGCCGAGGAGCGCACGCTCAAGGGTAGCTACATCGGTACCTGCGTGCCGCTGCGCGACGTGCCGCGCTACGTCGCGCTGTTCCAGCAGGGCAAGCTGCCCGTGGACAAGCTGCTGACCGGCAAGCTCAAGCTCGACGAGATCAACGAAGGCTTCGACCGCCTCGCCGCCGGCGAAGCCATCCGCCAGGTCGTGGTGTTCCCATGAAAAAAGGGACGCACACCTTTTCCGGAAAAAAGGGACGCACACCTTTTCCGGAAAAAGGTGTGCGTCCCTATTTTCTGAAACTGAAGGATTCCTCGCTGCTCGAGCGCCGCGCGCTGATCGGCGGCGAATGGGTGGGGGCCAAGCAAACCTTCGCCGTGCGCAATCCGGCAACCGGCGCCGAGCTGGCGCAGGTGCCGTCGCTCGACGCTGCCGCCACGCGCCGCGCCATCGACGCGGCGCGGGCCGCGCTGCCCGGCTGGCGCGGCAAGACCGCCAGGGAGCGGGCCGCGATCCTGCGCAAGTGGTACGAGCTGATGCTGGCGAACCAGGAAGACCTGGCCCCGATCATGACCGCCGAGCAGGGCACGCCGCTCACGGAGAGTCGCGGCGAGATCGCCTACGCGGCTTCGTTCTTCGAGTGGTTCGGCGAGGAGGCCAAGCGCGCCTACGGCGACGTGATCCCTTCGCCGTGGGGCGACAAGCGCATGCTCGTCATCAAGGAGCCGGTCGGCGTGTGCGCGGCCATCACGCCGTGGAATTTCCCGGCCGCGATGCTGGCGCGCAAGGTCGGCGCGGCGCTGGCCGCCGGTTGCACCATGGTCGCCAAGCCGGCCGAGCAGACGCCGCTGTCGGCATTCGCGATGGCGCTGCTGGGCCAGCGCGCGGGGCTGCCCGCGGGCGTGCTGAACGTGATCACCGGCGAGGCCGCTGCCATCGGTGGCGAGCTCACGTCGAATCCGATCGTGCGCAAGGTTTCCTTCACCGGCTCGACCGAGGTCGGCAAGCTGCTGATGCGCCAGTGCGCGGATACGCTGAAGAAAATGTCGCTCGAGCTCGGCGGCAACGCGCCCTTCATCGTGTTCGACGACGCCGACCTGCCCGCGGCGGTCGAAGGCGCGATGACCGCCAAGTACCGCAACACCGGCCAGACCTGCGTCTGCGCCAATCGCCTGATCGTGCAGGACGGCATCTACGACAAGTTCGCCGCGGCCCTGGCCGAAGCCGCGCGCAAGCTGCGCGTCGGCCCGGGCACCGAGGACGGCGTGCAACAGGGCCCGCTGATCAACGCCGACGCGCTGGCCAAGGTCGAAGCGCACGTGGCCGATGCGCAGGCCGGCGGCGCGCGCGTGCTCGCCGGCGGCAAGCGCCACGCGTTGGGCGGGACCTTCTACGAGCCCACCGTGCTGGCCGACGTCACGCCGAAGATGCGCATCGCCAACGAGGAGACCTTCGGCCCGGTCGCGCCGCTGCTGCGCTTCCGCGACGAGGTGGAGGCGATCGCCATCGCCAACGCCACGCCGTTCGGCCTCGCCGCGTACTTCTATTCGCGCGACGTGTCGCGCGTGTTCCGTGTCGCCGAACAGCTGCAGTACGGCATGGTCGGCATCAACACCGGCCTGATTTCGAGCGAAGTGGCGCCATTCGGCGGCATGAAGGAATCCGGCGTCGGCCGCGAGGGCAGCAAGTACGGGATCAACGACTACCTCGAGGTGAAGTACCTGTGCCTCGGGGGACTTTCGTAGTCGGCAAAGGATTGCCGCCGTTTGATGGCGTGCCCGGCAGGAGTCGAACCTGCGACCTGCGGCTTAGAAGGCCGCTGCTCTATCCAACTGAGCTACGGGCACTTAATTGGTCGGGGCGAGAGGATTTGAACCTCCGACCACCTGCGCCCAAGGCAGGTGCGCTACCAGGCTGCGCTACGCCCCGTGATTGTGTCGGCAATGGATTGTCGACCTACGTAGGGCGGCAATCCTTTGCCGCCTGATTATGCGAGAATTCGCGCGCCTTTTCAGGCCCTTACAAAAGGACGCGCGCGTGACGGCCCAGTTGATCGACGGCAAGGCGGTGGCGGCGATCGTGCACGAGGAAGTCCGTGCCGGCGTCGCCGAGCGCGTGCGGGCCGGCCGCCCTGCCCCGTCGCTGGCCACGGTGCTGGTCGGCGCCGAGGCGGCCTCGGCGGGTTACGTGGGCAGCAAGCGCAAATTTAGCGAGAAGCTCGGCATCAGGTCCGAGCACGTCGACCTGCCGGCCAGCGTGTCACAGGCCGAGTTGCTCGCGCTGATCGACAAGCTCAACGCCGACCCGAAGATCGACGGCATCCTGGTGCAGTTGCCATTGCCCGCGCACGTCGACAGCGAGCTGGTCATCGAACGCATCGACCCCAGGAAGGACGTCGACGGCTTCCATCCGTACAACCTCGGCCGTCTCGCGCAGAAACCCACGCGCCCGCGCAAGCTGCTGCGCCCGTGCACGCCGTTCGGCGCGATCCGCCTGATCGAGAGCACCGGCGTCGCCTTGCGCGGCGCGCGCGCGGTGGTGGTCGGCGCATCGAACATCGTCGGCCGGCCGATGGCGCTCGAGCTGCTGCTCGCGGACGCCACCGTCACCGTGTGCAACAGCAAGACGCGTGACCTCGCCGGAGTGGTGGCGACCGCGGACATCGTGGTCGCCGGCGTCGGCAAGCCCGGCTTCGTCAAGGGCGACTGGATCAAGCCCGGCGCGGTGGTCATCGACGTGGGCATCAACCGCCTGCCGGACGGCACGCTCACCGGCGACGTCGAGTTCGAGCCCGCGCGTCAGCGTGCCGCCTGGATCACGCCGGTGCCCGGCGGCGTCGGGCCGATGACGGTGGCGATGCTGATGAACAACACGTTGTACGCGGCGCAGCTGCGGGACGGTCGCGCGTAGGTCGGCAATCCTTTGCCGACGGCGGCATGGAATGCCGCCCTACTATTTCTTCACCGCCCGCGTCATCAGGAACGCGTTGCGCACGCGGTTGTGCTGAAAGAACGACGCGGCGAGCGCCTCGACCTCGGCGCGGAACCGCGCGAGCCTGGCCGGCTCATGCGCCAGGGTCGTCACGATCTTCTTCGCCGACGCCGACATGACCTCGATCGATGCCCGGTAATGCGCGGGCGACAGGGCGTTGAAGCCGATCTCCTCGGTGCGGAACACCAGGTCGGCAACCTTGTCACCGAGCCGCTCGCGGATGACGTCAGGCTCGCCCCATGCCACCGGCGAAGCCACGCCCGCCGGCGGCGGCGGAACGTAGCGCGCGACCAGCGTGGCGTAGAGCCCGCCGAACAGGTGCGGCGGCCAGGTCGAGAACGCGATGCGCCCGCCCGGCTTGAGCACGCGCAGCATCTCCTTCACGACGACGTGCGGGCGCGGGGCGAAGATGTGCCCGAACTGCGAGAGCACGATGTCGAACTCGGCGTCCGCGTACGGCAGCGTTTCGGCATCGCCTTCCCGGAACTCGATCGCCACGCCGGCCAGCGCGGCGTTCTTCCCGGCCTCCTCGAGCAACACCGGTGACAGATCGATGCCCTTGACGCGCGCGCCGGCGCGCGCGGCGGTCACGGCGAC
>JBQTJQ010000045.1:0-7240 GCA_052386975.1 Gammaproteobacteria bacterium | reverse complement strand
GCCGGCCGTGTGGGGGCTGGGCGGGTGGGGTGCTTGTCTCCGCTATGGGCTCGCCTCGTCGCCGCCCCTGTTCGCCTCGCCATGTCTCGGCTCGCCGTGGCGGGGCGACCCCTCGGCCTGCGGCCTCGGGGCTCCGCTCGGCTGCGCTTTACTTACGCGATCCGGGCACACGGGCCCGAACTGATCGCTCAGCTCAGCTACTGAGGGCGGCTGGCGCGCTGACCGATCGTAGCGGGTCGTGGGCCGGGCGAGCGGAAGTGAAAGCGCAGCGAGACAGAGCCCCGAGCGAAGCGAGGGGTGGCGCGCGTCGCGAAGGCGAGACATGGCGAGCCGAGCAGCGCGCCATCGAGCGAGCCATGTAGCGAGCCGGCCCACGACCCGCAAGACAGCAGTGCCAGAAAGTAGAAACCCCGCACGCGGCGGGGTTTCTCAGGCGCGGGGACAGAACTTGAAAGTCTGTCCCCGGTCAGCACAAGACCTTACAGCAGCGGCACCATCAGCAGCGCGACGATGTTGATGATCTTGATCAGCGGGTTGATGGCCGGGCCGGCGGTGTCCTTGTAGGGGTCGCCGACGGTGTCGCCGGTGACCGCCGCCTTGTGCGCATCGGAGCCCTTGCCGCCGAAGTGGCCGTCCTCGATGTACTTCTTGGCGTTGTCCCAGGCGCCGCCGCCGGTGGTCATCGAGATCGCGACGAACAGGCCGGTGACGATGGTGCCGATCAGCACGCCGCCGAGCGCCTTGGGGCCGAGCACCAGGCCGACGATCACCGGCACGAAGATCGGCAGCAAGGACGGCACGATCATCTCCTTGATCGCCGCCTTGGTCAGCATGTCCACAGCCGTGCCGTATTCCGGCTTGGCGGTGCCTTCCATGATGCCCTTGATCTCCTTGAACTGGCGGCGCACCTCGACCACCACCGAGCCGGCCGCGCGGCCGACCGCTTCCATGCCCATCGCTCCGAACAGGTAAGGCACCAGGCCGCCGATGAACAGGCCGATGATGACCATGTGGTCCGACAGGTCGAACGCCATGCCCTGGTACTTCGGGATCAGGTTCAGGTTGTGCGTGTAGTCCGCGAACAGCACCAGCGCGGCGAGGCCGGCCGAGCCGATCGCGTAGCCCTTGGTCACGGCCTTCGTCGTGTTACCTACGGCGTCCAGTGGATCCGTGATGTTGCGGATTTCCTTGGGCAGCTTCGCCATCTCGGCGATGCCGCCGGCGTTGTCGGTGATGGGCCCATAAGCATCCAGCGCGACGATCATGCCGGTCATCGACAGCATGGCGGTCGCGGCGATGGCGATGCCGTACAGGCCGGACAGCTCGAACGAAGCGTAGATCGCCGCGCACACCGCCAGCACCGGCAGCGCCGTGGACTTCATCGACACGCCGAGGCCTGCGATCATGTTGGTCGCGTGGCCGGTCTGCGAGGCCGCCGCGATGTGCTGCACCGGGGAGAACGTGGTGCCGGTGTAGTACTCCGTGATCCAGACGATGGCGCCGGTCAGCACCAGGCCGATCAGCGCGCACCAGTACAGGTTCATGGCGATGCCCGCGTCGAAGAACTGCCGGGTGATCGGGAAGAACGCGATGGCGGCGATGACGCCTGAGACGATGACGCCGCGGTACAGCGCCGACATGATCTTGCCGCCTTCCTTGGCCGATACGAAGAACGTGCCGATGATCGAGGCGATGATCGAGACGCCGCCGAGCACCAGCGGGTACAGCACGGCATTCGGGCCGAGCGTGGTGGCCATCAGGCCGCCGAGCACCATGGTGGCGACCACGGTGACCGCGTAGGTCTCGAACAGGTCGGCCGCCATGCCGGCGCAGTCGCCGACGTTGTCCCCAACATTGTCGGCAATGACCGCCGGATTCCGTGGATCATCCTCAGGAATTCCAGCTTCCACCTTACCTCCCAACTCGGCGCCGACGTCGGCGCCCTTGGTGAAGATGCCGCCGACGAGACGCGCGAAGATCGAGATCAGCGAGCCGCCGAAGGCCAGGCCGACGAGGCCGTGCAGCGCCTTGTCCTGGCCGGCCATGCCCTCGACCACCATGTAGTAGCCGGCCACGCCGAGCAGGCCGAGGCCGACGACGAGCATGCCGGTGATGGCGCCGCCGCGGAACGCGACCGCGAGCGCGGCGTTCATGCCCTCGTGCGCGGCCTGCGCGGTGCGCGAGTTGCTGCGCACCGAGATGTTCATGCCGATGTAGCCGGTGGCGCCCGAGAGCACCGCGCCGATCAGGAAGCCGATCGCCGTGTACCAGCCGAGGGCGAAGCCGAGCACCACGAACAGCACGGCGCCGACGATCGCGATCGTGGTGTACTGGCGGTTGAGGTAGGCCATCGCTCCTTCCTGCACCGCGGCGGCGATTTCCTGCATCCGCGCGTTGCCGGGCGACTTCGCCAGCACCCAGCGCACGGAGAAGATGCCGTAGACGATCGCGGCGAGGGCACAGCCCAGCGCGATCCAGAGACCGTTGGCGACCAGCATGAAGCTCTCCTGAGCAAAAAAAGGGGACAGAACTATTTTCCCGGCCGGCAGGCCGGTGCGAGGGGCCCGGGGACGAAAATAGTTCTGTCCCCTTTTTCTTGGACCCCGCGGCGGCGCGGATTCTACCCCACCCCGCCGCGACTGGGCTAACCTTGGCGCCGGGGAGTGATACCCGGGGAACCCGATATGCGTTTGTTCGCCGCAGTCCTGGTGCTTTTTGCCGCTGGCGCGGCTGCCCAAGCCCCGCCGCACCTCAAGCGCCTGCCCGGCGGCGTGCTCGAGCGCGGCCCGGCGCCGGCGGCCTTGGCGGGTGCCCGCGAGGGCGGACAGGTGCCGCTCTGGCTGCCCGGCGGCGAGCGCCAGTTCGAGGTCGAGCGGGTGGTCGCGGCGGGCGCGGCCACCACGCGCTTCGGGCGCCTGCGCGGCGTCGGCGAGGCGGCGATCACGCTGGGGCCTGACGGCGGTTTCGGCCGCGTCGCCCAGGGCGGCACGGTCTGGCTGCTCGAGTACCGCGGCGGCGAGGCCTTCGCGGTGCGGGCCGGCGAGGGCGGGCTGGCGTTCGCCGACTACGACCGCGGCGCGCTCACCGCGGCGGCGGCCAAGGCCTCCGGGCCGACCCCGGCCGCGAAGCAGGCCGGCCTGCCGAACCGCACCGTGGATGTGCTCGGGCTGTACGACGCCGACTTCGCCGCGCGCTACCCGGGTGCGCTCGCGGAGACCCGCATCGCGCACTTCGTCGCGCTGGCCAACCAGGCCCTGGTGGACAGCGACGTCAGCGTGACCCTGCGGATCGTCCTCACCCAGCTCGCCGCCGGCACGGTCTCGCCCAACGCGATCGCCAACATCGGCGAGATGTACTTCGCCCAGCAGCCGGGCGGCAGCTTTGCCGGCGCCGACCTGCTGACGCTGCGCGACATCACCGGCGCCGACCTGGTCTCGTTCTTCCGGGTCCACGACCTGTATGCGCGGGGCGTCTGCGGCGTCGCCTTCTTCCCCGACGATTTCCGCGCCGGCGTCAACGTCGTGATGGACGGCGAGAGCGGCGGCTCGGTGTGCGACGACCACACCTTCGCCCACGAGGTCGGCCACAACCTCGGCGCCCGCCACCAGCTCGCCGCCGATGCCACCGTGGCGCGCGGCCATGCCTTCGCGCGACCGGGGCAGTTCACCACCATCATGGGTTCGTTCGGCACCGGCAAGCCGGACCGCCAGCGCCAGCTCGCCTATTACTCGAACCCGCGCATCGCCTGCGGCAACCTGCCGTGCGGCTCGGCCAACGAGGACAACGCCGGCGCGATGGACGACAACGCGCAGCAGGTCGCCGAGTACGCGCCGACCCGCGACTTCGGCCGCCTGGCCGTCCGGCCGCAGCCCACGCTCGCCGACAGCGACGGCGACGGCGTCATCGATCGCACCGATGCCTTCCCGTTCGATGCCACGCGCTCGGTCGACACCGACGGCGACGGCGTCGCCGACGCCGACGACGCCTTCCCCAGCAACTCGACCGAGTGGGCCGACAGCGACGGCGGCGGCTTCGGCGACAACGCCGACACCGACGACGACAACGACGGCGTGCCCGACGTGAGCGATGCGTTCCCACTGGACCCGGCCGAGTCGGCCGACGCCGACGGCGACGGCTGGGGCGACAACAGCGACCAGTACGACGCCGACCCGTTCGAGCAGCGCGACACCGACCTCGGCGGGCTCGGCGATCGCGCCGACGGCAACGACGACAACGACGGCATCGCGGACTTCGCGCCGTTCAACGCGGCCGCCGACGGTGAGCTGCTGGTCGCCGACGGCGCCACCGACCGCATCCTGCGCTTCCGCGGCAGCGACTACGCGTCGCTCGGCACGCTGCTGCAACTGGGCGCCAACGAGGTCACCTTCCGCAGCGGCATGGCCGGCGCGCCGAGCGGCGAGGTGTATTTCGTCGCCGCGAGCCAGCTGCGCGTACTCGATCGCCTGCGCAGCACGACCGCGGAGCTGATGCTGGACCCCGCATCGCACCCGCTGGTGGGCACCGGCTTCCCGCTGTCGCCGGTGGTGCTTCCCACCGGCGATGTCGTGGTCGGCGAGATGGGCGGGTCCGGGCGGCTGATCGCAATGCGCCCGGCGGCGTCGCACGCCGCCACGCCGCTGATCCGGTCGTATTCGATCGGGCTGCCAGAATGCGGCCCGCACCTGGCGCCCGGCATCGCCGGCGACGTGCTGATGCTGGACGGCGCGGGCGGGGCGCTGCTGCGCTACAGCTACGGTGGCGATCCCCTGACCTCGGACCCGGCGACCACCGCGTCGTTCGTGCCGGCGGCGCCGATGCTGGCGGCCGGCGGCATCGCGCAGGCGGCCGGCGGCCTGCTGTTCTGGGTAGATCGCCGCGACGGCGCGGTGCGCAGCCTCGACGTCAACACCGGCGCCGACGGCGGCTTCACCATCGCCGGCGCGGATGCCGCGGCCATCACGGTCAGCCCTGACGGACAGCTGTTCGTGGCCCAGCGCGCCGGTGGCGTGCGCGCCTACGACGGCGGCTCCGGCGCCGACCTCGGCCTGGTGGTTCCGGCCGCGAGCACGGCGCAGCCGCTGGCACTGGCCTGGGTGCCGACCATCGTCGATACGAGCCTGCCGCCGTACCTGCCGCCAACGCCGCCCGCGCCGTCGGCGGATGCCGCGACCACGCCCGCGGTCGGCGGCACGCCGCCGCTGCCGCCGCCGTGCACGACGGCTTGCATCGCCACGAGTGGTGGCGGCGGCGGTCCGTTTGACCCGCGACTTGCGCTGGTCCTTGCGTTGCTCGGCTGGCGGCGCCTGCGGCGCGCGCTGGCGCTGTCCGCCGGCTTGCTGCTGCTCGCCGCCTGCGGCGGCGGTTCCCCCGCGCCCCAGGCCGCCGCGCCGGTCGCGGCCGCCGAGCTGAAAGCCCCGGCCGGTACCTACAAGATCGACCCGCACCACGCCAGCCTCGCGTTCCGGCTCAAGCACCTGGGCCTGGCCGACTACGTCGCCCGCTTCATGAAGTTCGAGGCGACCGTCGTCCTCGACCCCGCCAACCTCGCGAACTCGACCGTCACGGTGGCGATCGATCCCGCCTCGGTGCGCACCGACTACGTGGGCGATTTCAAGGCCACACACAAGGATTCGCCCTACGGCAGTTTCGAGGAGCGCATCGCGCGCGAGGAAAAATTCCTCAACAGCGACAAGTTCCCGGCCATCACCTTCAAGTCCACGCGGGTCGAGCCGGCCGGTCCGGGGCGGCTGCGCATCACCGGCGACCTGACGTTCCTCGGACAGACCCACCCGGTGACGCTCGACGCGATGCTGACCGGCTCGTACGACAAGCATCCGTTCTTCGGCTACGGCGCCTTCGGCATGACCGCGACGACGACCTTCACCCGCTCGGAGTGGGGCATGACCGGCACGCAGCAGTTCCTTGGCGACGCCGTCACCGTCGAGTTCTACGGCGAGTTCGGCCAGCAGGTCGAGGCGCCGCCGGCATCCTGAGGGCGCGGTTCGGCGTTACAGTCCGCGCATGAACGAGCCGCGCGGCGCGCACTACACGAGAGTCGCGATCGTCCTGCACTGGGCGATCGCCGCCGCGATCCTGGCCAACCTCGCGCTCGGCTGGTGGATGCACCACGCCATCGAGCACAAGGAAACCGTCGCGCGCGCCATCGCCGGTTACCAGCTGCACAAGTCGCTCGGCCTGGCGGTGCTGGTGCTGACGGTGCTGCGCCTGGGCTGGCGCCTGCTGCACCGGGCGCCGCCGCTGCCGGAGGCGATGCCCGCGTGGGAGCGCCGGGCAGCGCGCCTGGTGCACTGGGGCCTGTACGCGCTGATGGTGGTGGTGCCGCTGTCCGGCTGGACCTATGTCTCGGCGCAGTGGCGCGGCGAGGCGCCGCTGCACGTGCCGACGCTGTGGTTCGGCTTGTTCGAGGTGCCGCACCTGTTCGACGCCGCCGCGCTGGCCGCGGACGAGCGCAAGGCGATCGCGGCGCGCAACGCCGCCGCGCACGTCTGGCTGGCCTGGAGCATGGGCGGGCTGCTGGTGCTGCACGCGGCCGCGGCGCTCAAGCACCGCTTCGTCAATCGCGATGGCGTCATGGCGAGCATGCGACCGGCGATCGGCGCCGGCATCGCGGCGGTGGTGATGCTCGCGATCGCGGTGGCGATGCTGGCGACGCCGGGCAGCGCCTCGAAGGAGATCGCGATCCGCAGCGCCTTCGGCGGCTGGGCCATCGATCCCTCGAGCGAGATCGCCTTCGAGGGCGTCGAGGACGGCAACCCGTTCCGCGGGCGTTTCACGCGCTGGGAGGCCAAGCTGCGCTTCAATCCGCTGGCCAGCCCGGTCTTCACCGTCGCCGCGACGGTGGACATGACCTCGGCCACCGACGGCGTGCCGCTGCACGAGGCGGCGCTGCTGGAGCGCGAGTGGTTCGACGTCGCCCGCTACCCGCAGGCGCGCTTCGTCGCCACGCGCATCGAGCCGAAACCCGGCGGCGGCCACACCGTCGAAGGCGCGTTGACGATCAAGGACCGCATCGTTCCGGTGCCGCCGCTGGATCTTGTCGTCAGCGAGGAAGGCATGCGCATCAGCGGCCAGTTCACCATCGACCGAGCCGATGCCAACCTCGGCATGGAGTCGGATCCGGAAGGCGACTACGTGTCGCGGCGCATCGGCGTCGAGGTCCGTGTGCTGGCGCGGGCGCCGGGTTCGTCTTGACGCGCGGCCTGCGCTATCTTTGCGGCGA
>JBQTJQ010000044.1:0-2797 GCA_052386975.1 Gammaproteobacteria bacterium | reverse complement strand
ATGGCTCGCTCGATGCCGCCCTGCTCGCCTCGCCATGGCTCGGCTTCGCGACGGGCGGCACCCCTCGCTGCGCTCGGGGCTCCGTCTCGCTGCGCTTTTAGTTCGCTTCGACCAGGCCCCCGACCCGCTGCTGATCGCTCAGCTCAGCTGCGACCGATCGGCTCGGGACCGGGGTGGCCGGGTCGCGGAAGTAAAGCGCAGCCGAACCCGAGCCCCCCAGGGGCGCGCCGCCGCGAAAGCGAGACATGGCGAGCGTTCGCAAGGCTCGGTGAGGCGAGCCATGAAGCGAGACGGGCACACCGGTCCCGAGAAAAGCAGCAAGCTACGCGGCGCGGGACGCGCGGAGCAGCAGCAGCCGCGCGCGCAGGCGCCGCTGGGGACCCTCGTCGAGCTCGTCGCCCAGCAGCGCGCGCACGCGCGTCTCGCCGTCGGGCAGCCGGAAGACCAGCATCAGCAGGTGATCGTGGACCAGGCTGCTGCCGTGCAGCGTGACCCCGTCCCAGCGCGCGCCGCGCGTGTCATGCACGGTCCACGAACCCTCGGCATGCCAGGTCAGCCGCGCCAGCGCGTTGGGGCCGAAGCCGAAGGTCGAATGCCGACGCGTCAGGATCCACGACAACGCCACCAGCACCGCGACCGCGGCCATGCCCGGGCTCGGGCCCAGCGCCAGTGCGACCAGGCCGAGCACCCCGGCGTGCAGCCAGAACAGCAGGGTCAGCGCGCGGATCGAGGGCCGCGGCGCCAGCTCAATCGTGCCGTCGAAGGGCGGCGATGACATCGGCGAACTCGGCCGGCGGCGGCTCCTGCCCGACCACCCACAGCCAGATTTCGGGATCCTCGCGCTCGAGCAAGCGCTCGAACGCCGCCTTTTCCTCAGGCGACGAGGTCTCGTGGTGCCTGCGGAAATAGTGCTCGAGCAGGACATCGAGCTCCTTCATGCCGCGCCGCTGCCGCCACTTCAGCGCCTTGTCCTTCATGGCGGCAAGGCCGTCAGCCCTCGGGCGCGAAACGCTCGTACAGGTACGCGCGCAGCACCAGCGTGGTCTGCGCGTCGAGCGGGTCGAACTCGATGCCGCAGCGGAAGCGCCACAGGCTGTCGTGCACGCCGGTCTCTTCCACCGCGTTGCGGATCAGCGCCGGCAGGTCCACCGCCTGGTCGCCGATGCGGGCGATCGGCAGCCGCGCGCGCACCGTGATGCGGTCGCCGCCTTCGCCGACTTTCGCCGAGGCCAGCAGCTGGGCGCCGGTGAGGCTGAGGTCGCGGATCACGGCCGGGATGTCGCGCGCCTCCTCCGGCATGCCCGGCGTGCGCACGCCGACCGCCAGCGCCGCGCGCACACGGCTCGACTGGCGCTCGACCATGGTCTCGATCTTGCTCGGGTAGCTCAGGTGCAGGTACGGGTACGGCTGCGCGGCCGAGCGCAGCACGGTGCAGGTGAAGCCGCGCGCGTGCTCGCCCGAGTACGAGCGCGCCAGCACCGCGCGCCCCTCGCGCACGATCATCGCCGTTCCGCCCTTCTCCGGCGCCGTCACCAGCACGCTGCGCTCGGGCAGGAAGCCGATGACCTTGACGTAGAACTGCCCGCGCGTCTCGTCGTCCATGAACGAGATCTGCAGCGATTCGCCGACCTGCAGGTCGAGGTCGTTGGCGCCCGCTTTCTGCACCGCTTTTAGTCTTGCCATCAGCCGCGTCGCTCCACCAGCATTTTCTTGACCTCGCCGATCGCCTTGGCCGGGTTCAGCCCCTTGGGGCAGGTCTTTGCGCAGTTCATGATCGTATGGCAACGATACAGCTTGAACGGGTCTTCCAGCGCGTCGAGCCGCTCGCCGGTGGCCTCGTCGCGCGAGTCGGCCAGCCAACGATACGCCTGCAGCAGGATCGCCGGGCCCAGGTAACGGTCGCCGTTCCACCAGTAGCTCGGGCAGCTTGTCGAGCAGCAGGCGCACAGGATGCACTCGTACAGGCCGTCGAGCCTCGCCCGCTCCTCTTCCGACTGCAGCCGCTCGCGCGTCGGCGCCGGCGTGTCGGCCTTGAGCCACGGCTCGATCGAGGCGTACTGGGCGTAGAAATGCGTGAGGTCCGGCACCAGGTCCTTGACCACCGGCAGGTGCGGCAGCGGATAGACCTTGACGTCGCCGCTGACCTCGTCGCAGCCCTTGGTGCAGGCCAGCGTGTTGGTGCCGTCGATGTTCATCGCGCACGAGCCGCAGATGCCCTCGCGGCAGGAGCGGCGGAAGGTCAGCGTCGGGTCGACCTCGTTCTTGATCTTGATCAGGGCGTCGAGGACCATCGGGCCACAGGCGGCCATGTCCACGTCGTAGCTGTCCATGCGCGGATTGGCGCCGGAATCCGGGTCGTAGCGGTAGATGCGGAAGGTGCGGACGCTCTTGGCGCCGGCCGGCGCGGCATGGTGCTTGCCGGCGCCCTTGTTGATCCGGGAGTTCTTTGGAAGCGAGAATTCAGCCATTTTTTTCTGACCCTCTGATCCCTGACCTCTGGCCCCTGTCAGTACGTGCGCTTCTTCGGCGGGATGACTTCGGCTTCGTCGTCGAGCGTGGTCATGTGCACCGGCCGGGCGTCGAGCTTCACGGCGGTGTCGCCGGTGCGCCAGGCCAACGTGTGCCTGTGCCACTTCTCGTCGTCGCGGTCCGGGAAGTCCTCGTGCGCGTGCGCGCCGCGCGACTCCTTGCGGTTGGCGGCCGAGGCCAGCGTCACCAGCGCGTTGCCGAGCAGGTTGTCCAGCTCGAGCGTCTCGCACAGGTCGGTGTTCCACACCATCGAGCGGTCGGCGACCGA
>JBQTJQ010000043.1:0-5581 GCA_052386975.1 Gammaproteobacteria bacterium | reverse complement strand
CGCCACCAGGAACGCCAGCATCGGCGAGACCGACGAGGCGTCGCGGTCCTCGATGGCGAGCGCGCGCGCCACGTCCGGGTCGATGCCGCGCGCCGTCAGGCGCAGCGCACCGAGGGTCGCGCTGTAGGCCTCGAGCAGGCCGCGCGCGCGCCGCACCGCGGTCTGGGCGCGGTCACGGGTGCGGTCGAAGTGCAGCTCCACCGCCGCCGGCCGGCCGGCGCGCCAGTCTTCGCCGTACTCGGGCGTGATCACCAGCACGACCTCGGCCTGCTTGTTCAGCACCGCCTGCGCCGGGTCGGCCGGGCCGGGCTGCACGTCCACGCCCTGCTGCCGCAGCCAGGCCACCAGGTTCGGCGCGTGCCCGGCGCCCACCACCGGCAGCACCAGCGTCTTCTCGAGGTCGGCGGCGACGCGGCCGCCGATCACGCTCAGCATGATGACCAGCACGGCCGGCATCATCAGCGGGCCGAACAACAGCGCGCTGCCGAGCGTGCGCCGGTCGCGCAGGCTCTCGCGGATTTCCTTGGCGCACACGGTCAGCCAGGCGCGCGCGATCATGCGAGCAGCCCCTCGCCGGTGCCGATGACCTTCACGAAGGCATCCTCCAGGTTGCTCTCGCCGGCCTGCGCGCGGATCTCGTCGGGCGACCCCTGCGCGACGACGCGGCCGTGCGCGACGACCACGATGGTGTCGCACAGCGAGGCGACTTCCTGCATGACGTGGCTCGAGAACACGATGCAGCGCCCCTCGGCGCGCCAGCGGCGCAGCAGCTCGCGCAGCGCGCGCGTGGCCATCACGTCGAGGCCGTTGGTAGGCTCGTCGAGCAGCAGGTTCTGCGGCGCGTGGACCATGGCCCGCGCGATGGCGGTCTTGACGCGCTGGCCCTGGCTGAAGCCCTCGGCGTGGCGATGCTCGACCTCGGCCAGGTCCAGCTCGCGGACCAGCCGGTCGGTGCGCTCGCGCAGCGTGGCCTCGTCCAGGCCTTGCAGCCGGCCGAAGTACTCGACGTTCTCGCGCGCGGTCAGGCGCTTGTAGAGACCGCGCGAATCCGGCAGCACCGCCAGGCGCCGGCGCGCGGCCTCGGGTTGGGCGACCGCATCGACGCCGTCGACGCGGATGGTGCCGTGCTCGGGGCGTAACAGCGTGTAGAGCATGCGCAGCGTGGTGGTCTTGCCGGCGCCGTTGGGCCCGAGCAGGCCGGTGATGCGGCCGTCCTCGGCGCGCAGCGAGACGTTGGCGACGGCGCGCACCGCGCCGAACGACTTGGCCAGCGACTGCGCTTCGATCATGGCGCCTCGATCATGGCGATGGCCCCTGGAAATCGAGGAAGAACGGCGTGTCGCCGAGCGCCTCGAGGCAGCTCGCGTCCAGGCCCCTGGGATCGAGCTTGTCGACGAACTGCTGGTACAGCCGCGGCAGGCAGCCGACGTTCATCGGCGTGTGGCCCTGTCCCTTCGCCACGAGGTGGCGCGCGTTCGACAGCGTTTTCAGCACTTGCTCGCCGTAGCGCGGCGGCGTCACCGGGTCGTGTTCGCCCGACAGCAGCAGGACGGGCTTTGCCGACACCACCGGCTGCTTGAAATCGGCGGGCCGCGTGTTGTGCGGCCAGACCTCGCAACGGGCGCGGAAGTAGGCCGGAATTTCGTCGCCCATGAGCCGGTCGCCGTCGGCCGGGTCCTCGCGCAAGAGGTCGGCGTCCTCGGCGCAGATCACCGACAGCTCCATGCCGCTGGCGAGCTCGTCGCCGAGCGAATCGAACAGGCGCTCGGCCTGCGCCAGCAGCGGCTCGGGCCGCCCGGCGGCGGCCTCGCTGAGCAGCAGCGGAATCAGCGCGGCGGTCCGCGGCGAGTACGAGAAGATGCGGGCCACGCCCAGCGCCGCTTCGCCGAACTTCACCGTCACCGCAGCATTGGTCTGTGGATGACGGAACGTGACCGGACGCGCGTGGGCCCGCACCTGCTGCCTGAGCGCGCGCAGCGCTGCGTCGATGTCGCCGAAGCGCTCGCGGCACGCGGCGTCCTGCGCGCAGCGCCGCGCCATCGACGCGATCGCCTCGTCCAGGTTGCGCGCGTGGTCCTGGCCGAGCGCCAGCTCCGGCGGCGCGATGCTGTCGATGAACACGCTGCGGATGGCGTCCGGATGCCGGCGCAGGTACTCGAGCGCGACGCGCGTGCCGTACGAGCCGCCGGCCAGGTTCAGCGCCGGGATGCCGAGCGCCCGGCGCACCTGCTCGAGGTCGGCGATGTAGTCGCTGGTCGCGTAGAAGCGCGTGTCGGCCTTGCCTTCGTAGCGCGCCAGGCACTTGCGGGCGTCCTCGCGCGCGGCTTCGAGCGACAGGTCCATGGCCGTCTTCCAGTCGGGCAGCGGACAGCGCAGCGGGTTGGATTCTCCCGTGCCGCGCTGCTCGACCAGCAGCACGTGGCGCCGGTCCAGCAGCGGGTCCAGCGCGCCGCGCGCGATCGGATACGCCTCGATCGCGGACTGTCCCGGCCCGCCCGCCAGGAACACGATCGGGTCCGGCAACGGTCGGTCCGAGCGCGACGGCACCAGGGCCAGCCGTACGCCGATGCGGCGCACCTCCGGCGCCGCGCGGTTCTCGGGGACGTCGAAGCGCGCGCACTCGGCCTTGACCCGCCCCGGCACGCGCTCGACCCTGATCTCGCAAGGCGTGAATTCGATCCCGCCCAGCGTGCGCGCCGGCGCGGCGGCGGGCGGCAGCAGCAGAATCAGTCCGGCGAGCAGCGCGCGCACTCAGGCCTCCAGGAAGAACAGGTCTTCGATGCGGCAGCGGAACTGGCGCGCGATGCGGATCGCCAGCGGCAGGCTCGGATCGTACTTGCCGTTCTCGACCGCGATCACGGTCTGGCGCGACACGCCAAGTTTCTCGGCCAGGTCCTGCTGGGTCCAGCCGCGCTCCGCGCGCCGGTCGCGCACGTTGTTGTTCATCCGTAGCGGCGCCGCGCGCCGTACCAGCCGATGGCGAAGCCCACGCCGAGCGCCAGGATCGCGTAGATCGGCGCGACGCGCGCCCACAGCTTCAGCGCCTCGCCGACATAGGCCACGGCGCAGAACAGCATTGCCAGCATCGCGCCCGCCAGGGTCGCCACGAGGTATTTCAGGCGTTGCAGCTCGTCCATGCGCGCGATCTGCCGCAGTTCGACCCACATGCCGAGCCCGATGACCAGCAGCACCGGCAGCAGCGCCGCGAGGCGCAGCGGCGATTCGCCGGCCACGCTGGCGGCAACCCATTTGGAGGCCTCGATCGCCACCACGAACAGGGCCACCCAGCCGAGCGACTCGAACACGTAGGCCCTGCTGAACATGCCGCCTCCGATGTAAAGCGTGCTTGACACCATGCTAGGCGGAGGCCTGCCAACGTGTCAAGCGTGCTTTACATCATCGGGCTCTGGCAGCGCTGCGCCCGGTACTTGTCGGCGTAACGCGCCGGCAGCGCATCGTAGCGCTCCAGGCGCCAACCCTCGGTCGAGTGGCTGCGCTCCAGCTCGGCCTCCTGCGCGTCCTCCAGCTCGTGGAAGAAGTCGAGCCCGGCGCGGCGCTCGACTTCGTCGATCGTGGTGAGGAACTGCGACAGCGGTTCGTTGCCGCACACCGACTGCGGCACCAGGAAGGCCAGCGCCGTGGGCTGGCCGTCGCGCAGGTCGAGCCACACGCGGTAGAACGCCTCGGGCAGCGCGATCCCGGAGCGCTTGAGCGCGCCCGATCCGCCGAACACCGGGCCGGTCGCGACCCACAACTCGACCGCGCCCGGCGCGACAACGCTGCCCTCGGCTTCCTCGAGCCGCTGCCACAACAACTCATTCAGCCGCGGCTTCTGCGGGGCGATGTTGCTCATCAGGTGGGTCGCGCGCTGCGCCACGCGGCCGTACAGCCGCCCGATCAGGTAGGCCGGCGCCAGGTGGCCGCGCGTGTAGCCGCTGCGCGTGTAGTCCTGCGGGCGGACCGGTCGCGGCACGCGCGGATCCGGCTCGAAGCCATTCATCCGCCGGTAGCCCGGGCGTCCCTTGAGCGCTTCGGCGCGATAGGTAACCCACAGCGGCTGGCGGCGCGCGTCGGAATAGCCGACCACGAAGCCGGGATTCTGCAGGACCTTCACTTCGCTGCCGGACGGCAGCCCGGCGTAGCTTTCGCGCTCGGCGTGGGCGACGGGAAGTGTCATCCCGAGCAGCGCAGCGACGAGGGATCTTGCCGTTGAAGGCAAGATCCCTCGCGTCGCTCGGGATGACAGCGTCACCGCGCCTCGCTCTTGAACCACCGCAGCCGCTCGCGCAGTTTCACCACTTCGCCGACGATCACCAGGCTCGCGCCAGAGACACCGGCGCGCTCGACCAATCCCGGCAACGTCGCCAGCGTTCCGGTCACGACGCGCTGCTTTGGCGAAGTGCCCTCCTCGACCAGCGCTGCGGGCCAGTCCGCGGGCAGGCCGTGCTTGACCATCGCCGCGCACAGCGCCGGCAACGAACTGCGGCCCATGTAGAACACCACGGTCTGGCCCTTGCGCGCGAGCGAGGGCCAGTCGAGCTCGAGGTGGCCGTCCTGTTTCGCGTGGCCGGTCACGAAGGTCACCGACTGCGCGTAGTCGCGGTGCGTCAGCGGGATGCCGGCGTAGGCCGCGCAGCCGTTGGCGGCGGTGATGCCCGGCACCACCTGGAAGGCGATGCCCTGGGCGGCGAGCGTGTCGATCTCCTCGCCGCCGCGGCCGAAGATGAAAGGATCGCCGCCCTTGAGCCGCAGCACGCGCTTGCCCTGCTGTGCCAGTTTCACCAGCAGCGCGTTGATCTCCTGCTGCGACAGCTCGTGCTGCTTCGGGCCCTTGCCGACGAACACGCGCCCGGCGTCGCGGCGCACGCGCTCGAGGATCGGCGCCGACACCAGCCGGTCGTACAGCACCACGTCGCACTGCTGCATCAGGCGCAGCGCGCGGAAGGTCAGCAGGTCGGGATCGCCCGGCCCGGCCCCGACCAGGTAGACCTCACCCTTCCCCGCCCCGCCCGCCACCAGCTCGGAAAGCGTGCGCTCGGCCGCGGCTTCGTCGCCGGCCAGCAG
Organism: Gammaproteobacteria bacterium; assembly: GCA_052386975.1. Taxonomy (GTDB): domain Bacteria; phylum Pseudomonadota; class Gammaproteobacteria; order Nevskiales; family Nevskiaceae; genus JACPFV01. Next base: position 517 of record JBQTJQ010000043.1, on the reverse strand, counting down.
CCGCTCGCTGCCGGCGCCGTCGAGGAACTGCTCGGTGACCACGCGTCGCCGCTCGACCGGCACGTCCTTGAGGCGCCCGCGCATGGCGCCGAGGAACGCCGCGACCCGCCCGAGCGCGGCCGGCAACAGCGCCTCGACCTGCTCGCGCAGCCGCCGCGAAAGCACCGGCGCGGCGCCGCCGCTGGAGATCGCGACCAGCACCGGCGCGCGGTCCACGATCGACGGCGTGATCCAGGTGCTCGCGGCCGCGTCGTCGACGACGTTGACCGGAATGCCGCGGGCGCGCGCGGCCGAGGCCACGCGCGCGTTGAGCGCGGCATCGTCGGTGGCGGCGATCGCCAGCCGGCAACCATCGAGCTGCGATTCGTCGAATTCGGCGGCACTGGCAACGAGTCCGGTGAGCTCTGGATGCAGCTCGCGCGCGACGATCTCGATGCGGGCCTGCGCCCGCTGCAGCAGCCGCACCTTGCGCAGCGCGACCTCGCCGCCGCCGACCACCAGCACGCGCTCGCCGGTG
>JBQTJQ010000042.1:0-6988 GCA_052386975.1 Gammaproteobacteria bacterium | reverse complement strand
TTTCAAAGGTGTCAGACACCTTTGAAACGCGAAGCTAGTCAAACGGATTGCGCAGGACGATGGTGTGCTCGCGGTCCGGGCCGGTCGAGACGATCGCGACCTCGGCGCCGCTGACTTCCTCGAGGCGTTTGAGGTACTTGCGCGCCTTTTCCGGCAGCCTGTCGAAGCGCGTGACGCCGACCGTGCTGGACTGCCAGCCCGGCATGTCCTCGTAGACCGGCTCGACGCGCGCCAGTCCCTCGGCGCCGATCGGCACGGTGTCGCAAGGCTTGCCGGCGACCTTGTACCCGGTGCAGATGCGCACCGTCTCGAGTTCGTCCATCACGTCGAGCTTGGTCACCACCAGGCCGCTCATCGAGTTCAGGAAGATCGATCGCCGCGCCGCGACCGCGTCGAACCAGCCGCAGCGGCGCGGCCGGCGCGTCACCGTGCCGAACTCGTCGCCCTTCTTGCGCAGGTGCTCGCCGATGGAGTTGTCGAGCTCGGTCGGGAACGGCCCGCCGCCGACGCGCGTGGCGTAGGCCTTGATGATGCCGAGCACGTAATCGAAGTTGCGCGGTCCGACGCCCGAGCCGGTGGCGGCCCCGCCGGCCGTGGTATTGCTCGAGGTCACGAACGGATAGGTGCCGTGGTCAACGTCGAGCAGCGCGCCCTGCGCGCCCTCGAACAGCACGTTGTCGCCGCGCGCCAGGTTCAGCCGCAGCAGCTCGGTCACGTCGGTCACCATCGGCCGCAGCACTTCGGCATACCCGAGCAGGCTGTCGAGGAGCCTGTCGAAATCCTCGGGCTCCTCGTGGAAGTAGTTCTTGAGCACGAAGTTGTGGAACGCCAGCAGCTCTCCGAGCTTGGCGGCCAGCTGCTCGCGGTGGAACAGGTCGCCGACGCGCACCGCGCGCCGTGCCACCTTGTCCTCGTAGGCCGGACCGATACCCTTGCCGGTGGTGCCGATCTTGGCCTCGCCGCGGGCCTTTTCGCGCGCCTGGTCGAGGCGCGCGTGCACCGGCAGCACCAGCGGCGTGGCCTCGGAGATCTTCAGGCGGTCGCGCACCGAGATGCCGGTCTTCTCGACCTTCTCGATCTCGCGCAGCAGGTCCGGCACGCTCAGCACGACACCATTGCCGATCAGGCAGCTGACGCCTTCGCGCATGATTCCCGAGGGAATCAGGTTCAGCGCGATCTTCTGGCCCTTGATCACCAGCGTGTGGCCGGCATTGTGGCCGCCCTGGAAGCGCACCACCGCCTGCACGCGGTCGGTCAGCAGGTCGACGACCTTGCCCTTCCCTTCATCGCCCCATTGGGCGCCGATGACGACTACGGTTTTCCCCATGTCTAGTTCTTCGTGCTCAGTCGCAGCAGTTCGTTGAGGTCGGCGGAGAAACCCGTCGCCGGCCGCGGCACCCCGAACTCGCGGCCGACGCCATCGTAACGCCCGCCGCGCGCCAGCTCACGGCCGTGGCCTGGGGCGAAGGCCGCGAACACCATGCCGGTCTGGTAGCGGTAGCCGCGCAGCTCGGCCAGGTCCACGTGCACCGGGACCCTGGGGAATTTGCGGCGCAGGGCGCGCACGGTTTTCTCCAGCGTCTCGAGGCTGCCCTCGACCGCGGCGCCGAGCTTGCCGAGCGTCGTGCGGGCGCGCTTGAGCACCGTGGCGTCGCCGTTCAGGTCCATCAGCTGCGCCAGCGCATCGAGCGGCTTGCCGGCCAGGCGCTGGGCCCGCCCGAACTGCTCGAGGTCCGGCTGCGACTTGCGCTGCAGGATGCCGAACAGCGCCGCCTCGTCGTCGGCGTCGAGCTCGAGCTTCGCGGCGATCGCCCGGTAGATGCCGACGTGGCCGAGGTCGAGGTGCACGTCCGGCACCGCCGCGCGCTTCAGCGTCTCCAGCATCACCTGCAGGATCTCGATGTCGCCGTCGATGCCGGGCTCGCCGAACAGCTCGCAGCCGACCTGGCGCGGCGCGCGCGGGCCGCCCGGCGAATCCGGCCGCGTGCGCAGCACTGTGCCGAGATAGCACAGGCGCACGACCTTCTGGTCGGCCTAGCGCCGCGCCGCGATGCGCGCGGCCTGCGGCGTCATGTCCGCCCGCAGCCCGAGCAGCCGGCCGCTGGCGGGGTCGGTCAGCTTGAAGGTCTGCGCCTCGAGGTCGGAACCGGTGCCGGTCAGCAGCGCGTCGAGGTGCTCGACCAGCGGCGTCAGGATCAGTTCGTAGCCGCGCCTGCGGTACAGGTCGAGCAGCGCGCGGCGCAGCTCCTCCTGCCGCCACGACAGCGGCGGCAGCCATTCGTCCATGCCTTCGGGCAGCCACCCCTTCGGCACGGTCAAACCACCTGCAGCACGATCAGGCCGCAGATCATCATGGCCAGGCCGAAGCTGCGCAGCAGCCGGTCGTCCACCGACGAGATCCGCAGCAGGGCGTTACGCCAGCGCGCCGGCGACAGGAACGGCCACGCGCCTTCCAGCACCAGCACCAGCCCGAGCGCGCGCACGACGTCGTGCCACAGCGGCGTGTCCATGCGTCATGTCCTGGTTACTTCGGGGCGTTGCCGCCCGAGCTCTTGAAGTAGCGGAAGAACTCGCTGTCCGGCTCGAGCACCAGCACGTCCTTGCCGCGCATCGACTCGCGGTAGGCGAGCAGCGAGCGGAAGAAGCGGTAGAACTCCGGATCCTGGCCGTAGGCCCTGGCGTAGATCTCCGCCGCCCTGGCGTCGCCCTCGCCGCGCGTGCGCTCGGCGTCGCCGTAGGCGTCGGCGACCGTCACGGTCGCGGCCCGGTCGGCCTCGGCCCGGATCTTCTCGGCCTGCTCGGCCCCCTTGGCGCGCAGCTCGGAGGCCGTGCGCGTGCGCTCGGCGCGCATGCGCTCGTAGACCTTCTCGCGCACGTCGTCCGGGAAGTCGATGCGCTTGACGCGCACGTCGACGATGTCGATGCCGAGGCTGTTCTTGATCTCCAGTACGGTCGGCTCGAGCGCCCGGGTGACCTCGCCGCGGGCGCTCGACAGCGCCTGCTGGATGGTGCGGCTGGCGAACTGATCGCGCAGGCCGCGGTTGATGCTCGCGGCCAGGCGGTCCATCGCCACCGACTCGTCGCCGCCCGTGGCGCGGTAGTAGGTGCCGGTCTCGGCAATCTTCCACTTGACGAAGAAATCGACCTTGACGTTCTTCTTCTCGAGCGTCAGGAAATTCTCGGTCTGGTTGTCCAGCGTCAGCATGCGTCCGTCGAAGGTCAGCACGTCCTGCACCAGCGGGACCTTGAAGTGCAGCCCCGGCTCGAACTCGGTGCTGACGATCTCGCCGAACTGGCGCACCAGCGCGCGCTGGCGCAGGTCGACGACGAACACCGTGTTCAGCAGCGCGATCAGCGCAATGCCGATCAGGCCGAACACCAGCGATTGGCGGTTGCTCATCAGCGGCCTCCCCGGTCGCGTGCGCGCGAGTCGCCGGACGACGCGCCGGGGCGCGTGCCGGGCCCGGTCGGCGCGGCATCGCCCGGCTCGCCGGCGCGGCTGGCGCGGTTCAGCTGGTCGAGCGGCAGGTAGATCATCGGGCCGTTCTTGTCGACGTCGACCACGATCTTGGTGGCGTTGCCGAGCACCTCGCTCATGGTCTCGAGGTACAGGCGGTCGCGCGTGACGCGTGGTGCCTTGCGGTACTCGGTCAGGATCTTGTTGAAGCGCTCGGCCTCGCCGCTGGCCTGGGCGATGAGCCGGTCGCGGTAGGCCACGGCTTCGGCGCGCTCGCGTGCCGCCGTGCCGCCGGCCTTGGGCAGGCGGTCGTTGGCGTAGGCCTCGGCCTCGTTCTTGAGCCGCTCCTGGTCTTCGCGCGCCTTGATCGCGTCGACGAAGGCGTCCTGCACCGGCTCCGGCGCCTGCACGTTCTGCAGGTTGACCTCGGTCACGACCAGGCCCGAGGAATAGGCGTCCAACCGCTCCTGCAGGATCTGCTGGGTCTGCTCGGCGATCTCCTGGCGGCCTTCGAGCAGGATGAAGTCCATCTTGCTGCGCCCGACCACCTCGCGCACCGCGCTCTTGGTCACCTGGCGCAGCGTGGCGTCGGGGTCGGCCTGGCTCACGAGGTACTGCTGGGCGCTGCTCACGCGGTACTGCACCTTGAGCTCGACGTCGATGATGTTCTCGTCCTGGGTCAGCATGTCGGAGCGCTCGGTGACCTGGCGCACCTGCGTGACGTTCACCTTCTCGACCGACTCGATCGGCCACGGCAGGCGCCACCCCAGGCCCGGTTCCGCGGTCGCGAGGTAGGCGCCGAAGCGCAGCACCACGGCGCGCTCCTGCGCGTCGACCGAATAGAAGCCCATCAGGGCCCAGAACAGCACCAGCGCGGCGCCCAGCAGGCCGGCACCGCCCGGCGACAGCCCGCCAGGGCCGGGGCCCTTGCCCTTGAACCGCGCCTTCAGGCGCTCGAGCACCTGGTCGACGTCCGGCATGTTGCCGTCGCCGGGGCGGCGGTTGCCGGAATTCCAGGGATCGCGGCCTCCGCCGCCAGGTTCATTCCACGCCACGTGCGCCAACTCCTCCGCTGATCGCGACCGCCGAGTTTACAAGAGTCCCGGCAGCCCGGCCTCGCGCAGCGCGCGACTCAGGCGCTCCCGCGGCATGAGCACGCGCAGGCGGAAGCGCCCGTCCTTCAGCACTTTTTCCGACTGCACCGCGCCCTGCTCGAACAACTGCGCGCGCAGCCGCGCGGCGGTGGTCGGCAGCGTGAGCTGGTGCTCCTCGACCTCGGGCCCGAGCCACTCGGCCAGCGCCTCGCCCAGCAGGTCCAGGCCCGCCCCGGTCAGCGCCGAGACGTGCACGCGCGCTGGCCGGCCGGAATCGTCGCGCTCGACGCGCGGCCGCTCGCCGGCCTTCAGGTCGATCTTGTTCAGGACCTCCAGCCGCGGCACGGCGTCGGCGCCGACCTCGGCGAGCACCGCCTCGACCTGCTCGACGCGCGCCTCGCGCTCCGGATCGGCGGCGTCGATGACGTGCAGCAGCAGGCTGGCTTCGCGCGATTCCTCCAGCGTGGCGCGGAAAGCCGCCACCAGGTCGTGCGGCAGGTCGCGCACGAAGCCGACCGTGTCGGCCAGCACCGCGGCGCGGCTGCCCGGCAGCGAAAGGCGGCGCAACGTCGGGTCGAGCGTCGCGAACAACTGCGACGAGGCGTAGGTCTTCGCGCCGGTCATCGCGTTGAACAGCGTGGACTTGCCGGCATTGGTATAGCCGACCAGCGAAACCGTCGGCAGGTCGCTCTTGGCGCGCGCGCGGCGGTTCTGCTCGCGGCGCCGCCGCACCAGCTCGAGGCGCTTCTTCAGCGTGGCGATGCGCCGGCCGATCTGGCGCCGGTCGAGCTCGAGCTGCGTCTCGCCGGGGCCGGTCATGCCGATGCCGCCACCGCGCTGGCGCTCGAGGTGGGTCCAGCCGCGCACCAGGCGCGTCGACAGGTGCTGCAACTGCGCCAGCTCGACCTGCAGCTTGCCCTCGTGCGAGCGCGCGCGGCGCGCGAAGATCTGCAGGATCAGGCCGGTGCGGTCGAGCACCCGCGCCTGGATGCGCTTCTCGAGGTTGCGTTCCTGGCTTGGCGACAGGTCGTGGTTGAACACCGCGAGCTCGGCGCCGCCACTGCGGGCGGCGCTGGCGACCTCGTCGGCCTTGCCGGTGCCGATGTAGAGGCTGGGATCGGGCTTCACGCGGCGGCCGCCGATCACCGCCTTGACGTCCGCGCCGGCCGAGCGCGCGAGCTCGACGAACTCGCGGCGGTCCGCGTCGTAGTCGGTCTTCGGGAATGCCAGGTGAACCAGGACGGCTTTCTCGCCCGGCGGCGGTCGTTCAAACATGCGGGAACTGCGGGCGCATCAGGGCGTATCAGATCCCCGGCGGCTGGGCGTCGTGGTCGTCGCCGCTCTCGCTCATGTGCACGGCGCGCGCCGGCACGACCGTGGAGATGGCGTGTTTGTAGACCATCTGGCTGACACTGTTCTTCAGCAGCACGACGAACTGGTCGAAGGACTCGATCTGGCCCTGCAGCTTGATGCCGTTCACGAGGTAGATCGAAACCGGTACGCGTTCCTTGCGCAAGGCGTTCAGGAACGGCTCTTGCAGGGTCTGTCCTTTGGACATTGTTTGTCTTCCCCTTGTTCGATGAGGTGCGGGTGTGATTTGTCTGACGAGTTGGTCAGTCTAACACCCCGCCTCGGCCCGAGCGTGCCGGATCAGCTCGGCCGCGCGCGCCGCCAGCTCCGGCGCCTCCGGGTCGAGCCACGCCAGCCCCGGCTCCGACCGCAGCCAGGTCAGCTGGCGCTTGGCGAACTGCCGCGTCGCCGCAATGCCGCGCTCGATCGCGGTGGCGAGGGCGAACTCACCGTCGAGGTGTGCCCACAACTGGCGATAGCCGACGGCGCGCATCGACGGCAGGTCCGGCGAGAGATCCCCGCGCGCCCGCAGGCGCGCGACTTCCTCGAGGAAGCCCTGCCCCATCATGGCGTGGAAGCGCTCGGCGATGCGCGCGTGCAGCGTGCCGCGCTCGGGCGGACTCAGCGCCAGCTTCACCCCGACGCCGTCCAGCCTCCCGCGCGCCGGCGCCGCGTGGCCGCTGGGCGGCGTGCCGCTGCGGTCGTGGATCTCCAGCGCGCGCTGGATGCGCTGTGCATCGTTCGGGTGCAGGCGCGCCGCCGTCGCCGGGTCAACGCCGGCGAGTCGCGCGTGCAGCGCCGGCCAGCCCGCGCGCGCCGCCTCCTGTGCCAGCGCCTCGCGAAACTCGGCATCTGCCGGGGGCAGGTCGCTGAGGCCCTGCTGCAGCGCGCGGAAGTAGAGCATGGTGCCGCCGACCAGCAGCGGAATGCGGCCGCGCGCGCGTACCTCGGCCACCGCCCGCGCCGCGTCTTCGCAGAAACGCGCGGCGGAGTAGGACTGGGCGGGGTCGCACAGGTCGATCAGGTGGTGCGGCACGCGCGTGCGCGTGGCCGCGTCCGGCTTGGCGGTGCCGACGTCCATGCCGCG
>JBQTJQ010000041.1:0-4283 GCA_052386975.1 Gammaproteobacteria bacterium | reverse complement strand
GGCAGGTCGGCCACTTCGTCCAGGAACAGCGTGCCGCCCTCGGCGGCCTGGAACAGCCCGGCCTTGTCGCGCGCGGCGCCGGTGAAGCTGCCCTTGAGGTGCCCGAAGAACTCGCTCTCCATCAGCTCGCCCGGGATCGCCCCGCAGTTGACCGGCACGAACGGCCCCGCCGCGCGCGGGCCGCGGGCGTGGATCAGGCGCGCCACCAGCTCCTTGCCGGTGCCGGACTCGCCGGCGATGTGCACCGGCGCCTGCGAGCGCGCCAGCCGCTCGATCATGCCGCGCAGCGCGACGATTGCCGGCGCGCCGCCGAGCAGCGGCCCGGCCTCGGCCTGGTCCGCGGCCGGCGGCTTCAGGCGCAGCGCGGTGTCGACCAGCTTGCGCAGCATCTGCAGGTCGACCGGCTTCGACACGAAATCGAACGCGCCGGCCTTGAGGCTCTCGACCGCGGCCTGGGCGTTGCCGAACGCGGTCAGCACCGCCACCGGCAGCTGGGCGTGGTGCTCCTGGATGTGCTGCACCAGGCCGATGCCGTTGCCGTCGGGCAGCCGCATGTCGGTGATGCACAGGTCGAAGTGCTGCTCCGCCAGTTGGGCGCGGGCCTCGGCGAGGGTGGCGGCCGCCGTGCTGCGCAGGCCCATGCGCGACAGCGTGATCTCGACCAGCTCGCGCAGGTCGGCCTCGTCGTCGACGACCAGCACGTGGGCTTGGCTCATGCGGCTACTTTCACGGGTTCGGTGAACGCGAGCCGGAAGCAGGCGCCGTCCGGCGTGTCGCGATAGGTCAGGCGCGCCCGATTGTAGGCGCACAGCTCGCGGGCCAGGTACAGGCCCAGCCCGGTGCCGGCGTGCGCGGTCGAGAAGAATGGCTCGAACACGCGGTCGCGCAGGTCGGCCGGGATGCCGGGGCCGTTGTCGCGCACCTCGAGAAAGGCGGCGCTGTCGCCGCGGCCGGCGCCGGTGGCCAGCTCCACTTCGACGCGCCGGCCGTCTGCGCCGCCGTGCATGAAGCTGTTGTCCCACAGGTTGAACAGCACCTGCTGCAGGTGGCTGGCGTCGAAGCGCGGCGTGAACTCCGGCTCGACGCGGTCGTAGCGGATCAGGCGGTCCTCGCCCGGGTAGCCCTCGCGGTACTGCGCGACGGCCTGGCCGAGCCAGGCCCGCAGCGGGATCGGCGCCGCCGTGCTGCCCTCGCGCCGCGACAGCGCCAGCACGTCCTTGATGATCTTGTCGATGCGCTCGGAGTGGCGCTGGATCATGGTCAGCAGGCGCTGGTTCTGGGCCCCGAGCTCCGGCGACTCGGCCAGCAGCTGGCCGGCGTGGCTGATCGCGGCCAGCGGGTTGCGGATCTCGTGGGCGATGCCGGCCGACAGGCGGCCGAGCGCGGCCAGGTTCATCTGCAGCGCCTGCTCGCGCAGCGCGTGCGCGTTGTCGAGCAGCACCAGCACCGGCGCGGGCTCGCCGTAGCCGAGGTGGCTGAAGCGCGGCACCACTTCCTCGGCGCCGCGCCGGGGCGCCACGGGCGCGCCTTCCGCGCCCGGCGCGCGGCGCCAGTCCTCGAGCGCGCCCTGCAGGCCCGGCGCGCACTCGGCCAGGGACTGCCCGGCGCGCCCTTCGAGCATCTGCGCGGCGGCGGCGTTGAGCAGGCGGATGCCGCCGCCGGGCTCGATCACGGCCACGCCGGTCTGCATGTGCTCGATCACGCTCTCGTTGAGCTGCGCCAGGCTGGCGATCTCGCTGCCGGCCCGCGCCGCCAGCGCCTCGCTCTTGCGCGCGCGCATCGCCACCGTGTTGGCAGCGACGCTGGTGGCGAAATACATCATGCCGAGGATGCCGGCCTGGGTCAGCGTGCTGGTGTCGTCGACCGGGTACAGGCGGTAGATTTCCTCGGCGAACGTCGCCAGCGTGACGCCGGCGGCCTGCACCAGCGCCATGCGCGGCGAGATCACCATGCTGCAGCCGACCGCCGAGGTCAGCATCAGCATGGACAGGCCGCTGGGCACCCCGCCGCAGGCGTAAGCCAGCGTGGTGATGCCGGCGGTGTCGACGAAGAACTGGGCGTGCGCCTGCAGCTCCACCCCGGGGCGCCGGTAGACGATCGGCAGCAGCAGCAACAGCGCCACGATCGCGTAGGCCACGCAGGCGGAATAGAACAGCGCCGGCGCGAACGGCTCGAAGATGCGCGACAGCAGGCCGCTCTCGTACAGCAGCAGCTGCACCGTCACCAGCAGCAGGCGGTACAGCGACAGCGCCCGCAGGATGCGCCAGTCCTCGGGCGTCCGTTGGCCGGCGTCGACGGCGGGGTGCGGCAAGGCTCGTCTCAGTTCGGCGACGCGCGGCAGCGCGGGCAGGCGCCGCCGTCGTCGAGCTGGTCGCGCGGCACGTGCGTGCCGCAGTTCGCGCAGCGCGCCGTCGGCTCGAACTTCGGCGCGTCGCCGGCGGGCGGCGTGCGCGCGCCGCGCAGCACGCGCCAGGCGATCACCGCGAGCGCGACCAGCAGCAGCAGCAGCAGGAGGCGGGACATGGTGAATCCAGTTTACAATCCCGGCCCTCTCCCGGCCCGAACAAACATCGTGTCCGGGGGCATTCAGCGCCGGGGGACAACGAATGAACCTGCACGAGTACCAGGGCAAGGAAATCTTCGCGCGTTACGGGATCCCGGTGCCCGAAGGGCTGCTCGCCAAGAGCCCCGAGGCCGCGCGCGCCGCCGCCAAGACGCTGGGCGGCCGCGTCGTGGTCAAGGCGCAGGTCCACGCCGGCGGCCGCGGCAAGGCCGGCGGCGTCAAGCTGGTCAACGACGCCGACGCCGCCGAGGAAGCCGCCAAGAAGATGCTCGGCACGCGGCTGGTCACCAAGCAGAACGCGCCCGACGGCCAGCCGGTCAACTCGGTCTGGGTCGAGAAGCCGTCGAACATCGAGCGCGAGCTGTACGTCTCCGGCCTGGTCGACCGCAGCAAGGAGCGCTTCGTGTTCATGGCCTCCGCCGCCGGCGGCATGGACATCGAGGAAGTCGCGGCGCACACGCCCGAGAAGATCAAACACATCACCATCAACCCGGCCGCCGGCCTGCAGCCGTACCAGGCGCGCCAGCTCGGCTTCTTCATGGGCCTGAAGAAGGAGCAGGTCGACCAGTTCAGCAAGATCCTGTTCGGCCTGTATCGAATCGTGACCGACCTCGACGTCGCCCTGATCGAGATCAACCCGCTGATCGTGACCAAGGAAGGCAACGTCTTCTGCCTCGACGCGAAGCTGAACTTCGACGAGAACGCGCTGTTCCGCCAGCGGGGCGTCGCCGAACTGCGCGACCCGTTGCAGGAGGACGAGCGCGAACGCAGGGCCAAGGAGCACGACCTCAACTACGTCACGCTCGACGGCGACATCGGCTGCATGGTCAACGGCGCCGGCCTGGCGATGGCGACCATGGACGTGGTCAAGCTGCACGGCGGCCGCCCGGCCAACTTCCTCGACGTTGGCGGCGGCGCCACCAAGGAGCGCGTGACCGAGGCCTTCAAGCTCATCACCTCGAGCAAGGACGTCAAGGCGATCCTGGTCAACATTTTCGGCGGCATCGTGCGCTGCGACCTGATTGCCGAGGGCATCATCGCCGCGGTCAAGGAAGTGGGGCTGAAGATTCCGGTCGTGGCGCGGCTGCAGGGCACCAACATGGAGCAGGGCCGCGACCTGCTGAAGAACAGCGGCCTGAAGACCATCCCGGCGTCCGACCTGACCGAGGCGGCCAAAGCCGTCGTCGCCGCGGCGAAGGGGGGCTGACCGTGAGCATCCTGATCAACAAGAACACCAAGGTCATCTGCCAGGGCTTCACCGGCAAGCAGGGCACGTTCCATTCGGAGCAGTCGATTGCCTACGGCACCCGGATGGTCGGCGGCGTGACGCCGGGCCGCGGCGGCAGCAAGCACCTGGACCTGCCGGTGTTCAACACCTGCCACGACGCGGTCAAGGAAACCGGCGCCGACGCCACCATGATCTACGTGCCGGCGCCGTTCGCGGCCGACGCGATCCTCGAGGCCGCGGATGCCGGCATCAAGATCATCGTCTGCATCACCGAAGGCATCCCGGTGATGGACATGGTGAAAGTGAAGGCCGCGCTGAAGGACTACCCGGATGCGCTGCTCATCGGACCGAACTGCCCCGGCACCATCACGCCGGGCGAGTGCAAGATCGGCATCATGCCGGGCCACATCCACAAGCCCGGCAACGTCGGCATCGTGTCGCGCTCCGGCACGCTGACCTACGAGGCGGTCCACCAGACCACGCAGGTCGGGC
>JBQTJQ010000040.1:0-3181 GCA_052386975.1 Gammaproteobacteria bacterium | reverse complement strand
TGGCAGTTGCTGCGTGAGGGGATCGACGGGCGGCCGCGCGGCGCGGTGGATCCCGGCGCGCAGGCGCTGGTGGACGCGGCCGAGGCGGGCTTCGCCCAGTCGGGTGGCCGGCAAACGATCAAGGAGTGGCTGGCCCCGAAGGGCTGAGGGCTAGCGGCGTGTCGCCGCGTGCACCGCCGCCACCAGCGCGCCACTGCGCAACTCGCGGCGCACCGCTTCCATGTAGGTGTACATCACCGCGTCGCGCTCGATGAACGGCACGTGCTGGCGCACGCGCGCGTAGGCCGCTGCCGTCCCGCGGCCGTGCCGTGCCTTCGGCCGGAAATCGATGCCCTGGGCCGCCGTCATCAGCTCGATCGCGAGTATCCCTTCGACGTTGTCGAGGATCTGCCGCAGCTTGAGGCCCGCGGTCACGCCCATGCTGACGTGGTCTTCGACATTGGCCGAGGTCGGGATGGTGTCGACGCTGGCCGGATGCGCCAGCACCTTGTTCTCGGTCGCCAGAGCCGCGGCGGTGTACTGCACGATCATGAAGCCCGAGTTCAGGCCACCCTCGCGGGTCAGGAAGGCCGGCAGCACGCTCTTGTTCGAGGCCTCGTCGGTCAGGCGCATGATGCGCCGCTCGGAGATGTTGCCGAGTTCGGCCACGGCCAGCCCGAGGTAGTCCATGGCGATGGCCAGCGGCTCGCCGTGGAAATTGCCGCCGGAGATGACCTCGACCTTGCCGCTCTTCTCGTCGATGAACAGCAGCGGGTTGTCGGTCACCGAGTTCAGCTCGACCTCGAACACCCAGCGGGCGTAGGCGATGGCATCGCGCACGGCGCCGTGCACCTGCGGGATGCAGCGCAGCGTGTAGGCGTCCTGGACGTTGTCGCTGTCGCTGCGCCGCACGTAGCCACTGCCGTCGAGCAGCGCGCGCAGGTAGGCCGCGCATTCGATCTGGCGCGGGAACGGCCGCAGCTTGTGGAGTCGCTCGTCGAACGCCGCCGGCGTGCCGTTGAGCGCCTCGAGCGACAGCATGCCGGCGACGTCGGCCGCCTGTGACAGCGACTCGGCGCGCAGTGTCTCCAGCACGCCGAGCGCGCACATCACCGAGGTGCCGTTGGTGAGTGCAAGGCCTTCCTTGGCCGCCAGAGTCAGTGGCTTCAGGCCGGCGGCCTTCAGTGCCTCGGCCGCCTTCATCACCTGGCCGCCGTGCTCGACCTCGCCTTCGCCGATCAGCGGCAGCGCCATGTGCGCGAGCGGCGCGAGGTCGCCGCTGGCGCCGAGCGAGCCCTTCTCCGGGATCACCGGGTGCAGGCCGCGATTGAGCATCTCGAGCAGCGCCTCGAGCGTCTCGACCCGCACGCCGGAGTTGCCGCGCGCCAGCGTGTTGGCGCGGATCAGCATGATCGCGCGGGTGGTGGCCGTGTCATACGGCCTGCCCACGCCGACCGCGTGGCTGACCAGGATGTTGCGCTGGAGCTGCTCGACCTGCTCCGGCGGGATCACGCGGTCCTTGAACGCGCCGAAGCCGGTGGTGATGCCGTAGGCGATGCGGCCTTCCTTGAGCAATCGCTGCACGCCGTCGGCGGCGCGCTGCACGGCGACGCGCGCGGCATCGCTGAGCGCCACGCGCGGCTTGCCCGGCGCGCCCTGCGCCACCGCCAGCACCTGGTCGAAGCTCAGGCTCGCGCCGTCCAGCCGGGTCACGTCGCTCATATGACGACTCTGCCCTTCTTGATGACCTGCATCACATTGTTACCGCCGAAACGATAAGCGATGTGCCGGTAGTCCGGCACGTCGAGCACCAGCAGGTCGGCCTGCTTGCCGGCTTCGAGCGAGCCGATCCGGCCGCCCAGGCCGATGGCGTGGGCGGCGTTGATCGTCGCCGCATTCAGCGCCTCGGCGGGCGAGAGTTTCTGGTAACGGCAGGCGATCGCCATCACCAGCGGCAGCGACGGGCACGGCGAAGAGCCGGGATTGATGTCGGTGGTCAGCGCGATCGCCACGCCGGCGTCGATCATCGCGCGCGCGTTGGCGAAATGCGCCTGGCCCAGGTTGAAGTTCGCCGAAGGAATCACGACTCCGATCGCGCCCGACTGCGCCAGCGCGCTGAACCCGGCGGCACCCGTCACTTCCAGGTGGTCCACCGAAGTCGCACCCAGCTCGACGGCCATGGCGACGCCACCGAGATCGTTGAACTGGTCCACGTGCGCCTTCAGCGGCAGGCCCGCGGCCTTCGCCGCCTGCAGCACGCGGCGCGACTGGGCCAGGTCGAACGCGTTCTGCTCGCAGAACACGTCGGCGAACATGGGGCGCTTGCTGGCCGCGAACGGCGAGCCCTGGTACCAGGCGACCGCGGCGGGCAGCGAATCCTCGATCACGTAGTCCACGTAGGCGTCGGCGCGGCCCTTGAACTCGGGCGGGACGGTGTGCGCCGCCATGAACGTCGGCACCAGCTCGACCGGCTGGTGGCGATCGAGCCGATCGATGGCGCGCAGCAGCTTGAGCTCGGTGCCGGTGTCGAGGCCGTAGCCGGTCTTGACCTCGGCAGTGGTGGTGCCGAGCTCGAGCATCTCGGCCAGCCGCGCCGCGGATTGCTCGACCACGGCCGACACCGAGGCCTCGCGCGTCGCGCGCACGGTCGACAGGATGCCACCGCCGCCGGCCGCGATCTGCTGGTAGGTCTCGCCGCGGATGCGCCGCTCGAACTCGTCGACGCGGTCCCCGGCGTAGGCGACGTGGGTGTGGGGATCAACGAAGCCGGGACAGACCACGCGGCCGGAGGCGTCGATCTCTTCCTCGGCCTGGTGCGCTCGGCGCAGCTCGTCGCTCGAACCCACCGCGACGATCTTCCCGCCGGCAATCGCCACCGCGCCGCCGGTGATCACGCCGACGTCGGCCATCGCCGCCTTGCGCTTGGGTCCGCCCTTCGAGGCGCAGGTGACGACCTGCGCCGCGCTGTGGACGATCAGGTCGACCGGCGTCATCGCCGCATCGGCCCTTTTTTCATAGGAATGGTGACGCCCGTCTCGCGCGCGAACGTGATCGCCTCGTCGTAGCCCGCGTCCGCGTGCCGCACCACACCCATGCCCGGATCGCTGGTCAACACGCGCTCGAGGCGTTTCGCGGCCTCGGGCGTGCCGTCGGCGACGATCACTTGCCCTGCGTGGGTGGAGTAGCCGATGCCGACGCCGCC
>JBQTJQ010000039.1:0-55156 GCA_052386975.1 Gammaproteobacteria bacterium | reverse complement strand
CCAGGTAAGGTTCTTCGCGTTGCATCGAATTAAACCACATACTCCACCGCTTGTGCGGGCCCCCGTCAATTCCTTTGAGTTTCAACCTTGCGGCCGTACTCCCCAGGCGGAGAACTTAGCGCGTTAGCTACGACACCGATTCGCAGAGCAAACCGACGTCAGGTTCTCATCGTTTACGGCGTGGACTACCAGGGTATCTAATCCTGTTTGCTCCCCACGCTTTCGTGTCTCAGTGTCAGTTCAGGCCCAGACGGTTGCTTTCGCCATCGATGTTCCTCCCGATATCTACGCATTTCACCGCTACACCGGGAATTCCGCCGTCCTCTACCGAACTCGAGCTTCCCAGTATCGACTGCAATTCCCAGGTTGAGCCCAGGGATTTCACAACCGACTTAGGAAGCCACCTGCACACGCTTTACGCCCAGTAAATCCGATTAACGCTCGCACCCTCTGTATTACCGCGGCTGCTGGCACAGAGTTAGCCGGTGCTTATTCTTCCGGTACCGTCAAGGCCACACGTGTTAGGTGTAGCTTTTTCGTCCCGGCTTAAAGGGCTTTACAACCCGAAGGCCTTCTTCACCCACGCGGCGTCGCTGGATCAGGCTTTCGCCCATTGTCCAATATTCCCCACTGCTGCCTCCCGTAGGAGTCCGGACCGTGTCTCAGTTCCGGTGTGGCTGATCGTCCTCTCAGACCAGCTACGGATCGTCGCCTTGGTGGGCCGTTACCCCGCCAACTAGCTAATCCGACATAGGCTCATCTCAGAGTGTGAGGCCTTACGGTCCCCCACTTTGGTCTCTCGACATCATGCGGTATTAATCAGGGTTTCCCCTGGCTATCCCCCGCTCTGAGGCAGATTCCTATGTATTGCTCACCCGTCCGCCGCTCGCCGCCAGGGTTGCCCCCGCGCTGCCGCTCGACTTGCATGTGTTAGGCACGCCGCCAGCGTTCAATCTGAGCCAGGATCAAACTCTCCACTTAATTTAAAGGTAATGCTTAAGTAGATCTGGCACCTGAACCCCGGAGGGGGTCTTCAGTGCCGCAGAGTTATCTTCAGGGCTCAATAAACTTAATTACTGGCCATGTTGATACTCCGTAATGCTTTGGCTTGCGCCGCGCATCCGGGAGCACCCACACAAATCACTTGCTTTTTATTAAAGAACAGGCTGCCACCGGGTTTCTTTTGGAGTTCCCGGGACAGCGGGGAGGCGCATTATAGGGGGGTTTGTTTGGGTGTCAACACCCGATAAAACACCTACTTACGCCGGGCTTCCCCGCTCCTGTGGGCCCGCCCGATTTACTCACAGGGTTGTCCACTGTTGCAGCGCACAACCCCCTACAAACGCTCAGTATTTGACCACTCCAGGGGCGAAACGGCACGGGCCCCGGAGGGCCCGTGCCGCCGCCGGCTGCTCAGTCCTTCACCTTGATGCTGGCCTTGTTCTGCTCGTAGGTCGCGTCGCCGACCCCCTCCACCTTCTTGAGCTCTTCGGGCACCTTGAACGGGCCCTTCTCGGTCCGGTACTTCACGATCGCTTCCGCCTTCGCCGGGCCGACACCGACGAGTTCCTTCGCCAGCGTTTTTGCGTCCGCCGTGTTGATGTTCACGGCGCCGGCGAAGACGACCTTGCTGGCGAGAGCGAGGGCGACGCCCAGGAGTGCACGATTTGCGCGGTTCATTTTTTTTCTCCGTTGTTGTTGTCGTTGTGGGCTCCGTACGTTGCGGAGCGGGACCGACTCTAGCGCGGCACCGGAAAAAAGCAAATTCCGTGATCAGCCCTACAGCGTCACGCGGGCGTAGCGGCGTGGTCCGACCTGCAGCAAGTACGTCGCGCCGGGTTTCAGCATCAGTGCGCGATCTTCCACGCGCTGCTGGTCCACTTTCACGGCGCGTTGCTGGATCTGGCGATTCGCATCCGAGGTCGAAGCGCACAGGCCCGCCTCCTTCAGCACGCGCGGCAGCGGCAGGCCTTCCTTCGGCGCGATGATCTTCACTTCCGGGATGTCGTCCGGCAGCGCGCCTTTCGAGAATTGCGCGACGAACGCCTCGCGGGCGCGCGCACCGCTGCCGGTGCCGTGGAAGCGTTCGACGATCTCGGCCGCCAGCTCCATCTTGATGTCACGCGGATTGGCGCCGCCACCGACCGATTTCTTCATCTGCGCCACGTCCGCCAGCGGGCGGAACGAAACGAGGTCGTAGTAACGCCACATCAGCGTGTCGGAGATCGACATGACCTTGCCGAAAATCTCGCCGGCGGGCTCATTCACGCCGATGGAGTTGTTCAGTGACTTGCTCATTTTCTGCACGCCGTCCAGGCCTTCGAGGATCGGCACCGTCATGATGCATTGCGGGCGCTGGCCGTAGCTCTGCTGCAGCGCGCGACCGACCAGCAGGTTGAATTTCTGGTCGGTGCCGCCGAGCTCGACGTCGGCCTTCAGGGCGACCGAGTCGTATCCCTGCAGCAGTGGATAGAGAAACTCGTGCACCGCGATCGGCTGGTTGTCCTTGTAGCGCTTGTTGAAGTCGTCGCGCTCGAGCATGCGCGCGACCGTGTATTGCGCCGCGAGCCGCACGATGCCTTCGGCGCCGAGCGCAGCCAGCCATTTCGAGTTGAACTCGACGCGCGTCTTCTTCGGATCGAGGATCTTCGAGACTTGCGCCTCATAGGTCTTGGCATTCTCGAGCACTTCCTCGCGCGTCAGCGGCTTGCGCGTCTCGTTCTTGCCGGTCGGGTCGCCGATCATCCCGGTGAAGTCGCCGATCAGGAACACGACGTCGTGTCCGCGTTCCTGGAACGCGCGCAGGCGATTGAGCAGCAAGGTGTGGCCGAGGTGCAGGTCGCGCGCGGTCGGGTCGAAGCCCGCCTTCACCACCAGGCGCTGGCCCTTTTTCTCCGCCTCAATCAGCCGGTTACGGAACTCGTCCC
This sequence comes from Gammaproteobacteria bacterium, assembly GCA_052386975.1. GTDB lineage: Bacteria > Pseudomonadota > Gammaproteobacteria > Nevskiales > Nevskiaceae > JACPFV01. Next base: position 52,229 of record JBQTJQ010000039.1, on the reverse strand, counting down.
GGGGCAGGACTTCGTCAGTGCCGCGCTCGATCTCGGCAAACGGCTGGGAGCTGGCCATGGGTTCGGGTCTACGAAAGTTCAGGTGGCGCTCTAAGTAGTACCAAAAAACCCTTGCAAGATCAGGGATTTTATGGTCTTTTACGCGCCATCAGCGCCGCGAAAACCAAAAGCAATCCCAGGCGGCGCGAACCTCGGCGAGGAGCCGTGGTCGGCCTGTATTTTTTGCGTGGTGAGCTCGTGATGCGCCTCGATTATAGCCCAGCCGGAACCACAGCCTTCCCGGCCGCGCGACGTTCGTTCCTCGTCGCGGCGCTGGTGCTGGTGTCGGTCGGCGCGCTGATGAGCGGCGCTGCGCTGCGCGAGGTCGATGCGCCGCTGCCCACGCCCGAAGCCGATACGCCTGCAACGCCGAGCGCCGAAGCCAGGGGCCCTGAAGCGCTGGTGACACCGCCCGCGAGCCCCTGGGTCGCCGTGACGATCAAGTCCGGCGACACGCTTTCAAAAGTGTTCGACACCCTGGGGCTCCCGGTAACCGACTGGGTGCAGATCGTCGGCCTCGGCGGCGACAACAAACGCCTGAAGCAGCTCAAGGCCGGCGACTTGCTGCACCTGCGCAAGGGTCCCGAGGGCTTGCAGGAACTGACCTACGCGCTCGACGAAACGCGCACGCTGCAGGTCAGCCGCACCGACACTGGCTTCGACAGCATCGTGCTCGCCGCCGAGATCGAGCATCGCCCGACCTACGCCATGGGCCGCATCACCGATTCGCTCTACCAGTCCGGCGTTGCCGCGGGACTGCCGGACAAGCTGATCATCGAGTTGGCCGACATCTTCGGCTACGACATCGACTTCGTGCAGGACATCCGCGTCGGCGACCGCTACACCGTGATCTACGAGGACCTCTACAAGGACGGCAAGAAGCTGCGCGCCGGCAACATCCTCGCCGCCGAGTTCATCAACCAGGGCCAGTCGCTGCGCGCGGTGCGCTACGTCGATCCGCAGGGCAACGCGGGCTACTACGCCGCCGGCGGCCAGTCGCTGCGCAAGGCGTTCCTGCGCACGCCGCTGGACGTGTTCCGCGTCAGCTCCAACTTCAGCCGCGGCCGCTTCCATCCCGTGCTGAACCGGATGCGCGCCCATCTCGGCACCGATTACGCGGCGCCGACCGGCACGCCGATCAAGGCCACCGGCGATGGCCGCGTGTCGTTCGTCGGCTGGAAAGGCGGCTACGGGCGCGCGATCGTGCTCAAGCACGGCTCGTCGTACGAGACGCTGTACGGCCACCTGTCGCGCGTCCGCTCCGGGATCGGTTACGGCAGCCGCGTGCAGCAGGGCCAGGTCATCGGCTACGTCGGCAGCACCGGCCTGGCGACCGGCCCGCACCTGCACTATGAATTCCGCGTCAACGGCGTGCACCGCGACCCGCGTCGCGTGATCCTGCCGCGCGCCAGCGCCCTGCCGCGCCAGCATGTCGAGCACTTCAAGGCATCGTCGGCGCCGTTGGTGGCGCAGCTCGACGCGCTGAACCGCTCGCAGGTCGCGCAAGCCAACTGATCCAGAGGCGCCGGGGATGACCGAGCTCTACCTCGGGCTGATGTCGGGGACCAGCATCGACGGTGTCGACACGGCCCTGTGCGAGATGCGCAACCGCCGCTTCCTGCGCGTGGTCGGCTCGCAGAGCCAACCCTACGGCGCCGGCCTGCGCGACGAGTTGCTCGAGTTGCAGCGCAAGAAGCCCGCGCTGACGCTCGAGGTCCTCTCGCGCATCGACCACGCCGTCGCCAAGACCTTCGCCGACGCCGCGATGGCGCTGCTGCGCGAAGTCGGCCTGACGCCGGCCGAAGTGAAGGCGCTCGGCTCGCACGGCCAGACCGTGTTCCACGACCCGTCGGGCGTGCGCGCGTCGCTGCAGCTCGGCGACCCTTCGCTGATCGCGGCGCTGACCGGCATCACGACGGTCGCAGATTTTCGGCGCGCCGACATCGCGCGCGGTGGCCAGGGCGCGCCGCTGGTGCCGGCGTTCCACCACTCGGTGTTCGCCTCGGACTGGGAAGCCCGCGCCGTGGTCAACATTGGCGGCATCGCCAACCTCACCGCGCTGCCGGGCGCCGACGCGGCGAGCGTTCGCGGCTTCGACACCGGGCCGGGCAACGGCCTGATGGACGAGTGGACCCAGCTGCACCAGAAGCAGCCGCTGGACCGCGAAGGGCGCTGGGCCGCCGGCGGCCACGTGCACGACGGCCTGCTCAAGGCGCTGCTGGCGGATCCCTACTTCGCGCGCGCGGCGCCCAAGAGCACCGGGCGCGACTACTTCAATCTCGACTGGGTGGGCGCGCGTTTCCCGAAGCTCGCCGAGTTGTCGGCCGCCGACGTGCAGCGCACGCTGTGCGAGCTGACCGCGGTTTCCATCTCACAGGCGGTGCAGGAACTGCCGAAGAAGACCGGCTCGCTGTACGTCTGCGGCGGCGGCGCGCTGAACCTCTTCCTGATGCGGCGCCTGAAGGAGCTGCTGCCGAACTGCGGCGTCAGCGATACCGGCAAGCTCGGGCTGGCACCTCGGCTGGTCGAGCCCGCCGCGTTCGCCTGGCTGGCGATGCGCGCACTCGCGGGACTGCCCGGGAACCTGCCGGCGGTGACCGGCGCGTCGCGGGAGGCGGTGCTCGGCGGCGTCTATCGCGCGTGAAAGATGGGGACAGTCCCTGAAGGGACAGTCCCATTTTTCACACGGAGAAGGAATTGCCGCAGCCGCAGGTGGTGGCGGCGTTCGGGTTGCGGATCACGAACTGCGCGCCCTGCACGTCTTCCTTGTAGTCGATCTCGGCACCGAGCAGGTACTGCACGCTCATCGGATCCACCAGCAGCGTGACGCCGCCGCGGTCCACGCGCGTGTCGCCTTCCTCCTGGTTCTCGTCGAAGGTGAAGCCGTACTGGAACCCCGAGCAGCCGCCGCCGGTCACGAACACGCGCAGCTTGAGGTTCTTGTTGTCTTCCTCGTCCAGCAGCGCGCGCACCTTGTGCGCAGCGGCTTCGGTGAACTGGACGGTGGTTTCGCTCATCGCTGGCCCGCTTCAGATCTTGAAGCGGCTGTCCTTCAGCTCTTCGCCGAGTGAGGTGCTGGCGAGCGGCTCGTTGACGGGCTTCGCGTGGGTCAGCGCGGCGATCGCATCGTCGCCCTCATGCACCATCTGGCCGTTGATCTTGGCGCCGCCGGTCATCTCGATGATGCCGTAGTAGACGTTGCCGGTGACGCGCGCCTTGGCGCCGAGCTGGATGTGCTCGCTGGCGTGGACGTCGCCCGAGACCTGGCCGTTCAGCACGATGGTCGGCGAACGCACGTCGCCCTCGACCATGCCGGTCTCGCTGATCGACAGCATCGCGTTCTTCTCGTTGAGCGCGATGACCTTGCCGACCACCTTGCCGTCGATGTGCAGGCCGCCGGAGAAGCGCACGTCGCCGTGGATCTCCGTCTGACGGCCGATCAAAGTATCCACGGTCGACACTCCCGGTTTGTCCCCGCTGCCCCAGAAATTCCTTGCCATGACTTTTCCTACGTGCCCTGGATTTTCGCCCACTCGAACTCGTCTTCGACCTTCGGCACCGCGCCGCCGTCGGGCAGCACCGCCACGACTGCGCGCGTGGGCCGGAAGCCGTCGGGGAGGCGGAACTCGCCGCCGAACTCCTCGAAGTACTTGAACGAAAATACCATGTTCTTTTCGCCGCTGAGGATCAGCTCCGACAGGCGGCGCACCTGGGTCTGACCATTGCCGAGGCCCTGCAGCGAGATCTCGACGCGGCCGGCGATGCGCCGGTCGTGCCGGACCGACTGGATCAGCACCAGGTCGTAGCGGAACACGCCTTCGGTCGCGGTCGGATAGACCTTGAATTCGTAGACGCGCACGCCCGCGCGCGACGCGTCGGGCGAAACGATGCCGCGGTAGAACGCGACCTGCTCGTGCAGGTCGGCCACTTCCTCCTGCAGGCTGCCCAGCGACGACTTGACCGTGGCGCAGGCCTGCGCGTCGATCTCGCGCGAGCGCTCCAGGTAGACGACCTGGTCCTTGAGCTTCTCGACTTCGCCGTGCGATTCGCGCAGCTTCGTCGTCAGGTCGCGACGCTCCTGCAGCAGCAGGTCGCGCTCGGTCTGCGCGCGCTCGAAGTCGACCACCGTGGTGGCGCGCGTGTAGCTGTACAGGCCATAGGCGCCGATCGCCAGCGCCGCCGCCGCCGCCGCCGTGAGCGCCATCCGCAGCCGCGGACGATAGGCCTGGATGACGACTTTCTTCACGGCCAGAGCGCGGTTGCGTCGAGGCCGGCGGTCTCGTCGAGCCCGAACATCAGGTTGAAGCACTGCACCGCCTGGCCGGCAGCGCCCTTCACCAGGTTGTCGATGACGGCCAGGATCACCACGCGCCGGCCGCCGTGCGGGCGGTGCACCGCGATGCGGCACTGGTTGGTGCCGCGCACCGAGCGCGTCTCCGGGTGCGACCCGGCCGGCAGCACGTCGACGAACGGCTCCCCCGAGTAGCGCATCTGGTAGAGCGCCTGCACGTCGGTGTCGCGCTCGAGGTCGGCGTACAGCGTCGCGTGGATGCCGCGGTTCATCGGCACCAGGTGCGGCACGAACGTGACCGGCACCGGATCGCCGGCGACGGCGCCGAGCCCCTGCTCGATCTCGGCGTGGTGGCGGTGGCTGCCGACACCGTAGGCTTTCAGCGACTCGGCGGCCTCCGAGAACATCGACGACGCCTTCAGCTCGCGTCCGGCCCCGCTCACGCCGGACTTGCAGTCGGCGATCAGCGAGCCCGGCACCGCCAGCTGGTTCTCGACCAGCGGCAGCACGCCGAGCTGCACCGCGGTCGGGTAGCAGCCGGGACAACCGACCAGCCGCGCGTCACGGATCGCCTCGCGGTTCACCTCGGGCAGGCCGTAAACCGCTTCGCGCAACAGCCCGGGGCTGGCGTGATCCATCTGATACCACTGGCGGAAGCGCAACGCATCCTTGAACCGGAAATCCGCCGACAGGTCGATCACCTTCACGCCGCGGTCGAGCAGCGCCGGCGCAAGCTTCATCGCCGTGCCGGCCGGCGTCGCGAAGAACACCGCCCGGCACGCGGCCAGCGCGGTGACGTCGGGCTCGCTGAAGCTCACCTCGCAGCGCCCGCGCAATTGTGGGAACAGCGCGTCGGCGCGCTTGCCGGCTTCCTGGCGCGAGGTCAGCAGCCGAACGCTGGCCTCGGGATGCCGCGCCAGCAGGCGCAGCAGCTCGGCGCCGGTGTAGCCGGTGCCGCCCACGATGCCGACGTCGATCATGTGCCGCGTACCCCAGGAGAAGAGCGGCGATGATATAGGGGTCAGGGGTCAGGAACCAGAGATCAGGGAGAAGAAAATGACGGCAGATGCGGTTGCCGTATGCTGATCCCTGACCCCTAACCCCTGCCCCCTGATGCTCTGGCTCAAAGCCTTCCACATCATCTTCATGGTGACCTGGTTCTCGGGCCTGTTCTACTTGCCACGGCTGTTCGTGTACCACTGCGGCGTCAAGGACGCGACCGGCCAGGGCCGCTTCTGCCAGATGGAGCGCAAGCTGTTCATCATCATGACGCTGGGCGCGGTGCTGACGTTCGCGTTCGGCGGGTGGCTGATCTGGCAGGTCCCGGCGCTGCTCGAGGCGCCGTGGCTGCGCATGAAACTGATGCTGGCGCTCGGCCTGGTCGCGTACCACGTCTGGCTGTGGCTGATCCACCGCGACTTCGCCAACTACCGCAACACCCACTCGGCGAAGTTCTTCCGCTGGATCAACGAAATCCCGGCCGCGTTCCTGATCGCGATGGTGCTGCTGGCGGTGCTGAAGCCGACGTAAACGGCAGCGCCGCCGCGCCTGAAGGCCTACATCATCGACTGCAGGTAGTTCTGCAGCCCGACCTTCTCGAGCAGCCCGATCTGCTCCTCGAGCCAGTCGATGTGCGATTCCTCGCTTTCCTGGATCGCGGTCAGCAGGTCACGCGACACGTAGTCCTGCACCTTCTCGCAGTGCGCGATCGCTTCCTTGTACAGCGGATGCGCTTCCTTTTCGCGCTTGAGGTCGGCCGCCAGGATTTCCGGCACGTCCTCGCCGATGTAAAGCTTGCCGAGATCCTGGAAGTTGGGCAGCCCCTCGAGGAAGAGGATGCGCCTGGCCAGCTTGTCGGCGTGCTTCATCTCGTCGATCGATTCCTCGTACTCCTTCTTCTCGAGCTTCTTCAGGCCCCAGTTGCCGGCCATGCGCGCGTGCAGGAAATACTGGTTGATCGACGTCAGTTCGTTCTTCAGCGCCTGGTTGAGGAACTCGAGGACTTTGGCGTCGCCGCGCATGGCTCTTCTCCGTGTTGGAACGCGCGCGGAAGCTTACGCGCCGGCGCGTTCGGCCGGCAAGCTAACTGGCTGTTTCAGCGGGAATAACTAACGCTTCTGCGTTCGATTCGCGTCCGCGACACGCTGCGCGATTTACGAGCCAGTCCTGGTCGCGAGTTCGTGATGCGCGGCTGGCGAGTGCCGGGCCTCGAGCGTCTCGCGCAGCAGCTGATAGGCCTGCGGCACGCACTTGCCGCAACCGGTGCCCAGGCCAGTGCGCTCGCGCAGGTCCTTCAGGGTCGTCGCGCCCTCGGCCACGGCGCGGGCGACCTTCCTTTCGGAGACGGCCTTGCAGATGCAGACGTACATGGCCGCTATCGTAACAGAAACCTAAATGAGAACGATTTGCATTTAGAATCGCATTGGCCTACATTCCTGATGCTCCGCACCCCCAACAGGACATCCCGATGCGCACGCGTTTCGCCCTCGCCTTTATCACCTTCCTGCTCCTGTCCGTTCCCGCAGGCGCGGCGCAGGAGCCCGTGCCGGCGGAGCCTGTGGCGGAGGACGGGTACCGCACAACCGAGGCGCCCGCGGCCGCGGGCCAGAAGTCCGTCGAGATGCCGGTCCTCGAAGTCATCGGCAAGCCGGACCGGCAGGAGAGGCTTCCCGGCTCGGCGCAGGTGATCGCGCGCGAGACGCTCGATGACAGCCGCGTGATGACGACCAACGAGGCGCTGCGCAAGGCCGCGGGCGTCAACGTGCGCGACGAGGAAGGCTTCGGCTTGCGGCCGAACATCGGCATCCGCGGCCTGAACCCGACCCGCTCGACCAAGGTGCTGCTGCTGGAGGACGGCATCCCGCTCGCGTTCGCGCCCTACGGCGACAACGCCAGCTACTACCACCCGCCGGTCGACCGCTTCGATCGCATCGAGGTCCTCAAGGGGGCCGGCCAGAACATCTACGGCCCGCAGACCGTCGGCGGCGTCATCAACTACATCACGCCGGCGCCGCCCGAGACCCTCACCAGCGGCGTCATGCTGATGGCCGGCAATCGCGAGTACCTCAACGGGCGGGGTTACGTCGGCGGCAGCGGCATGCTGCTCGACTACGTGCGCAAGCAGGGCGACGCGGCGCGCGACAACACCCATTCCGAGCTGGACGACCTCAACTACAAGGCGGTCGTCGGCCTCGGCGGCCGCCAGGCCCTGACCGTGCGCGCCAACTACTACGCCGAGGACTCGCAGCTCACCTACTCCGGCCTGACCGACGCCGAGTACGCCAACTTCGGCCGCGAGTACAACCCGTTCAGGAACGACTACTTCGAGGCCGACCGCCAGGGCGTGTCGTTGACCCACGAGGCGCCGCTCGGCGAGGCGACGCTGATCACCAACCTGTACGGCAGCCGCTTCAACCGCGACTGGTGGCGCCAGTCGAGCAACACGACCTTCAATCCGGTCGGCGCGGCCGACTCCGACTTCACGGCCTGCCAGCAGGTGGTGACCGACCGCGCCGCCGGCACGCAGGTCGATCCCGACACCTGCGGCGCCAACATCGGCAACCTGCGCGCGTACTACAGCTTCGGAGTCGAGCCACGCGTGCGCCTCGCCCACGAGTGGTTCGGCGCGGGCGGCGAGCTCGAAGCCGGCGTGCGCGCTCACTTCGAGGAGCAGGACCGCCTGCAAAAGGTCGGCGACACCGCCACCGCCCGCAGCGGCCCGCTGGCCGAGAGCAACGAGCGCCGCAACCAGGCCTGGTCGGCCTTCGTACAGAACCGCTTCGCGTTCGGCAGCGTCGCGCTGATCCCGGCGGTTCGCGTCGAGCACGTGCGTTACGAGCGCACCAACCGCTGCCCGAACGCCTCGGGCGGCTCGCCGCAGGATCCCTCGGCCTGCACCGCGCCGGTATCGGGCACGTCCGACATCACCGAGCTGGTGCCGAGCCTGGGCGCGACCTGGGCGGCCAGCGACGCGGCGGCGCTGTTCGCCGGCGTGCACCGCGGCTTCTCGCCGCCGTCGACCGCCGACCTGATCAACAACAGTGGCGTGACGGTTGACCTCGAGGCCGAACAAAGCTGGAACTACGAGATCGGCGCGCGCACGCGCCCGTGGGCGGGCGTGGCCATCGAGGGCACCGCGTTCCTGAACGATTTCGAGCGCCAGATCGCCGTCGGTTCGATCGCCGCGGGCAGCACGCCGCTGGCGACGGGCCAGACCCGCTACGAAGGCGCCGAGCTGCTGGCGCGGGCCGAGTTCGGCCAGATCCTCGACAGCGCGCACAACCCGTTCGTCGAACTCGCCTGGACCTGGCTGCCGACGGCCGACCAGGAGAGCCCGTTCATCCGCGTGGACAACGGCAGCGCGGTGACCGGCAGTGCCGCCGGCAACCGGCTGCCCTACGCGCCCGAGGACCTGCTGACCGCGACACTCGGCTACCAACACCCGCTCGGCGTGCACGCGCGGCTGGAGGCGGTCCATGTCGGCCGCCAGTACGCCGACTTCGCCAATACCGCCAGCGCCGCGCCCAACGGCAACGGCCAGGCCGGCGAGATCGCGAGCTACACGATCTGGAACGCCGCGTTGAATTACCGGCTGCCGGCGACCGGCTTCGGCGTGTTCGTCACCGCCAAGAACCTGTTAGACAAGACCTACATCGCCGATCGCACGCGCGGCATCCTGCCGGGCGCGCCGCGCCTGGTGCAGGCCGGCGTCGAGTACACGTTCTGAGCGCCGACCCCAACGGTGCCGACGCCGCCCACCGGAGCGGCGCTCTTTTTTCAGGCGCCGTTGAAGACCACGACGTGCTCGAGGTCGAGGCGGATGCCGATGGCCTCGCCGAGCGCGTGGTCGTGGTGGCTCGGCACCAGCGACTGCACCTCGGTGCCGCTCGGCAGGCGCAGCGTGTAGAGGATCTGGGCGCCGCGGAAGGCCTTGTGCCGCACCTCGGCGCGCAGCGCGCTGGCGTCGTCGTGGACCACGTCGTCCGGCCGCAGCAGCACTTCCACCGGCCCGGGCGCGACCGCGATGCGCGGTCGCGCGTGGCCCAGCTCGATCTGCACGCTGCCGTCTGCCGCGCACCGGCCCGGCACCAGCACGCCTTCGCCGATGAAGCCGGCGACGAAGCGGTCGGCGGGCCGGTGGTAGAGGTTGTAGCCGGTGTCCCACTGCCGCAGGCGACCGTCCGCGACCACGCCGATCACGTCGGCCATGGCGAAGGCCTCCTGCTGCGAATGCGTGACCAGCAGCGCAGTGGTGCCCTCGCGGCGCAGGATGCGGCGCACGTCCTGACCGAGCCGCTCGCGCAGCTCGGGATCGAGGCTCGAGAACGGCTCGTCGAGCAGCAGCAGCGCCGGCTTCGGCGCCAGCGCGCGCGCCAGCGCCACGCGCTGCTGCTGGCCGCCCGACAGCTCGTGCGGGTAAGCGGCGGCGCAGCCCGCGAGGCCCACCAGCTCGAGCAGTTCGCGCGCTCGGCGCGCGCGCTCGGCCGGCGCGCTGCGATGCAGGCCAAATTGCACGTTCCGCAGCGCGCTCAGGTGCGGCAGCAGCGCGTAGTCCTGGAACACCATGCCGATGCCGCGCTGCTCGGGCGGCAAGTGCACGCCGGGCCCCGACAGCACGCGGCCGCCGAGCGCGATGCTGCCCGCGCGCAGCGGCTCGAAGCCGGCGATGGCGCGCAGCGCCGTGGTCTTGCCGGAGCCCGACGGCCCGAGCAGGCAGCCGATGGCGCCGGCCTCGAGGCCGAAGCCCAGCGCGTGCACCACGTCGGCGCCGCCGTAGCCAGCGCCGACCGCCTCAAGCCGCAGGTTCACGGGACTCGCCATCCAGTCCACGGTTGAGCCAGTACATCGGCAGCAGGCCCGCCGCGACGATGCCGAGCGCGGGCCAGGCGGCGCGCGCCCACTCGCCCTCGCTGGTCAGCTCGAAGATGCGCGTGGCCAGCGTGTCCCAGCCGAACGGCCGCGTCATCAGCGTGATCGGCATCTCCTTCATGACGTCCACGAACACCAGCAGCAGCGCGGCCGACAGGCCGCCGCGCAGCAGCGGCAGGTACACCTGCCGGAGCAGCGCGACGCCACCGACGCCCTGCAGCCGCGCCGACTCTTCCAGCGACGGCCGCAGGCGCAACAGCGCCGCCGCCAGCGGCGCGTGCGCGACCGCAAGGAAGCGCACGCCGTAGGTCATCAGCATCAGCAGCAGGCTGCCCTGTACCAGGTGGCCCAGGCCGAAGCCGCGCTCGAGCGCGCCCATCAGCCGCGCGGTCGGCACGTACAGCGCGATCGCGAGCAGCGCGCCGGGCAGCGCGTAGCCCAGCGTGGCGAGGCGCGCAGCCAGCGTCGACAGCCTCCCCGGGAAGCGACGCACCGCGTAGGCCAGGGCCAGCGCCGCGAGCGCGGTCAGTGCCGCGGCAAGCAGGCCCAGGCTCACCGAGCTGCCGAGCAGCTCGAGATATCGCGCGTCGAGCTCGGCGGGATGGCGCAGCGCCGAGCGCAGCAGCTGCGCCGCGGGCACGATGAACGCCGGCAGCAGCACCGCCACGCATGCGGCGCTGGCGAGCCAGCGCCCGCGGCCGAGCGGCAGGCGCCGCTGCGGCGCGCCGCCGACCGCCGTCCAGGACTGGCGCGCGCGGCCGTGCGCCTCGGCGGCGACCAGCGCCAGCGCCACGAGCAGGAGCACCGAGGCGACCTGCAGCGCGGCGTCCACCGAGAACATGCCGAACCAGGCCTGGTCGATCGCGGTGGGGAAGGGGTCGTCGTTGAACGCCGCGACCGTGCCGAAGTCCGCGAGCGTCTCCATCAGCACCAGCAGCACGCCGCCCGCGATCCACGGCCGTGCCAGCGGCAGGCTCGCGCGCAGGAACGCGCGCCACGGCGCGTGGCCGAGCGCGCGCGCCGCTTCGAGGGCGCGCAGGCCCTGGCTCGCGAACGCGCCGCGCGCGATCAGGTACACGTAGGGATAGAGAGCGAGCGTCATCACCAGGATGACGCCGCCGCGCGAGCGGATTTCCGGCAGCGCGAGCCCGGCGTCGCGCAGCGCCGTGGCCAGCGGGCCGGCGTACCCCAGCAGGTCGACCACGGCCACGGCCAGGATGTAGCCCGGCATCGCCAGCGGCAGCAGCAGCGCCCAGGCAAACATCCGGCGCCCCGGGAACTCGCACAGGCCGACCAGCGCTGCCAGCGCGGTGCCCAGCAGCGCGGTGCCGAGGCCGACGCCGGCCATCAGCCACAGCGTGTTGGCGATGACGCCGGGCAGCACGTGTTGCGCGAGGTGCCGCCAGACGCCGAGGTCCGGCGCGAACAGCGCCGAGGCGGTGACCGCGATCGGCACCAGCGTCGGCAGCGCCAGCACGGCGCTCAGCGCGAGCCACAGCGGCAGCGGCCCGCCGGGGGCGCGCGCCAGCGCCCTACTGATAGCCGGCACGATCCATCAGCCGCACCGCATCGGCCTGCAGGCTGCCGGCCTTCGACACGTTGATGAGGTCCTGGCGGAACGCGCCCCAGGCCATCACGGCGGGATCCGGCGCGACCCCGGGGTTGGCCGGGTATTCGAGGTTCAGCGAGGCGAACAGGCGCTGCGCCTCGCCGTCGGACAGCCATTCGAGGAACTGGCGCGCGGCCCTTGGGTGGGGCGCGTGCCGCGTGAGGCCGGCGCCCGACACGTTGACGTGCACGCCGCGCTGGCCTTCGCCCTGGTTGGGCCAGAACAGCGCGAGCGGCAGGTCGGGCTTCTCGCGCTTGAGGCGGCCGTAGTAGTAGGTGTTGGCCAGGCCGACGTCGCAGCGGCCAGCGGCGATGGCCTCCATCACTTCGTTGTCGTTGGCGAACGGCGGCACCGCGAGGTTGGCGACCCAGCCACGCACGATCGCCTCGGCGGCCGGCTCGCCGTGCGCCGCGATCAGCATCGCCACCAGCGACTGGTTGTAGACCTTCTTGGAGGTGCGCAGGCACAGCCGCCCTTTCCAGGCCGGCTCCGCCAAGGCCTCGTAGGTGGACAGCCCGGCCGGTGGCACGCGCGCGGGCGCGTAGATCACGGTGCGCGCGCGCACTGACAGGCCGAACCAGCGGTTCTGCGGGTCGCGCAGGTGCGCCGGAATGTTGCGCGCGAGCGCCGGCGACTCGATCGGCTGCAACAGCCCGCGCTCGGCGGCCTGCCACAGGTTGCCGGCGTCCACCGTGATCAGCAGGTCCGCCGGCGATGAAGAGCCTTCCGCGGCGAGGCGCTCGACCAGCGCTGCTTCCTTGTCGGTCAGGAAGCGCGCCTTGCGGCCGGTTTCCTGGGCATAACGGTCGAGGATCGGCTGCAGCAGTTGCTCGTTACGCGCCGAGTAGATGACGAGCTCGCCGCCGGCGTCGCGCTGGCACCCCGCCAGCACGGCGGCCGCGCACAGGAGGAACAAAGGCGCCCTGGAAAGGCGCCGGGTGGTCATCCGGATATGAATGCGAATCATTCGCATTAAATGTTACGCTAAGCGACCGTCGGAAGCCAATCCGACGCGCGCAGCCCGCCTGAGGGATCCGGTGCCCGCCTAGTAGGGCGGCTGCTCGAAGTCTTCCTGCGCCAGCGGCGCCACGCCGTACTTCTCGCAGAACACGCGATCGTGCTGCTCGAGGAGCACCTGCCGCCGGCGCAGGGAGTCGACCAGGTCCGGATTGGCGCGGGCGCGAAAAACCGTGATCTGGTCGCGCGAATACTCGCCCGACATGACCGCGGCGACGCCGTCGCGCAGCCTGGCGTACATCTCGCGCACCTCGCGCAGCATCAGGTTGACCTGCCGCCCGTGCTTGAACGCGGTGTGGAATTCCTCCTCGCCGTGACGCCCCGCGCACAGCTCCGCCTCGCCGTGGCCCGCCCGCGCCGCCGGGTACGCCCCGGCCGGCGTGCAGAACTCGTTGAGGCCGGTTTCGTAGCCGCGGCGCCAGACCTCCGCCGGCGGCTCGATGCCGTGCTCCGCGCAGTCCTTGCGGTAGGACTCGAAGCGGTCGGGTGTCTCGCCGCGCGCGCCGTCGGCGCGGCCCAGCTTTTCCCACCTGGCCGCCTTGCATTGCTCGGGGCCCATGCTCGCGCAACCGCCCAACGCCAGCGCCGCCAGCAGCGCCAGCGCCCGCACCACGGCAGGCAGCCCCGGGCTCATGAGCGTGAGACCCTTACCAGCGGCTCAAGTTCGTGCAGCGCGGCCTCGTAGACCGCCCGCTTGAACGCCACCACTTCCTTGAGCGGGTGCCAGTAGTCCACCCAGCGCCAGTGGTCGAACTCCGGCGGGTTGCCGAAATCGAACCGCACCGCGCTGTCCGGCGCGCGCAGGCGCAGCGCGAACCACTTCTGCTTCTGGCCGATGCACAGCGGCACGCGGCCCTTGCGCACGAAGCGCTGCGGCAAGGTGTAGCGCAGCCACTCGCGCGTGCCGCCCAGCAGCTCGACGTCGTCTTTCGCCAGGCCCAGCTCCTCGCGCAACTCGCGGTACAGCGCCTGCTCGGGGCACTCGCCGGGATTCACGCCGCCCTGCGGGAATTGCCAGGCGTCCATGCCGATGCGCTTGGCCCATGCCACGCGGCCACCGGTGTCGGCGAGCATGATGCCCACGTTCGGGCGGAAGCCTTCGGCGTCGACCATGGGTGCAGTATATTCCGCAGCCCCATGCGCCTCGCCATTTTCGACCTCGACCACACGCTGATCGCCGGCGACAGCGACCACATGTGGGGCGAGTACATGATCGAGCAGGGCCTGGTCGAGCGCGACGGCCACAAGCGCCGCAACGACCAGTTCTACGCCGACTACCGGGCCGGCACGCTCGACATCACCGCCTACACGCGTTTCGCGCTGGAGCCGCTGGTGCGCCTGGGCGCCGAAAAGCTGCTGCCGCTGCGCGAGCGCTTCGTCGCCACGCGCATCGATCCGATCGTCGCGCCGGCGGCGCCGGCACTGCTGGAGCGCCATCGCATCGAGGGCGACGAGTTGCTGATCATCACCGCGACCAACCGCTTCGTGGCCGAGCCGATCGCACAGCTGCTGGGCGTGGATGAACTGCTGGCCACCGACCCCGAGCAGGTCGGCGGGCGCTACACCGGCGCCATCGCCGGCGTGCCGTGCTATCGCGAAGGCAAGGTGCAGCGGCTGGAGCAGTGGCTGAAGGGCTACGGCGAGCGCTGCGAGCACATCACCTTCTACAGCGACTCGCACAACGACCTGCCGCTGCTGGGCCACGTGCAGAGGCCCATCGTGGTGGACCCGGACGACGAACTGCGCGCCGAGGCCGCGCGTCGCGGCTGGCCGGTCATCACGCTGCGGGAGCCGCTGATCAGCCTGTGAGCGGGCGGTGCGCCAGCGCCTTGCGCAGCGTGTCGTGCAGGTTGCCGTTGGTGGCGAGCACGCTGCGCGTGCCCGGCCCGACCGGCGCCCCGGACAGGTCGGTGAAGGTGCCGCCGGCTTCGCGCACGATCACGGCCAGCGCGGCGATGTCGAGGATGTTCACGTCGGACTCGACCACGGCCTCGATCTTGCCCGCGGCGAGGTAGTGGTAGTGCAGGAAATCGCCGTAGCCGCGCACGCGGTTGAGCTTGGGGACCAGCTCGCCGAGACGCTCCCAGCCCGGCGAGTCGGCCAGCGTCGCCAGGTTGCCGGTCGACAGCGTGGCCTGGTCGATGCGGCTGACGTCCGACACGCGCAGGCGCTCCGTGCCGCGCCAGGCGCCGGCGCCCTTCACCGCGTGCAGCGTCTCGCCCTTGCCCCAGCACGGCGCGTGCGACACGCCGAGCACCAGCTCGCCGCGGCGCATCAGGGCGATCTGCACCGAGAACATCGGGTAGCCGCGCACGAACGACTTGGTGCCGTCGATCGGGTCGACCAGCCAGACGTATTCGTTGGCCGTGTTCGACGCGCCCGCGCCCCGGTCAAACCCACTTTCCTCGCCGTGGAAGCCGTGGCCGTGGAATTTCCTTCTCAGGATCTTCTTGATGACCGCTTCGGCCGCGATGTCTACGTCCGTCACCGGGCTGGCGTCGGCCTTGTAGCGCACCTTGAACTTGCCGAGGAACGCCTTGCGGATGATGCGGCCCGCAGCGGCGGCGGCCTGCAGCGCGACGTCGAGGTGGGGGTCCTTCATGGCCGCGCATGATATCCGCAGCCGCGGCTAGAATGTCCGCGTCCTGGGTGCACGGGAAGCCGGTTCGAGTCCGGCACTGCCCCCGCAACGGTGAGTGGAAACATCAGGTCTCGATGCCACTGGCGCAAGCCGGGAAGGCATCGGGATGCCAGAGCCACGAGTCCGGAGACCGGCCCGGGACGCAATCGTCCAACAGCCTGCGGGGACGCAGGCAGGGAGAACCATGCCGGCTCACCGCTTCATCGTCGCGGCGCTCATCGCCGCACCGTGCCTCGCGCAGGAACAGGTCGCGCCCGAGGCCGCTACCCAGCTCGAAACCGTGGTGGTCACCGCGGCGGGCCGCGAGACCCCGGCGCGCGACGCGCTGGCCGCGCTGGTGGTCATCACGCGCGAGGAGATCGAGCGCGCCCAGGCCACCGACATCGCCGAGCTGCTGCGCCTGCACGCCGGCGTGGAGGTCGGGCGCAACGGCGGGCCGGGCGCGGTCACCTCGGTGTTCATCCGCGGCGGCGAGAGCACTCACACGCTGGTGCTGGTCGACGGCATCCGCATCAACCCGTCCTCGAGCGGCGGCGCCGCGCTGCAGAACATCAGCCCGGACGCGATCGAGCGCATCGAGATCGTCAAGGGGCCGCGCGCCACGCTGTACGGCTCCGACGCGATCGCCGGCGTGATCAACATCATCACGCGCGCGCCGGCGGTGCCGGCGGCCGAAGTACGCGGGCGTGCCGGCTCGTTCGGCACGCGTGACGCCAGCCTGTTCGCCGCCGCCGGCGACGGCGCCAGCGGCGTCGCGCTGCAGGCACAGCACATAAAGAGCGACGGCTTCCCGCCGCAGCCCGCGCTGACCCAGGACCGCGGCTTCCGCAATTCCACTGCCAGCGTGCGCGCCACCACGCGATCCGGCGAGGTCAGTTTCGGCGCGCAGGCCTGGCTCGCCGGCGGCACCAGCGAATACACCGGTTTCTTCGGGCCGGCCGACCAGGATTTCCGCAACCAGGTGCTGGCCGTGGATGCCTCGGCCACGCCGCTGCCGGCGTGGGCCCTGCACCTGGGCCTGAGCCGCATGCTGGACGAGGTGACGCAGAACCAGAGCGCCGACTTCGTCCGCACCGAGCGCTTCGCGCTGGACTGGAGCAACGTGATCGCGCTCGGCGCGGGCTCGCACCTGTCGCTGGGCACGTGGCTGGCCCGCGAGGAAGTGCGCGCCGCGCTGTTCGGCTCGGCGGTCGCCGAGGACCGCGACGTGGCGTCGGCGTTCGTGCAGTACGAGGTCGCCGCCGGGCCGCACCGGGCGCTGGCCGCGCTCAGCGCCGCCGACCACGACGCCTTCGGCACGCGCACCGACTGGAACGCCGAGTACGGCTTCGACCTGTCGGCGCGCACGCGCCTGGTCGCGGCCGCCGGCACCGGCTTTCGCGCGCCGGATGCGACCGATCGCTTCGGCTTCGGTGGCAACCCCGACCTCGAGCCGGAACGCGCGCGCAACTACGAAGCCGGCGTGCGCTACGAGATCGCGCCGCGCCACGGCGCCGAGTTGCGCCTGTTCCGCGCCAGCGTCGACGACCTGGTCAGCGTCGAGTGCGTGGGCAACTGCTTCGACGCCGACCCGTTCAACGACGTGTTCATGGCCGTCAACGTCGACGAGTACCGCAACCGCGGCGCCGAGCTGAGCTGGCGGCTCGACGCCGGCGGCTGGAGCGCGAACGCGTCGCTGCTGGTGCAGGAACCGCGTTCGGCGGCGCGGCCCGACCCGTGCTCCGGCACGCAGCGGCTGTGCCGGCGCGCCGACGAAAGCGCCGCGGCCGGCGTGCTGCGCCGCTGGAACCGCTACTCGCTCGGGCTCGACGCGCTGGCCGTCGGCGAGCGGGTCGATTTTGCCGGCGCGCCGCTGGCGGGCTATGCGCTGCTGAACCTGACCGCCGGGGCCGAGCTCGGGAAATTCCAGGTCGGCGCGCGCATCGAGAACCTGCTCGACCGTGACTACCAGACCGCGGCGGGCTTCAGCCAGGCCGGGCGCTCCGCTTACCTGACGCTCGGCTGGCGACGGTAGACTCGCGCCGTGGGCAACCGACTGAGCAAGATCGTCACGCGTACCGGCGATGCCGGCGACACCGGCCTGACCGGAGGCGCGCGCGTGCCCAAGACCCACGCGCGGGTCGTCGCGATGGGCGACGTCGACGAGCTCAACAGCCAGATCGGCGTGCTGCTGGCGCAGAAACTGCCGATGGCCCTCGCCGCGACGCTGACACGGATCCAGCACGAGCTGTTCAACCTCGGCGGCGAGCTGTCGATGCCGGGATCCGCGCTGGTGAAGGAGTCGGACCTGCTCGCGCTGGAGCGCGAGGTCGAGGCGCTGAACCGCGGCCTGCCGCCGCTCAAGGATTTCGTGCTGCCAGGCGGGACGCCGGCCGCGGCCGCGGCGCACCTGGCGCGGGCCATCTGCCGGCGCGCCGAGCGCGCGGTGTGGGCGGTGAATGCGCTGGAGCCCCTGAACGCGGCGACGCCGCGCTACCTCAACCGCCTTTCGGACTTCCTGTTCGTGGCGGCGCGTGTGCTGGCGCGCTCGCGGGGGCGGGCGGAAACGCAGTGGCGGGGTACTTTGCGCGGGCGGCGCTGAGCGCGCCGCACAGCTGCTCGACGCCGTCCAGCATCCGCGGCGTGGCCCGGTCCAGCAGGTTGCCGTCGATCGCGAACATGGCGCCGGCGCGCGTCGCCGACACCGCGGGGCCACGCTGCCAGAACCTGCGGATCGCCGCGGCGTCGTCCTGGCGCGTGTAGATGATCGCCTGCGGATCGCGCGCGACGATCGCCTCGCGCCCGACCGGCCCCGCCAGCATCGGCAGGTCGGCGAACACGTTGCGGCCGCCGCACAGCGCGATCGCCTGGCTGATCGGGCTGTCGCGATTGACGCTGTACGGCGGGTCGGTCTCGATCTGGTAGAACACGCGCACCAATGGATCGCCGGCGTGCACCGAGCGCAGCCTGGCCAGGCGCGCCGCGTATTCGCTGGCGGCGCGCGCCGCGGGACCCCGGGTCCCGCTCAGCTCGCCGACCTGGCGCAGCCCCGCGGCCACCTCGTCGACGCTGCGGATCGCGATCGGCTCGACCCGCAGCTTCAGGCCGCGCAGGCGCTCGATGGTTTCGCGCGGCGTGCCGCCGTCCCACGCCAGCACCAGGTCCGGCCGCAGCCCGACCACCTGCTCGACGTTGACCGCGTAGGCGTCGCCGACGCCCGGCAGCTGCTTCACGCGCTCCGGGAAATCGCTCCAGGCCACCACGCCGACCAGCTTGTCGCAGCCGCCGGCGGCGCAGGCCAGCTCGGCCAGGTGCGGCGACAGCGCGATCACGCGATCGGCGCCGGCAGCCGGCCCCGCCAGTGTCATTCCGAGGAGCGTCGCGACGAGGAAATGGGGGTCAGACCACCATTTCCGAGGGGAACCTGCGCCCGGCACGCACGGGGGCGGAAATGGTGGTCTGACCCCCATTTCAGGTGATCCAGCCGCCGGCGGTGAACAGGCCGAACGCCGCGAGCAGGATCAGCAGCGCGCGCCGCTGCATCGCCAGCACCTCGCGCATGCATTCCTCCAGCGTGGCCGGCATGATCGGGCCCGCCTCGCCTTCCTCGACCGTCAGCGCGGCCGCCGAGACCTCGGCGAGGATGGCCCAGGTGCGCTCGCGCCAGTTGGCGAAGGCCTCGTCGCGCAGGCGCCCGAACCGCGCCAGCGCCTGGTCGAGGCTGCCGGCCAGCCCGAACAGCGCGGCATTGACGCGGCTCGGTACCCCGGCGGCCGCGGCGTGCAGCGCGACGGCGGCCGCCTCCGCGCCGGTGTCGGGCTGGGTCTCGTGCATGAAGCGCGGGATACGGCTGGCGAGCCGGTACAGCACGGCGCCGGTCGGGCCGGCGACGATGAACCACAGCAGCACGCCGAACAGGCGCTCGTGCGACTGGATGAACAGCGTGCCGATCATGGTGCGGCGCGTCGCCTGCGGGCCCGGCCCGCGCAGCAGCGACAGCGTCAGCGTGCGCTGCCGCGCGAGGTCGTTCTTGTCGTAGGCGTCGATGAGGAGGTAGATGTCGCTGGCCAGGTGCCGCGGGCCCAGGCACAGGAACAGCACCACGGTCCCGTAGGCGAGGTCGAACAGCGGGTCGCGGATCACCCAGTCGAGCGCGCCGGCGAGCACCGTGCCGCCGGCCAGCAGCACGGCCGGCGCCGCCGCCGAGCGCCAGTAGGCACCGACCGGCACCAGGCGCTGCACGCGCACCACCAGCTGCTCCAGCACCATCGGCTCGCCGATGCGCGGCAGGTGGCCGAGGATGCGCTCGGCGGCCAGCGCCAGCAGGATGCCGACGAAGGTCACGCGTCGAGCTCCGCCAACAGGCGCAGCCAGTCGCAACGCGGGCCCGGATCGGTCTCGCGCCCCGGCGCGATGTCGCTGTGGCCGACGATGCGCGCCGGCGTGATTGCCGGGTACGCCCGCATCAGCGAGCCGGCGACCTGCGCCAGGCGCCGGTACTGGATCGGCGCGAACGGCTTGTCATCGCAGCCCTCGAGCTCCACCCCGATCGAGAAGTCGTTGACCCGCGTGCGGCCGCCGAACGCGGACTCGCCGGCGTGCCAGGCGCGCCGGTCGAGGGCGACGTACTGCCTCACCGCGCCGCCGCGGAAGATGCACAGGTGCGACGAAACCTTCAGCTCGTGAATCTTGGCGAAATAGGGGTGGGCTGCGGGGTCGAGCGCGTTGGTGAACAGCCGATCGATCCAGCGCCCCCCGAAGCGGCCCGGCGGGAGCGAGATCGCGTGCACCACCAGCAGGCTGATGTCGGCCGGATCTGGCCGCTCGTCGAAATTGGGCGAGGCCACGAAAGCCGCCCCGGCCAGGCGGTGCCCGGCGCGGCGGACCGCGAAGCGCGGACGCGCCGCCGCCGGCACGCGCGGCTTTGCCGCGGCGCGAACAGTCATTAAGCTGCCCGACACCCGCAGACCCGTATCCAGGACCTCGCCATGCCCAGAATCATACCTGCCGCCCTGATGGTTGCCGCGCTGACCGCCCTCGCCGCCGGCGCCGGCGACGTCAAGTTCGCCGGCGCGACCGTCACGCTCGAGCCGTACGACGACGCGCCGGCGGCCAGCGGCTCGTCGCTGCCGAAGGTGGAGATTCCGTACCAGAAATTCGTGCTGCCCAACGGCCTGACGCTGGTGGTCCATGAGGACCGCAAGGCGCCGATCGTCGCGGTGAACGTCTGGTACCACGTCGGCAGCAAGGACGAGAAGCCCGGCAAGACCGGCTTCGCCCACCTGTTCGAGCACCTGATGTTCCAGGGCTCCGAGAACTACCGCGACGAGTACTTCAAGCCGTTCGAGCGCGTCGGCGCCACCGACATGAACGGCACGACCTGGCTCGACCGCACCAACTACTTCCAGAACGTGCCGACCACCGCGCTCGACATGGCGCTGTGGATGGAGTCGGACCGCATGGGCCACTTCCTCGGCGCGGTCGACCAGAAGCTGCTCGACGAGCAGCGCGGCGTGGTGCAGAACGAGAAGCGCCAGGGCGAGAACGAGCCCTACGGCAAGGTGTTCGAGGCGCTGCAGCGCGCCAGCTTCCCCGAGGGCCACCCGTACCGGTGGGAGACCATCGGCTCGATGGACGACCTCAACGCCGCCTCGCTGGCCGACGTCAAGGAGTGGTTCGGCAAGTACTACGGCGCCGCCAACGTGACCCTGGTGCTGGCCGGCGACGTCGACGCGACCACTGCGAAGGAGAAAGTCCAGAAGTACTTCGGCGACATCCCGGCCGGGCCGCCGGTCACGCGGCTGTCGGGCTGGACCGCGGCGCGCAGCGAACCGACGCGCTCGAGCATGCAGGACCGCGTGGCGCAGGTGCGCATCTACAAGACCTGGAACGTGCCGCGCGGCGGCACCAGCGACGTGGTGCTGCTGCAGCTCGGCGCCGGCGTGCTCGGCGGCAGCGCCGCCTCGCGCCTCGACGCGCGGCTGGTGCACCAGGACCGCATTGCCGACCGCGTGTCGGCCTCGGTGCTCGACTTCGAACTCGCCAGCGTCTTCTCGATCGACGCCGACGTGAAGCAGGGCGTCGAGCCGGCGCGGGTCGAGGCCGCGATCGAGGAGGAACTCGCGCGCCTGATCAAGGAAGGGCCGACCGCGGCGGAGACCCGGCGCGTCCAGACGCTGATGGCCGCCGGCTTCGTGCGCGGCGTCGAGCGCATCGGCGGCTTCGGCGGCAAGGCCGACGTGCTGGCCGCGTGCCAGGTCTACGAGGGCACGCCCGACTGCTACAAGCGCGACCTCACGGTCGCGGCGAACGCGACGCCGAAGACGATCCAGGGCGCGCTTCAGCGCTGGCTGGCACAGGGCGACCACACGCTGACGGTCAGCCCCTTCCCGAAGTACGCGACCGCGCCGTCGGCGGTCGAACGCAAGGGCGGCCCGCCGGTGGTCACGCAGTTCCCGGACCTGGCGTTCCCGGAAATCCAGCGCGGCACGCTCAAGAACGGCATGCCGGTGATCCTGGCCGAGCGCCACGACGTGCCGGTGATCCACTTCCAGATGATGTTCGACGCCGGCTACGCCGCCGACCAGGGGCGCAAGCTCGGCACCTCGAGCTTCACCACCGGCATGCTCGACGAGGGCACCACCACGCGCACGCCGCTCGAGTTCGCGGCGCGGGCCGAGGACCTCGGCGCGCGCATCGGCGCCGGCTCGGGGCTCGACACCTCGACCGCGACGCTGTCGGCGCTGAAGGCGCGGCTCGGCGAATCGCTCGACCTGTACGCCGACATGATCCTGCGGCCGGCGTTCGATCCCGCCGAGTTCAAGCGCGTGCAGGGCCAGTGGCTCGCGCGCATCGCCCAGGAGAAGACCGAGCCCGACGCGATGGCGCTGCGCGTGCTGCCGCCGCTGATGTACGGCGCCGGCCACGCCTACGCCATGCCGCTGACCGGCTCCGGCACCGAGGCGTCGATCGCCTCGCTGACGCCGGACGACCTGCACGCGTTCCACAAGGAATGGCTGCGGCCCGACAACGCCAGGCTGCTGGTGGTCGGCGACACCACCCTCGCCGAGATCGTGCCGCTGCTCGACACGCGCTTCGCCGCCTGGAAGCCGCCGGCGTCGGCGCTGCCGAGGAAGAATGTCACGCCGGTGGCGCCGCAGCCCGCGGCTCGCGTGTTCCTGGTCGACAAGCCCGAGGCCGAGCAGTCGATGATCATCGCCGGGCTGCCGGCGCCTTCATCGAAGGCGTCGAACCACCTCGAGATCCAGACCATGAACGCGATCCTCGGCGGCACGTTCACCTCGCGCCTGAACATGAACCTGCGCGAGGCCAAGCACTGGTCCTACGGCGCGGGCGCCTCGCTGCCGGGCGCGGTCGGCCAGCGGCCGTACTACCTGTACGCGCCGGTGCAGAGCGACAAGACGCTCGAGTCGATCAAGGAAGTGGCGCGCGAGGCGCGCGAGTACGTCGGCAAGCGCCCGGCGACGGCCGACGAGCTGGCCAAGATCAAGGCGCGCGACGTGAGGCGCCTGCCGGGCCAGTACGAGACGTCGGCGGCCGTGCTCGGCGCGCTCGCCGGCATCGTGCTGTACGAGCGGCCCGACGATTACGTGCGCACGCTGCGCACGCGCGTCGAGCGCCAGACCCTGCCGCAGATCCAGTCCGTGGCACGCGAGGTGCTGAAGCCCGACGCGCTGACCTGGGTGATCGTGGGCGACCTGGCGAAAATCGAGGCGCCGATCCGCAAGCTGAACCTCGGCGAGGTCAAGGTCATCGACGCCGACGGCAACGAGGTGAAGCGCTGAGATGTGACGCCAGCTCAGTCGAGGTCGCCGAGCGGCCGGACGAACGTGTAGGCGGCAGGCTCGAGGATGAGGCGGCGCGCCGGATCCTTGAAGTTCAGCGTGAGCGCGTTGATCGGCAGCGCGACGACGAACACGGCGGTGCCGAGCACCGTGCCGACCAGCGACAGCGGCCGCACCACGATGAGGTCGAGCGTCATCTGCTCGCCGGTGGGCGCGGTGTCGAGCACGCGGTTGCCCTGCTCGCCGACATCGTCGAAGGCGCCGGCGCTGGCGCACGCGGCCAGCGCGGCGACGGCGGCGGCGCGGGCGATGAATCGGGTGGGACGGCGCATCGGTCGCTCCTCGGCGACCGTCACGAAATCGGCCGCCGGCGCCTAGTCTACTACCCGGCTTCCGCTCGCGGCGGGCGCGTGGCGAGGCTGCGCACCGCGTCGACCGCGGTGATCTCGCCGGCCAGCACCTTGACCACCTGCTCGCTGATCGGCATGTCGACGCCGTGCTTGCGCGCCAGGCGCATGACTTCGGGCGCGACGCGCACGCCCTCGACCACCTGCTTGATGTCGGCCAGCGCCTGCGCCACCGACTTGCCCTTGGCCAGCGCCAGTCCCATGCGGCGGTTGCGCGACTGGTCGTCGGTGCAGGTCAGCACCAGGTCGCCGAGCCCGGCCAGGCCCATGAAGGTCTCGCGCCGGCCGCCCATGGCCTCGCCGAGGCGCATGATCTCGGCCAGCCCGCGCGTGATGACGCCGGCGCGCGTGTTGGCGCCGAGGCCCAGGCCGTCGGCGATGCCGACCGCGATCGCCAGCACGTTCTTGATCGAGCCGCCGACTTCGACGCCGATGACGTCGTCCGAGGTGTAGGCGCGAAAGCCCTTGCCGTGCAACGCGCCGACGATCTTGTCGGCGTACTCGGCGTCCGCCGAGGCGACGGTCACGGCGGTCGGCATGCCGAGGCCGACTTCCCTGGCAAAGGTCGGTCCCGAGACCACGGCCAGCTTGCGGCCCCTGCCGACGATGTCCTCGACCACCTCGTGCACCAGCTTGCCGGTGTCGGGCTCGAGCCCCTTGACCGCCGAGATGATGCCCTGCCCCGGCTACAGCATCGGCGCGACCGTGCGCAGCACCGGGTGCAGCGCGTGCGACGGCACCGCCAGCAGCACGTCCTCGGCGTCGGCCACGGCGGCGCGCAGGTCCGAGGTGGGCTTCAGCGACGGCGGGAACTTGCAGCCCGGCAGGTAGGCGGCATTGGCGCGGGCGGCCTCGAGCCGCTTGATGTGCGCGGGGTCGCGGCCCCACAGGCGCGTGTCGTTGCCGAGCCGCGCGAGCTGGATCGCCAGCGCGGTG
This sequence comes from Gammaproteobacteria bacterium, assembly GCA_052386975.1. Taxonomy (GTDB): domain Bacteria; phylum Pseudomonadota; class Gammaproteobacteria; order Nevskiales; family Nevskiaceae; genus JACPFV01. The sequence goes on along the minus strand of JBQTJQ010000039.1, from coordinate 27,637 downwards.
CCGTAGGAGCCCGCGCCGAGGACCGCGATCGTGCCCATCAGTGCGCCGCCGCTTCGCTCTTGCGCAGGTGCTCGTCGTACAGCGTGGGGAAGTCGATCGCCTGCAGCAACAGCTGCGGGAAGCCGCCGCGCTGCACCAGTTCCGCCACCGCCTCGCGCGCGAACGGGAACAGCATGGACAGGCATTCGGTGCCGAGCACGCGGCGGCGCTCGGCGTCGTTCGCCACGCCCTTGACCAGGAAGATGCCGGCCTGCTGCACCTCGGCCAGGAACGCCACCTCCTGCTCCAGCCGGGCCGCGACCGTGACGGTCAGTATCACCTGGTGCTGGTCGGCGTTGAGCGACTGCAGCGCGCTGCTGACCTGCACGTCGATCTGCGGCTGCCACTGGCGCGTGAACACCTGCGGCGCCAGCGGGTTCTCCAGCGAGGCGTCCTTGATGTAGACCTTCTGCAGCACCACTTGGCGCGGCTCGAGCGGCTCGCTCATGCCTCCCCCCGGGTGCCGCCATCGGGGACGCCGCCTGGCGCGGCGTCAGCGAGCAACGGATCAAGCTCACCCTTGTGTTCCAGTTCCGCCATGTCCTCGAATCCCCCGATGTGGCGCTCGCCGACGAAGATCTGCGGCACCGTGCGCCGACCGCTGCGCTGGACCATCTCGATGCGCCGCGCCGGATCGCTGTCCACCGCGACTTCCTCCACCGCGACGCCCTTCGCCGCGAGCAGCCGCTTGGCCATCACGCAGAACGGGCACCAGCGCGTGCTGTACATGAGAATCTTGGTCACGATCCGCCAATTCTACAAAAAAGGGACAGTCCCCTTTTTTCCAAAAAGGGACAGTCCCCTTTTTCGATGAAGCCCGAAAAAGGTGACAGTCCCTAGCGCGTCGTCACCGGCAGGCTGGCCGCCAGCCAGTTGTTGAGGCCGCCCCGGATCGGGTAGACCTCGGCGTAGCCGGCCTTCTTCAGCGTGTGGCTGGCCTGCGCCGAGACGCCGCCCAGCGCGCAGTAGACGACGATCGGGCGGGCGGTGTCCTTGCCGAGCTCGCCGAGGCGCTCGCCGAGCCTGGTCTCCGGCACGTTCAGCGCGTTGAGGATGTGGCCCTTCTTGAAGTCGCCCGGCGCGCGCACATCGAGCACCAGCGCCTGGCGGTCGTTGATCAGGCGCACGGCTTCCATCGGCGACAGGCGCTTCTCGCCGGTCACGATGCCGGACATTTCGTTCAGAATGAGCAGCAGCAGGGCCGCGCCCAGCGCCGAGAACAGCACGGGGTGCAGGATCACGAACTGCAGGAGCTGATCCATCGGACGTCGGAGGCGTGAAGCGGGCCGGGGCGCAGGGGCGCGGATTATAGCCGCGCGCGCGCCGGCCTTGCTGCTGGCGGCGGTCCTCGCCGCGCTGGCGGCGCCGGCGTCCGCCGACGACGCCGCGCGCAGCGCGGAGCAGCTCGAGAAGCTGCGCGGCCGCATCGCGACACTGGAGCAGGCGCTCGAGCGCGACCGCAGCCGCCGCGACGAGCTGGGCGACCAGATCGAGGCCTCGGAGCGGCGCGCGGTCGAGCTCGGCGCCGAGCTGGCGCTGCTGCGCGACAAGATCGACGAGCAGTCCGCGCGCCGGCGCCGCACCGAGCAGCAGCGCCGCGAGGCCGACGGCTCGATGCAGCGCGCCCGCAAGTCGCTGGCGCGCCAGGTCCGGGCCAGCTACATCATCGGCCAGCGCGGCCAGACCAAGCTGGCGCTGAACCAGGACCGCAGCCAGCAGCTGTCTCGCGTGATGACGTACTACGACTACCTGAACCGCGCGCGCGCGCGGCAGATCGAGAAGATCCTGGACCAGGTCCAGGTGCTGCAGGCGCTGTCCGAGAAGTTGCGCGCCGAGGGCGCCGAGCTCGACGCCACGCGCAGCCACCACGAGAGCACGCTGGGATCGCTCGAGGCGCTGCGCGCCGAGCGCCAGCAGATGGTGCGGGCGCTGCGAGACCGCATCGCCGGCGAGGAAGGCGAGCTGCAGCAGCTGCAGGCCGACGAGAAGCAGCTCACCCGATTGTTGCGCGAGCTGCGCAAGACCCTGGACGAGCTGCCGGGCACGGTCGGCGGAAGGCCGTTCAAGGACCAGCGCGGCAAGCTGCCCTGGCCGCTCAGGGGCAAGCTGCTGGCCCAGTACGGCCAGCCCAAGTCCGGGCGCCTGAAATGGGGCGGACTGTGGATCGCGGGCGCCGAGGGCGCGCCGGTGCGGGCCGTCGCCGACGGCCGCGTGGCCTACACCGGCTGGATGCACCGCTACGGCCTGATCGCGGTAATCGAGCACGAGGGCGGCTATTACTCCCTGTACGGCCACACCCAGAGCGTGGCCGTCACTGCCGGCGACTGGGTGCAGGCCGGCGAGAGGGTGGCCAGCGTCGGCAACACCGGCGGGCACGAGAGGAACGGCCTGTATTTCGAGTTGCGACGCGGCACCGAGTCGCTCAATCCCGGCCCCTGGCTGAGGCTCAAAAAATAGGCGAACCCCCACCCCCGCCTGTGCTAAATTTGCCCGGGATTCACCGTTTCGGAGCATCTGGTTCATGCGTTCCTTGCGTACCCCCACCGCCCTGGCCCTGGGCGTGGTCCTCGGCCTCGGCTTCTCGGTCACCTACAGCGTGCTGGCCGACAAGAACAAGCAGCCGGAAAGCCTGCCGCTGCGCGACATGCAGACCTTCGTCGAGATCCTCAACCGGGTGAAGAGCGACTACGTCGAGCCGGTCTCCGACGACGCCCTGCTCGAGGACGCCATGCGCGGCATGCTGGCCGGCCTCGACCCCCACTCCTCGTACCTGAGCAAGGAGGAGTTCGCCGAGATCAACGTGCAGACCTCCGGGCGCTTCGGCGGCCTGGGCATCGAAGTGCAGGCGTTCAACGGCTTCGTGCGCGTGATCGCGCCGATCGACGAGACCCCGGCGGCACGCGCCGGCATCCAGTCGGGCGACCTCATCATCAAGATCGACGAGACCGCGGTGAAGGGCCTGAGCCTGACCGAGGCGGTCAAGAAGATGCGCGGCGAGCCCGGCACCCGGATCGTGCTGACCGTGCTGCGCGAGGGCACCAGCGATCCGCTGGTGTTCGACATGAAGCGCGACGTGATCAGCGTGTCGAGCGTGCGCAGCCGCATGCTCGAGCCCGGCATCGGCTACCTGCGCGTGACGACGTTCTCGACCTCGACCGGCAAGGGCGTGGTCGAGGAGATCAGGAAGCTGCGCAAGGCCGCGCCGAACGGCGTGCTCAAGGGCGTGGTGCTGGACCTGCGCAACAACCCGGGCGGCGTGCTCAACGCCGCGGTCGAGGTGACCGACGCCTTCCTCGAGAAGGGCACCATCGTCAGCATCAAGGGCCGCGTCAACGACGCCAACCGCGAATACAACGCCACGCCGGGCGACCTGCTCGACGGCAAGCCGCTGGTAGTGCTGGTCAACGGCGGCTCGGCCTCGGCCTCCGAGATCGTCGCCGGCGCGCTGCAGGACTCCAAGCGCGGCCTGCTGGTCGGCAGCAAGACCTTCGGCAAGGGCTCGGTCCAGACCATCCTGCCGCTGCACAACGACTCGGCGATCAAGCTGACCACCGCGCGCTACTACACGCCGGCCGGCCGCTCGATCCAGGCCGAGGGCATCGCCCCGGACATCACCATCCGCCCGGTCAAGGTCAGCAAGGCCGAGACGCCGGGCGGCGATGGGATCACCGAGGCCGACCTCGACGGCCGCCTCGACGGCGAGCGGCGCCCGGCCGACACGCCCGAGCAGGTCGAAGCCCGCAAGAAGCTGTCCGACGAGCAGCAGGCGCTCGCCGAATCCGACTACGCGCTCTACGAGGCGCTGAACCTGCTCAAGGGCATGATCATCGTCGGGAGCAGGTGAGGATGAGAACCAGCTTCGCGGAAAGCTGGTTCGCCCTCCTCATCGCCGCCGCCACCCTCCCGACCCCGGCGCACGCCGGCGACGCCCGGCCCGCGCTCCCGCCCGCGCGCGGCTACGTGGCGATCATCATCGACGACCTCGGCGAGCAGCACCTCGGCGGCCTGCACGCCGCGCGCCTGCCCGGCCCGGTCGCGCTGGCGTTCCTGCCCGGCGCGCCCTACACCGCCGCCCAGGCCGCGCTGGCACACGCGCGTAACAAGGAGGTGCTGCTGCACCTGCCGATGCAGCCCGCCGGCGCCGCGCGCGCCCACCCGGCGTCGCTGGCCGCCGACGCCGATCCCGCGCAGGTGCGCGAGCGCTTCCGCCTGGCGCTCGCCTCGGTGCCGCACGCCACCGGCGTCAACAACCACCAGGGCAGCCTGATGACGGCGCGCGAGGCGCCGATGGACGGGCTGATGCGCGAGATCGCCTTGCGGCCGGGCCTGTATTTCGTCGACAGCCGCACCACCGCCGGCAGCGTGGCCTACCGCGCCGCGCGCCGGCACGGCATCCCGGCGGCCGAGCGCAACGTGTTCCTCGACGCGCAGCGCGGCGAGAAGGCGGTGCGCGCCGCGTTCGCCGAGCTGGTCGGCAAGGCGCTGCGCAACGAACGCGCGCTGGCGATCGGCCATCCGTACGCGGAGACCTTCAAGGTGCTGGAGGAGGAGCTGCCGGTCCTGGCGGCGCGCTACGGCGTGCGGCTGGTGGCGCCGTCGGAGCTGATCGCGCGGCAGTCGGGGTGGCGTGGGCCGGTGAAAGCCGGACCGGCGCTGGCGCTCGCCACCGGCTCCATCGGAAAATCCGCCGCGGCACACTGAGGCCGCGGGCCGGCGACCGGGCCCGTTACGGCCGCGACGCCCTCCACCAGAACCAGGCGCCGAGGATCCCGAGCACCCAGGTCAGCCCCGGCGCGCCGAACACGATCGCCGGCCGGTAGCCGTCGAGCCCGTAGATCAGCGCCGCCGAGACGATCAGCGCCCCGCCGATCGCCAGCAGCCGGCCGCGGCGCGCGTCGCGGCGGATCTCCCGGCGCAGCTCGTCGATCGCCTTGCCCTGTTGTGCCAGCGCCGGGTCGCCGGGCTGCGACAGGCGCTGCAGCGCGCGCTGCGCCAGCTCGGGCAGCGTGTCGAGCAGCTGCGGCAGCTGCGCGCGCACGCGCTCGAAGGTCGCCGCCGGCCCGAGGCGGTTGCCCATCCACTCCTCCATGATCGGCTTGGCGGTCTGCCACAGGTCCAGCTCGGGATGGAGCTGGCGGCCGAGGCCCTCGACCTGCAGCAGCGTCTTCTGCAGCAGCACCAGCTGCGGCTGCACCGGCATCTGGAACCGGCGCGCGATCTGGAACAGCCGCATCAGGAAGAAGCCGAACGAGATGTCCTTGATCGGCTTGCCGAAGATCGGCTCCGACACGGTGCGGATCGCCGACTCGAAGTCCTCGACACGCGTGCCGGCCGGGACCCAGCCGGACTGCACGTGCAGCTCGGCGATGCGCTTGTAGTCGCGGTTGAAGAACGCCAGGAAGTTCTCGGCGAGGTAGCGCTGGTCGCTCGCGGTCAGCGAGCCGACGATGCCGAAGTCGACGGCGTTGTAGCGCGGCTTCTTCGGGTCGCTGGCGTCGACCAGGATGTTGCCGGGGTGCATGTCGGCGTGAAAAAAATTATCGCGGAACACCTGCTTGAAAAACACTTCGACGCCGCGCTCGCTCAGCACCTGGAAATCCACCCCGAGTGAACGCAGCTTCTCCACTTCATCGATGTTGATGCCGTGGACGCGCTCCATGACCAGCACCGACGGCCGGGTGTAGTCCCAGAACACCAGCGGGTGGTAGATGACCTCGGAGCCGAGCCAGTTGCGGCGCAGCTGGCTGGCGTTGGCGCCTTCGCGCATCAGGTCCAGCTCGTCGAAGATGACCTGCTCGTACTCGGCCACGACCTCGCGCGGCTTCAGCCGGCGCGACTCGGGAAACCAGTATTCGACGTAGCGCGCGATCAGCTGCATCAGGTCGACGTCGCGGCGGATCATGCGGTCCACGTCGGGCCGCAGCACCTTGACGATGACCTCGAGCCCCGGCGCGGCGCCAGGCTCGCCGGTCACCGGCGCCGAGCGCAGCTTCGCCGCGTGCACCTGGGCCACCGAGGCCGACGCCAGCGGGGTCAGCTCGAAGCTGGCGAACATCTCCTCGACCTTGCGGCCGAGCGCGCGTTCGACCTCGGCCCGGGCCAGCTCGCCCGGGAACGGCGGCACCTGGTCCTGCAGCTTGGACAGCTCGACGGCGACGTCCGCCGGCAGGATGTCCGGGCGCGTCGACAGCGCCTGGCCGAGCTTGACGAACACCGGCCCGAGTTCCTCGAGCGCGAGGCGCAGCCGCTCGCCGCGCGGCGACTTGTGGGTCGGCGCGCGGTCGGGCAGGAATTCCTTGAGGCCGTACTTGCCGACGACGCGGTTGATCTGCCACAGGCGCAGCAGGTCGGCGAGCTTCACCCCTGCCCCCGAGTGCGGCTGTCGGGGGGGCGCCGCTCCAGGCGGTCGAGCCGCGCCGCCAGCTGCTCGCCGCGCCGGCGCGCGGCATCGACGCCCTCGCTCCATTTCGCCACGTCCTCGCGATGCGCGAGGTCGCGCGTCTCCTCGCGCAGGTACTCGGCGGTGTCGAGCGCCAGCGTGCCGGCCGAGCGCCGGCCCCAGCCGAGCAGGTCGCGCGCGACCTGGTCGAGGCGATGCGCCGCGCCGCCGCCGACGAAGCGCGCCAGCCACTCTTCCGAATCGAAACCCACGCCCGCCATCAGCGTCGAGAAGCGCTGCAGCAGGTCGGCGTCGCCCTCGACCTGCACGCCCGGCACGCCTTCGCCGCCGAACGCCCGCCGCAGCAGCGCCGAGGGCCTGGCCGAGATGCGCACGTCGGGCCTGGCCGGCGCCGTGTCGAGCACGGTCACGCCGGCGGCGCGCGGGCACAGGTAGAACTCCCAGTCGGGGCCCAGCGCGTGCAGCGCGATGACGCGGCCCTCCAGCGCGCCGACCCTGGCGGCCACGTCCGGCTCGAGCGCGAGGTAGCGGTTGACGGCGATCTCGAGCGCCGCGCACAGCAGCGGCGGCGCGCTCACGGCCCCGCCGCCCTGAATCCGCGATGCACGGCGACGATGCCGCCGGAGAGGTTGAACACCTGGCAGCGCGTGAACCCCGCCGCTTCCATCATTCCCTTCAGCGTGTCCTGGTCCGGGTGCTTGCGGATCGACTCGGCGAGGTAGCGATAAGCGCCTTCGTCGTTGGCGACGAAGCGCCCCAGCGCCGGCAGCACGCGGAACGAGTACTCGTCGTAGAGCTTGCCGAGCGTCGCGTTCAGCGGTTTCGAGAACTCCAGCACCAGCAGCCGCCCGCCGGGCTTGAGCACGCCGTGCATCGCGCGCAGCGCGGCGTCCTTGTCGGTGACGTTGCGCAGGCCGAAGCCGATGGTGACGCAGTCGAAGCTGGCTTCGGCGAACGGCAGCTGCTGCGCGTCGGCCTGCGCCAGCGGCACGCCGACCAGGCCGCGGTCGAGCAGCCGCGCGCGGCCCTGCGCCAGCATCGCGCCGTTGATGTCGCTCAGCACGGCGAGGCCGCCCGCGCCGACCTGGCGCGCGAACGCCGCGGTCAGGTCGCCGGTGCCGCCGGCCACGTCGAGCACGCGCTCGCCGGCGCGCACGCCGGCCAGCTCGATCACGAAGCGCTTCCACAGGCGATGGACGCCCAGCGACATCAGGTCGTTCATCAGGTCGTAGCGGCCGGCCACCGACGAGAACACTTCGCCCACGCGCCGTGCCTTGTCGCCCAGCGGCACGCTTTCGTTACCGAAGTCGGTGAATCCCGGCTTGTTTTCGCCCATGGAGGCGGGATTCTAGCCCGACGCCCGCGCCACCCGGTTTTTGCGCTTTGCCGGCGCCGGGTGCAGGCTTGCCGCAAGACCAGTCCCCCCACGAGGAAACAACATGGTCAGCCCGAACGGGAACTTGCGTGACGACCAGCACCGGCTCGAGCGCGTGCTGGAGGCCTCCGGCCTCGGCCTGTGGGAGCTCGACGTCGACACCGGCGATTTCCACGTCGACGGGCGCTGCGCGCGCAACCTCGGCTACGCCGAAGGCCAGCTGCAGGCCAGCTGGGACACCGGCATGGCGATCATCCACCCCGACGACGCGGTGCGCGTCAGCCGGCGCTTCGAGGCGCACCTGCGCGGCGAGACCGACACGCTCGAATACGAGACCCGCATGCTGACGCACGGCCGCGCCTGGACCTGGGTTGCCGGCCACGGCCGGCTGGTGCGCGGCGCGGACGGCCGGCCGACCCACATCAGCGGCACGCTCAAGAACATCGACGCCGAGCGCAACGACCGCCGCCGCCTGCTGCTGGCCGAGCGCGAGCGCCGTCGCCTCGCGCGCCGGCTGCGCCACCAGGCCCAGCACGATCCGCTCACCGGCCTGCTCAACCGCCGGGGCTTCGAGTCACGGCTCGCCGCGCTGCTGCACGGCGCGCGGCACGGCGGCCACGTGCACGCGCTCTGCTACCTGGACCTCGACCACTTCAAGCTGGTCAACGACACCTGCGGCCACGCTGCCGGCGACGAGCTGCTGCGCCAGTTGCCGCGGCTGCTGGCGGCGTGCCTGCGGCCCGGCGACGCGATCGCCCGGCTCGGCGGCGACGAATTCGCGCTGCTGCTGGCGCACTGCACGCTCGAGGCCGCCGCCGGCATCGCCGCCGGCGTGCAGGCGGCGCTGCGCGAGTACCGTTTCGAGTGGCAGTTCCGGCGCTTCGCCATCGGCGCTTCGATCGGCGTGACCGGGGTAACCGCGGCCAGCGCCGGCGCGGCCTCGGTGCTGCGCGCCGCCGACGCGGCCTGTTACGTCGCCAAGGACGAGGGGCGCGGCGGCGTGCACGTGTCGTACCCGCACGACCTCGCCATCGTGCGCCGCCGCGGCCAGATGCGCTGGGTGGCGCGGCTCAAGCACGCGCTCGAGGAGGACCGCTTCGCCCTGCACTACATGAGCATCGCGCCGGTCGCCGGCGGCCCGGCCCGGCACCACGAGCTGCTGCTGCGCCTGGCCGGCGAGGATGGCGAGCTGGTGATGCCCGGCGCGTTCCTGCCGGCGGCGGAGCGCTACCAGCTGATGCCGCTGATCGACCACTGGGTGATCGCACATGCGGCGCGGGGCCTCGGCCAGGCGCTGGCGCGCGATTCCGGGCTGTGCCAACACCGCTTCGGCATCAATCTCTCTGCCGACTCGCTGCGCGATCCGCAGCTGCTCGCGTTCGTGCGCGGAGCGCTGGTCCGTCACGGCGTGCCACCCGCCATGGTCTATTTCGAGCTGACCGAGTCCGCCGCGATCGCCAACCTGGGCGCCGCGGCCGGGTTCATGCGCGGCCTGCGCGAGCTCGGCTGCGCCTTCGCGCTCGACGACTTCGGCAGCGGCATGTCGTCGTTCACCTGGCTCAAGCAGCTGCCGGTGGACCTGCTGAAGATCGACGGCGGCTTCATCCGCGAGATCGTCCACAACCCGGTGGACCAGGCCATCGTGCGCGCGGTGCTGGCGGTCGGCGCGCAGCTGGGCATCCCGCTGATCGCCGAGTACGTCGAGACCGCGGCGATCCGCGCCGCGCTGCGCGAGCTCGGCGTCCACTACGGCCAGGGCCACGCCATCGCCCGACCAGCGCCGCTCGAGCATCTTTCAAAGGTGTCAGACACCTTTGAAATGACAGCTTGAAAGGCCGGCCGGGCGACCCCACTATCGGGCGGATACCCCCGAGGGCTACTCCCCGATGAAGCAGTTCGACGGCACCACCATCCTCTGCGTGCGGCGCGGCAAGCAGGTCGCGCTCGGCGGCGACGGCCAGGTGTCGATGGGCAACACCCGCGTCAAGGGCAACGCCCGAAAGGTGCGCCGCCTGTACAACGACAAGGTGCTGGCCGGCTTCGCCGGCGGCACGGCCGACGCGTTCACGCTGTTCGAGCGCTTCGAGAGCAAGCTCGAGAAGCACGGCGGCCAGCTGCAGCGCGCCGCGGTCGAGATCGCCAAGGACTGGCGCACCGACCGCTACCTGCGCCGGCTCGAGGCCCTGCTGATCGTGGCCGACAAGGACGCCACGCTGATGATCTCCGGCAACGGCGACGTGATGGAGCCCGAGCGCGGCGTGATGGCGATCGGCTCCGGCGGCGCCTACGCCCAGGCCGCGGCGCAGGCGCTGTTCGACAACACCGAATTGCCGGCCCGCGACGTGGTCGAAAAGGCGCTGCACATTGCCGCCGACATCTGCATCTACACCAACCACTCGCTCACCCTCGAAACGCTGGGATGAACACGATGACCGAACCGCTGCCGCCGTCCGTCATGACGCCGCGGGAGATCGTGCAGGAGCTGGACAAGTTCATCGTCGGCCAGCAGGCCGCCAAGAAGGCCGTGGCGATCGCCCTGCGCAACCGCTGGCGCCGCCAGCAGGTGCCCGAGGCGATGCGCGCCGAGATCACGCCGAAGAACATCCTGATGATCGGCCCCACCGGCGTGGGCAAGACCGAGATCGCGCGGCGCCTGGCCAAGCTGGCCAACGCGCCGTTCGTGAAGGTCGAGGCGACCAAGTTCACCGAGGTCGGGTATGTCGGTAAAGACGTGGACACCATCGTGCGCGACCTCGCCGACGCCGCGGTCAAGCAGGCGCGCGAGCAGGCCACCGTGCGCGTGCGCGCCAAGGCCGAGCTCGCCGCCGAGGACCGCATCCTCGACGCGCTGCTGCCACGGCCGCAGGACTTCGGCGAGCCCTCGCCGGCGCGCCAGTCCGAGAACGGCGCCGCGCGCCAGGTGTTCCGCAAGCAGCTGCGCGAGGGCAAGCTCGACGACAAGGAAATCGAGGTCAAGCTCAACGCGCCGGCGGCGAGCCTGCAGTTCATGGGGCCGCCGGGCATGGAGGAGATGACCGGCCAGCTGCAGGAGATGTTCAAGAACCTCGGCGGCGCCCGGCCGCGCACCAAGAAAATGCGCATCGGCGAAGCGTTGAAAGAGTTGACCGCGGAAGAGGCGTCCAGGCTGGTCGACGAAGAGGCGGTGAAGGCCGAGGCGCTGAAGGGCGTCGAGGAGAACGGCATCGTCTTCATCGACGAGATCGACAAGGTCTGCCGGCGCAGCGAGGCCGGCGTGATCGGCGCCGACGTGTCGCGCGAAGGCGTGCAGCGCGACCTGCTGCCGCTGGTCGAGGGCTGCACCGTCACCACCAAGTACGGCATGGTCAAGACCGACCACATCCTGTTCATCTGCTCGGGCGCCTTCCACATGGCCAAGCCGAGCGACCTGATCCCCGAGCTGCAGGGCCGCCTGCCGATCCGCGTCGAGCTGGCCGCGCTGACCACCGACGACTTCGTGCGGATCCTGACCGAGCCGAGCTACTCGCTGACGCAGCAGTACGCGGCGCTGATGAAGACCGAGAACCTGACGGTCGAGTTCACCGCCGAAGGCGTCAAGCGCCTGGCCGAGGTCGCCTGGCAGGTCAACGAACGCACCGAGACCATCGGCGCGCGCCGCCTGCACACGGTGATGGAGCGGCTGATGGAGGACGTCGCCTACCAGGCGCCGGACAAGTCCGGCGCATCGCTCAGGATCGACGCCGCCTACGTGGACCAGAAGCTGCAGAAGCTGGCCGGCGACGAGGATTTGAGCCGCTACATCCTGTAGGGCGGGAATCCTTTCCCGCCGGCTCTTCCGCCGGCTCTTCCGCCGGCATCGTCGGCAAGGGATTGCCGACCTACAATCACGCCATGCGCGCCCCCAGCTCGATCCAGCTGCACAAGAAGTCGCGCGTGCTCGAAGTCGGCTATGCCGACGGCACGCGCTATGCGCTGCCGTGCGAGTACCTGCGGGTGTTCTCGCCGTCGGCCGACGTGCGCGGCCACACCGGCGGCGAGTTCAACCTGGTACCGGGCAAGCGCAACGTCGCCATCGACAGCGTCGACCCGGTCGGCAGCTACGCGGTGCGCCTGGTGTTCGACGACGGCCACAGCACCGGGCTGTATTCGTGGGACGTGCTCGAGGACCTTGGCGCGAACCACGACGCGTACTGGAAGCGCTACCTGGCGCGGCTCGAGGAGCACGGCATGTCGCGCGACTCGGACTTGACCAAGCTGTCGGCGCTGCCGGCGGGCCCCAAGAAGTGGAAGCCGGCCAACTGAACTAGACGCGCAAAGAAAAAGGCGCGACCCGAGGGTCGCGCCTTTCTTCCTGAAGCGAACGCTTACTGCTTCGGCGCCTCTTCCTTCTTCTCGGTCGCGGTGGCTTCCGTCGCGGCGGCCTCGACCTTCTCGGTGCCGGCCTGGACAGCAGCCGTGGCAGCGGCTTCGGCGGCAGCCGGAGCGGTCGTCGGCGCGGCGACCGGGGTCGCGGCAGCCTCGGCGGCCGGGGCGGCCTCTTCCTTCTTGCCGCAAGCGGCGAGCAGCAGCGCGGAGGCGATGCCGACGGACAGGATCAGATTCTTCAAGTGAAACTCCATGATTTTCAGGGGGAAAACCTGCCGGACTCCGGCAGGGCGCGCGGACTATACACATTCCGCCGTGCCGCACAAGACGCCAGCCGACGTCAGGTCTTGCGGCGGGCCCTGGGGTGCGCCGAATCGTAGATGCGGGCCAGGTGGGCGAAATCCAGGTGGGTGTAAACCTGGGTGGTCGAGATGCTGGCGTGGCCGAGCAGTTCCTGCACGGCGCGCAGGTCGCCGCTTTCCTCGAGCAGGTGGGTCGCGAACGAGTGGCGCAGCCGGTGCGGGTGCACCTTGACGCCGAGCCCGGCGCGGCGCGCCCAGTAGGCCAGCCGCATGCCGATCGAGTTGCGCGACAGGCGCCGCCCGAGCCGGCTGACGAACAGCGCGCCCTCGCCGGCCCTGGCGAAGGCGCCGCGCTCGCGCAGCCAGGCCCGCAACGCCTCGCGCGCCTTCCTGCCGACCGGCACGATCCGCGTGCGGCTGCCCTTGCCGGTGACGCGCACTTCGGAAAAGTCCGACTCGAACGCATCACAGTCGAGCCCCTGCAGTTCGGCCAGGCGCAGGCCCGAGGAATAGAACAGCTCGAGGATCGCGCGATCGCGCGTGGCGATGGTGCCGTCGTCGGCGGGCGCCTCGACCAGCCGCACCGCGTCCTCCTTGGTCAGCGTCTTCGGCAGCGGCTGCGGCTGCCTGGGCGCGCGCACTTCGAGCGCCGGGTTGGCGCGCAGCTCGCCGTGGTCGACCAGGTGGCGGAAGAACCCGCGCAGCGACGACAGGTGGCGCTTGACCGTCGCGGGGCCGCGCTTCTGGCGCCGCAGCCAGGCGACGTAGCCGCGCACGTGATGCGTGTCGATCTGCGAGGGCGCGGTCAGGCCGGCGTCGCGCGCATGGCGCGCGAAGGCCTGCAGGTCGCGCCGGCGGCCGTCGACGGTGGCCTTCGAGGCGCGCCGCACGCTGGCGAGGCCCTTGAGGTAGGTCTCGAGCTGCTGCTGCAGTGTCATAAAATGGGGACAGTCCCTATTTTCCCGCGGAAAATAGTGACAGTCCCCTAGCCGAGGCGCGCGCGCACCGCGGCCGCGACCAGGTCGGCGGTCATGTCGAGGAACAGCCTTCCCTGGCGCGGCTGGAAGCGCTGCGGATCGGCGCTCGCCAGCACCAGCATGCCGAGGTCCTTCTCCTTCTCGAGCGGCACGATCGCCGCCGACTGCGGCAGCGCCTTGGCCGACGGGAACAGCAGCCGGGCCCGGGCCTCGTCGAGCGGCCCGCACTCGATCAACCTGGTACGGAAGAAATTCTCGAAGGCCCTGGCCACCGGCCCCGCCGGCTCGACCACGTGGAGCCCTTCGATGTCGTGGCGCTTGAGCGCGCTGGCGGCGATGCCGACCCAGCAGTCGTCGACGTTGAAATCCTCGCGCAGGCACTTGCGCAGCGCGGTGAGGGTCGCGGCCAGGGTCGGCGCGCGGATCAGCGAGCGCGCCAGCCGGTGGACATTGGCGGCGCGGGTCTCGTTGTCGCGGGCCGCGTCGAGCAAGTTCTTGAGCCGGTCTTCGAGGCGGCCGCTCTTGCCGCGCAGGATCTCGACCTGCCGCTCGATCAGCGACACCGCCGCGCCGCTGGCGTGGCGCAGCTCGAGCATCTCCAGCAGCTCGGGATGGCGCGCCAGGAAATCCGGGTTGGCCCGCAGAAACGCCACGACCTGCGTTTCGTCCAGCGCCGGCTCCGCCGTTGCCGCCGCGACGCTCAGATCCGCTCCCCCAGTCATGCCGACCCCCGATCGTTCCAGTCCAGCTCCCCCCGGTACACGGTCGCGGCCGGCCCGGTCATGTAGACCGGCTGGCCCTCGCCCGCCCATTCCATTGTCGCCACACCGCCGCGCAACTGCATCTGCACCGACGCGCCGAGCCGGCCCCACAGCCGTCCCGCCACCAGCGCGGCACAGGCGCCGCTGCCGCAGGCCTGCGTTTCGCCGGCGCCGCGTTCATAGACTCGCAGCTTGGCACGGCCGCTGTCCACGACCTGCAGGAAGCCGGCGTTGACGCGCTCCGGGAACGCCGGGTGCCGCTGCAGCGCGCGGCCGATCGCTTCCACCGGCGCCGCCTCGACGTCCGGCACTTCGATCACCGCGTGCGGATTGCCCATGCTGACCGCGCCGACCTCGAGCAGCGCGCCGTCGTCGAGCGCGACCGTATAGCGCAGCGCGCGCGCCGGCGCGGTGAACGGCACCTGCGCCGGCTCCAGCCGCGGCGCGCCGGCGTCGACGCGCACCAGGCTGCCGTCCAGCAACTGCAGTTCGATCCGCGTGGTGCGCGTGCGCAGCGTGAGTTTCGCCTCGCGCGACAAGCCGTGGTCGCGGACGAAGCGCGCGACGCAGCGCGCGCCGTTCAGGCACTGGCCCGATTCGCTGCCGTCGCTGTTGTAGATGCGGTAGTCGAAGTGTGCGCCGGGCGCCGACGGCGGCTCGATCACCAGGATCTGGTCGCAGCCCACGCCGAGGCGGCGGTCGGCGATGTGGCGCGACTGCTCCGCGGTCGGGAGGAACGGCCGGCGCGTAGCGTCAACCACGACGAAGTCGTTGCCCAGGCCCTGCATCTTGGTGAAGGACAGCTTCATGGGCGCGAAGTGTAGGCATAATCAGCGCCGAGAGGGGGCTTCATGGACAAGGTCACTCATCGCGGCGGCTGCCATTGCGGCGCGGTGCGCTTCGAGGCGCGGGCCCCGGCGCGCGTGAGGGTGCAGCGCTGCAACTGCTCGATCTGCGCCAAGACCGCCTTCCTGCACCTGATCGTCCCCGGCGCGGATTTCCAGCTCACCGCAGGCGCCGACCGCCTGGGCAGCTACACCTTCAACACCGGCGTGGCGAAACACCTGTTCTGCACGGTGTGCGGCGTGAAGTCCTTCTACGTGCCGCGCTCCAATCCCGACGGCTTCTCGGTCAACCTGCGCTGCCTCGACGAGGGCACGGTCGAAGGCGTGACGCTGGAGGATTTCGACGGCCGCAACTGGGAGCGCCATGGCGCCTCGCTGGCCCATCTCACCGGAGCGGCGTCATGAACTTCTACCCGATCGTCACCACCATCGTGCCGATGGAGTGCCGCGACTTCTACGTCAAGGCGTTCGGCGCAACGGTGCTGTTCCAGACCGACTGGTACGTGCACCTCAAGCTCGGCGGCGGCGAGATCGGCTTCCTCAAGCCCAACCCGCCGCAGCGGCTGCCGGTGTTCCGCCACGCGCGGCCGTCGAGCGGCCTGACGCTGGCGTTCGAGGTGCCGGACGTGCGGGCGATGCACAAGCAGATCACCGACCTGGGCATCGACACTTTCGGCAAGCCCGAGGAATCGGCCGGCGGCGAGCTGGCCTTCTCGCTGATGGACCCGGCCGGCGTGATCCTGAACTTCGTCGAGAACCGCGGCGCGGCCGGCTCGGACGTCGTCCAGCTCTAGCTTTCAAAAGCTTTCAAAGGTGTCAGACACCTTTGATCTTGATCCAGGCGGCGATGCGCCGCGCGAGCTCCGGGCCCTGGTCCTCCTGGATGAAATGACCGCCGCGCAGGCGGTCGTGCGGCTGGTCCTTCGCGCCGGGCACGTGCGGAATCAGCAGCGCATCAGCGCGGCCGAGGATCGGGTCGTTCCTGCCGAACAGGCACAGGAACGGCTTCTGCCACTGGCCGAGCTGGTCCCAGGCCGCGCGGTTGGCCGGCGCCGCCGGGTCGTCCGGCGTGACCGGCACCAGCCGCGGGAAGGCGCGCGCGCCGGCCTTGTACTTCGCCGACGGAAACGGCGCGTCGTAGGCCGCGACCTCGGCGGCTGACAGCTTCTCGACCACGCCGGCATTGACGATGCGGCCGATCGGGAACCACGGCGACCAGCGCGCGAACGCGCGCCACAGCATGAACGCGCGGTTGGCGCCTCGATCGCCCGTCGGCAAAAACCCGTTCGCCACGGCGATGCGGTCGAAGCGCTGGCCGTGCTCGGCGGCGAGCCGCAGCCCGAGCAGCGAGCCCCAGTCCTGGCACACCAGCGTGAGGTGCCTGAGGTCCAGCGCCGTCAGCCACTCGCGCAGCCAGTCGACGTGGCCCTGGTAGCTGTAGTCGGCCATCCGCGCCGGCTTGTCGGACTTGCCGAAGCCGATCAGGTCGGGCGCGATGGCGCGCAGGCCGGCGCCGGCGAACACCGGGATCATCTTGCGGTACAGGTAGCTCCACGAGGGCTCGCCGTGCAGCATCAGCACCGCTGGCGCGTCGCGCGGCCCCTCATCGACGTAGTGCAGGCGCAGGCCGCCCTTGAGCGTGTGCCAGTGCGGCGCGAACGGGTAGCCCGGCAGGCCGGCGAAGCGGTCGTCCGGCGTGCGCAAGGCGTTGATGGTCACGGCGAGCCCGTTTGAATGGTGGTCGGCGCCATGCTACAAGACCGACGCGCGCAGCAAGGGAGCGGCATCAATGCAGGTATTGGGTCTGGACGTCGGCTTCGGCTTCACCAAGGCCACCAACGGCCGCGAGACGCAGGTCTTCAAGTCCGTCGTCGGCGACGCCGCCGAGGCGACCTTCAACGAGCAGCTGCTGCCGTCCAAGGCCAACGCCGGCCGCCACCTGCAGATCAACGGCGAGTCGTTCTACGTCGGCGAGCTCGCCGAGCAGCAGAGCCGCGGCCGCGGCTTCACGCTCGACCCGACCCAGTTCCTGACCAAGTACGCCAGGACCCTGGCGATCTCGGCCTGCGCGCCGCTGGCCGACGGCAACGCGCCGGTGCGCCTCGTCACCGGCCTGCCGATCAGCTTCTTCCGCAAGCACAAGGACACGCTGACGCAGATGCTGCAGCAACGGCACGTCGCCACGCTGCTCAAGCAGGGCGGCGAGAAGGAAGAGCGCGTGGTCAACATCGAGAAGGTCCGCGTCATCCCGCAGCCGTTCGGCGCGCTGTTCAACCTGATGCTCAACGAGCAGGGCCGGCCGGTCAGCCAGCGCTTCGTCACCGAGAAGATCGGCGTGATCGACGTCGGCTTCCGCACCGCGGACTACACCATCAGCGACAAGACACGCTATTCGGAGCGCGGCAGCCAGTCCACCGACTCCGGCGTGTCGGTCGCGTTCCAGGCGCTGGCCAACGCGCTGCAGGAGAAGAGCGGCGTGGTCATCGAGCTGTTCCGCCTGTACGACGCCGTGCAGCGCGGCACCATCAAGATCCGCGGCAAGCGCTACGACATCACCGCGCTGGTCAAGCAGGCCTTCACCGGGCTGGCCACGCGCGTGGCGACCGAGGCCAACCGCCTGTGGACCGACGACTGGGACGTGGATGCGATCGTGATCAGCGGCGGCGGCGGCGCGGTACTCGCGCCTTATCTTGCGCCGCTGCTGGAAGGTGAAGTGATCCCGGTGCCGCCCGACCAGGACGCCCGGCTCAACAACGTGCAGGGCTACCAGAAGTACGGCCAGCACCTGTGGGCCGGCGGCGGCGCAGCAGGAGCGTAGCGGCCAGTCCCAGCAGCGTCGCGGCATCCAGGGCGCCGCCGCTTCCATAGCCACCACCGCCACCGCCACCACCGCCACCACCACCGCCACCGCCGCCTCCCGATGGCGGCGTGGCAACGGCGTTGTAGCGCCGCGCGAAGACCCGCGTCAGGCCGGCTCCGGTCTGGCGATACCAGGCGACGAGGAAACTGCCGTCGCTCTTGAACGCGACGCCGCGCGACGAGAATCCGCTGAAACCGTCAGCGGCCGTGCTGAGCTCGAACGGGTCGCCGTCCGCAACGTGGTCGCTGCGGTAGCTGCGCGCGCGCAGCGTCAGGCCGTCGGCGTCATTCCACGCCACGGTGGAGGCGCCGAGGGGGTCGACACCGAACGCGACCCAGAAGGGCTGGGCGGGGGCCGTGTTGGCCTTCTGCTGGTAGCTCGGCACCGACTGGCCGCTCGCCGTGTACCAGCGCGTGTACACGTCGGCCTGGCCGCCGCCGATCGAGCGGTGCCAGCCGACCTGGAACGAATTGTCGGCCGAGACCGCTATCGAGGGCAGTCCATGGGGATTCGTCGCGTCGACCGCCCCGTCGATGTCGGTGTTGACCTGCGTCGGCCCGGACAGCAGCGCGCCGGTCGCGTCATAGCGCCGCAGGAAAACATCCTGGCCGTTGGCGCCGGTGTTGGTGTAGGCCACCATGAAGGCGCCATCGCCGCGGACCGCGATGTCGGGATGCGGATCGCCGAAGTTCGGCACGGCGACGTCGAGGGTCGTGCCCTGCAGCACGCCGGTGGCGTTGTAGCGGCGCGCGTAGACGTTGCTGACGTTGGTCCAGGCAATGACGAAGCGCCCGTCGCCCGCCATGCCGACAGTCGGATCCGTTCCGGTGCCGACCAGGAATTCGTCGCCCAGCGGCGCGCCGGCGGAGTCGAAGCGGCGCGCGTAGATCGCCGAGCCACCATTGTCGTTGCGCCAGGCGACGACGAACTTGCCGGTGCTGTCGGCGGCGACGGTCGCGATGATCTGGTTGCCGGCCGTGGTCTGGTTGACCGGGATCGCGGCGGTCAGCGGCGCACCGGCCTCGTCGAACAAACGCACAACGACGTCGATGTTGTTGGAGCCGTCGATCGTGTACCAGGCCGCCACCAGGCTGCCGTCGGCCCGGCGCACGACCTGCGGCGTGGTGTTCTTCAGCGTGGCGGATGCCTCGCTCAGCGCGAACTCGCCGGCGATCGGCGCCGGGGCGGCGACGACGCCCGCCGCCCAGCACAGCAGCACGGGGATGACGAGGTGTTTCATGAACTTCATTTGCGCCATCGAGCGGCGCCTTGTCAAGAAAATTCAAGCACTGAGGATTTTCTCCAGCTCCTCGAGCGCCTCACCCGTGTAGACCGACAGCCGCTGCATGTGCGGCAGCGTGTCGCGCGCGCCGGTGAAGCCGAAGTTCAGCTTGCCGTCGTAGCTGATGCAGGTGATGTTCAGCGCGCCGCCGTGCGCCAGCAACGACAGCGGGTACATCGCCTCGAGCCGCGCGCCGTGGAAGTACAGCGGCTTGTCCGGGCCCGGCACGTTCGAGATGGTGACGTTGAACACCGGCCGGGTGCGCCCGCCGATGCAGGTCACCAGCGCCAGGATGAACGGCGCCATCACCAGCATCGTGTACTGGGTCAGCGCGCTGCGCGGCAGCGACGACAGGTGGTCCTTGGCGATGCGCGTCGAATCCGTGATCGCCTTCAGGCGCTTCTTCGGGTCGGCGATGTCGGTGCCGAGGTTGGCCATGATGAAGCTGATCGCCGTGCCGTGGCCCTGGTCGACGGCGGGCCGCACGTTGACCGGGATGCCGGCGGCCAGCGGCCGGCCCGGCAGGTGGTGCGCTTCCTTGAGGAAGCGCCGCAGCGCGGTGCCGCACAGCCACAGCACCACGTCGTTCAGCGTGGCGTCGGCCTTCCTGGCCAGCGCCTTGAGCTGCGCGAGGTCGTAGGTCTGCGTGCCGAAGCGCCGCGCGCCGGTGATGCGGCCGTTCAGCACCGACTCCGGTCCCGCGAACGGCCCGATCAGCTTGTCGTCACCCTTGCCGCCGCTCACCAGGCGGCTCAGCGCGCGCGCCAGCTCCGGCACCGAGCGCGCCTGCTTCCTGAGCCCGGCCGTCACGCTGGACAGCGCGCCCTCCGGGATCGGCGCCGGCTCGGCCTCGTCCTTCGGCTTCTTCTCGGGCGGCGCCGCGGCCCACGGCGGCGGCATCTTCTTCGACGCGGCCGGCGTGTCGCCGAGCGTGCGCTGGAGCATGCGCATGCCGGCGATGCCGTCCACCAGCGAGTGGTGCATCTTGGTGTACAGCGCGAAGCGGTTGTTCTCGAGGCCTTCGATCAGCGTCGCTTCCCACAGCGGCCGGGTGAAATCGAGCTGGCGGCTGTGCAGGCGCGACACCAGCACGCCGAGTTCGCGCTCGCCACCCGGCTTGGGCAGCGCCGAGTGGCGCACGTGGTAGTCCATGTCGATGTCGTCGGTGACCTGCCACGTCGGCAGCACGCGGCGCAGCGCCGGATTCTTCAGCCGCAGGTTCCAGGGCGGGTGCGCCTCGCTGTGCGACTTGAGGTGCGCGAAGAGCTTCTGCGCGAAGTCCTCGGGCGTGTCGTCGGCCAGCTGGAAGATCAGCAGGCTGCCGACGTGCATCGGCGTGTCGACCGAGTCCACTGCCAGCCACGACGCGTCGAGCGGATTCAAGCGCTTGGTCCCCGCCATGTTCCTCTCCCCTGGGCGGCCAGTATACGGCGGCGTCCCGGGGCTATACTCCGGCCCCGCTTGCCGACCGTCCGGACCCCCATGAGCACCGCCGTTTCCCACCTGCCGCCGGTTTCGACTGGGGCCGCCAACGCCATGGAAGCGGAGATCCGGCGGGTGTTCGACCGACAGGGCGACACCGCCCTGCGCCTGCGCAGCTCGACGGCGGCGGAGCGCATCGCCAGGATCATGCGGCTGCATGACGCCGTCATGGCGCGGCGGCCGGAGTTCTACGAGGCGGCCTGGAAGGACTTCCGCAAGCCGCCGGCCGAGGTGGACCTGGCCGAAATCCTGCCGGTCATCAGCGAGGCCAAGCACGCCAAGCGGGCGCTGAAGAAGTGGATGAAGCCGCACGGCGTCTGGCCGACCTCGCTGACCATCGGCCTCAAGTCCTGGATCCAGTACGAGCCCAGGGGCCGCTGCCTGATCATCTCGCCCTGGAACTACAACGTGAACCTGTCATTCGGGCCGCTGGTGTCGGCGATCGCGGCCGGCAACACCGCGATCCTCAAGCCGTCGGAGATGACGCCGCAGCTGTCGGCGCTGATGGTGCGCATCGTCCGGGAGATCTTCACCGAGGACGAGGTGGCGATCTTCGAAGGCGACCAGGCCGTCTCCACGATGCTGCTGGCGCTGCCGTTCGACCACATCTTCTTCACCGGCTCGCCGGCCGTCGGCAAGATCGTCATGGCGGCGGCGGCGAAACACCTGACCAGCGTCACGCTGGAGCTCGGCGGCAAGTCGCCGACGATCATTGACGAGACCGCCGACCTGAAGATGGCCGCGCGCACGCTGATGTGGGGCAAGTACACCAACTGCGGCCAGACCTGCATCGCGCCGGACTACATCTACGTGCACCCGTCGGTGAAGGATGCGTTCGTGGCCGAGTGCCGCGCGGTGATCAAGGAGTGCTACGGCGAGACCGCGGCCGAGCAGCTGGCCTCGCCGAACCTGGCGCGCATCGTCAACGCGCGCCACACCCAGCGCATTGCCGGGCTGCTCAGCGATGCGAAGCAGAAGGGCGCCAAGGTCGTGCTCGGCGGCGAGGTCAGCGAGAAGGACTGCTTCATCCAGCCGACCTTCCTCGAGGACATCCCGGCGGACGCGAAGATCCAGTCCGAGGAGATCTTCGGGCCGCTGCTGCCGATCCTGACCTACACCGACCTCGACCAGGTCATCGCCCACATCAACTCGCAGCCCAAGCCGCTGTCGCTCTACGTCTGGAGCAAGAGCGAGCGCAACATCGAGCGCGTGCTGAAGAACACCAGCTCGGGCGGCACCTGCATCAACCACAGCGTGGTGCAGTACGGCCACGCCAACCTGCCGTTCGGCGGCGTCAACAACTCCGGCATCGGCAACGCGCACGGCTTCTTCGGCTTCAAGGCCTTATCGCACGAGCGCGCGGTGGTGCGCACGCGCATCATGCTGGCGCGCACCTTGTTCCCGCCCTACACGGCGTTCAAGGCCAAGCTGATGAACCTGATGCTGAAGACGCAGTAGGCGTTTTCAAAGGTGTCTGACACCTTTGAAGAGTGTCAGGCCACCTGGGCGCGCCGCGACGAGAGGTCCACCACGTCGGCCTTCTCGGCGTAGTTGCCGAGGATGTAGCCCGCGGTGAAGTGGTCGGTCTGGATCACGTCGACGCGGGCCTTGTCGAACTCGGCAACCAGGTCGGCCTCCTCGCGCGTCAGCAGCTTGCGGTTCACGGCATCCGCCAGGCGGTCGGCGGTGTCGTCGCCGGCCAGCTCTTCCCGGACCATCATCTTGTAGTACTTGAGGAACGCCGGCTCGGCCTTCTGCAGCAGGTTCCAGGCGTGCTCGATGCGCCCGACCGGGTGGTGCGCGCCGCCGTTCTTGAACACCAGCCAGGAGACCCGGTCGCGCAGGCCGGTCTGCTGCAGCAGCTGGCCGGCGACCTTCGCGTTCAGCGCATCGGCCACCGGCCGGTAGCGGTTGCCGAGCGGGAACACCACGCGCCGCATCAGCCAGGCCGCGGGCCGCACCGGGAAGTTGTCGCAGAACTCGTCGAAGGCCCGCGCGATCTCGAACAGGCAGTTATCCAGCGCCCACTGCATGTGCGCGTCGTCGTCGGCCTGCTGGCCGTGGTGGAGGTAGTACTTCAGCACGCTGCTGGCGATGTACAGCTGGCTCAGCACGTCGCCCAGGCGCGCCGACAGGCGCTCCTTGAACTTGAGCTTGCCGCCGAGAATGAGCATCGTCACGTCGGACACGAACGCCAGTGATGCGGAGAAGCGCTCGAGCTGGCGGAAGTAGTGCGCGGTCTTGCCCTTGACCGGCGACCAGGCGAGACGCGAACCGGCAAGGCCCAATGTCAGAGTGCGCGCGGCGCGGTTGACGGTGAAGCCCAGGTGCCCGAACAGGGCCTGGTCGAACGCCGGCAGGTCGTCGGCGCGCGCGGCTTCCATCTCGGGGAACACGTACGGATGGCAGCGGATCGCGCCCTGGCCGAAAATCATTAGATTCCGCGTGAGGATGTTCGCGCCCTCGACGGTGATCGCCACCGGCGTCGCGCGATAGGCCACCGCCAGCGAGTTGCGCGGGCCCTGCTGGATGCCGCGGCCGCTCAAGACGTCCATCGAATCGATCACCACGCGCCGCATCAGCTCGGTCATGTGGTACTTGGCCATGGCCGTGACCACGCTCGGCGCGCAGTGGTCGACCGCCGACGCGGTCAGCACGCGCATCGATTCGAGCGTGTAGGCGTACGCCGCGATGCGGCCAGTGGCTTCCTGCACGCCCTCGAACTGGCCGATGGCGACCTTGAACTGCCGGCGGATGCGCGCGTAGGCGCCGACCATGCGGTAGCTGGCCTGGCCCGCGGCGGTCGCCAGCGCCGGCAGCGAGATGCCGCGGCCGGCCGACAGGCACTCGACCAGCATGCGCCAGCCCTTCCCCGCCATCTCGGGCCCGCCGATGATCCAGTCGACCGGGATGAACACGTCGCGGCCGAAGATCGGGCCGTTGTGGAACGCCGCGCCCGGATAGTGGCGCCGGCCGATGATCACGCCCGGGTGCTTCGCCGGAATCAGCGCGCAGGTGATGCCGTAATCCACCTTGGTCTTGTCGCCGAGCAGTCCCTCGGGATCGCGCAGCTTGAAGGCCAGGCCGACCACGGTCGCGACCGGCGCCAGCGTGATGTAGCGCTTCTCGAAGTTGAGACGAATCCCGAGGGTCTTCTTGCCCTCGTGCTCGCCGTGGCAGACCACGCCGAGGTCCGGCATCGCGGTGGCGTCGGAGCCGGCCTCGGGGCCGGTCAGGCCGAAGCACGGCAGCTCGGTGCCCTTGATCAGGCCCGGCAGCCACTGCTTCTGCTGTTCCTTCGTGCCGTAGTACATCAGCAGCTCGCCGGGGCCGAGCGAGTTGGGCACCATCACCGTCACCGCCAGAGTGATCGAGTGGGTGGCGAGCTTGGTGACCACGCACGACTGCGCGTAGGCCGAGAAGCCCAGGCCGCCGAACTCCTTCTTGATCAGCATCGCGAAGAAGCCCTTGTCCTTCAGGTACTGCCAGACCTCGGGCGTGAGGTCCTTGTCCTCGAACTCGCACTTCCAGTCGTCGACCATCTTGCAGGCCGCCTCGACCTCGTTGTCGAGGAACGATTGCTCGGCGGCGGTCAGCCTGGTGTACGGAAAGTCGAGCAGCTTGTCCCACTCGGGCCGGCCGCGGAACATCTCGGCCTCCCACCACACGTCGCCGGCCTCGAGCGCCTCGCGCTCGGTCGAGGACATCTCCGGCAGCACCGCCTTGAAGGGGCCGAAGATGAAGCGCGTCACCAGCGCCCGGCGCAGCGGGTGGACGTTCAGGACCAGCGCCAGCGGCGCGAACACGCCGAGCGCGATCGTGAGGCCGGTGAAACCGAGCGCGCCGGTGCCGTAGAGCCCGAACAGCGCGCCGCCGATGGCCAGCGTCCACAGGAACAGCGGCGCGCCGAGGTACGCCAGGATCCAGGCGGCGGCGAGGCACAGCACGATGGTCAACATGGCGGCGGTGGCTCCTTGTCTCAAATACGGGGACAGGCCTGAAAGTCCGTCCCCGGTCAGTCCAATCCTTTCGGTATGAGCGTCCGAAGCATGAGCTTGAAGTACTCGCGGAACTTCGGCCCGGCGGGGAACTTGTGCGGCGTGTCGCGGTGCACCTGCTGGTTGCCGATGAAGGTGGCGTAGGCGAACGTGGCCCACAGCGGCGCCTCCTCGGCGTTCATGCCGAGCGCGCGGTAGCACTTCTCGAGGTAGCCCAGGCGCAGCGCCGAGACGCGCTGGACGACCTCATTCACGCGTACGTCGTCGCTGGCCGAGGCCCGCGCGAGGTAGAGCCGGCCGGCCTTGTAGCTCGAGTTGGCGCGCTTGAACAGGTTGAAGATGCGCTCGTACGGGTCGGGCTCGCGGTCCAGGCCCGAGACCAGGTCGGTGGTCTCGCGCTGCTCCCACAGCGCCAGCGCGGCCTTGATCAGCGCCTCCCGATTGGGGAAATGCCAGTAGAAGCTGCCCTTGGTTACGTTCAGCCGGCGCGCCAGCGGTTCGACCGCGACCGCGTCGAGGCCGCCGCTGGCCATCGCATCCAGCGCGGCCGCGGCCCAAGCCTCCGCCGTAAGCGATTGTTTCGACGGGCCTGCTTCGTTGAGATCGTTGGGCGACACCTACATCCCCCATACGCTGGCGTATTGTCGGGGCGACTCTAGCAACGCTCCCGGGAGCCGGCAAGATTTTTTCCGGAAACTGGCATATCGTGACCGGGCCCTTCCGCAGGGAGTCCGGAAAAATGAAACGCCTTCTCGCGCGTACGCTGCTCGTCGCCGTTGCGTTCTCCGTCGCCGCCGTTGCGCAGGCGAAGGTGCCCCAGGCGGAAGCCGACCGCCTGAAGAAGGACCTCACGCCGATGGGCGGCGAGAAGGCGGCCAGCAAGGACGGCGCGATCCCGGCGTGGACCGGCGGCCTGACCACCTCGCCGGCCTGCTACAAGGGCGATGGCACGCGCTACTGCGACCCGTTCCCGCAGGACAAGCCGCAATTCACCATCACGCCGGCCAACTACCAGCAGTACGCCGCGCGCCTGTCGGTCGGCCAGGTCGAGACCTTCAAGAAGTACCAGACCTACAAGATGAACGTGTTCCCCACGCGGCGCACCTTCGCCAACCCGCAGTTCATCTACGACGCCACCTACAACAATGCGCTCAACGCCTCGCTCGGCGGCAACGGCGAGGCGCTGGTCGGCGCGATCATGGGCACGCCGTTCCCGATCCCGAAGTCCGGACACGAGCCGGTGTGGAACCACAAGGTGCGCTACTTCGGCGCCAGCGTGCAGCGCTGGAACAACCAGTTCGCGGTGACCACGGCCGGCGGCTACAACCAGGTCAAGATCCGCGAGGACGTGATGTTCCCGTACATGCGCAGGGGCGCGACGCCGGAGAGCATCAACAACGTCATCATCTACTTCCTGCAGATCGTGACCGCGCCGGCGCGCCTGGCCGGCACCATCACCCTGGTCCACGAGACCATGGACCAGATCAAGGAGCCGCGCCGCGCCTGGCAGTACAACCCCGGCCAGAAGCGCCTGCGCCGCGCGCCCAACATCGGCTACGACAACCCGGGCACGGCGTCGGACGGCCTGCGCACCAACGACCAGACCAACACCTACAACGGCGCGATGGACCGCTACACCTGGAAGATCGTCGGCAAGAAGGACCTGTACGTGCCGTACAACTCGTACGTGCTGCACTCCGACAAGTACAAGTACGCCGACATCATGAAGAAGAGCCACATCAACCAGGACCTGCCGCGCTACGAGCTGCACCGCGTCTGGGTGGTGGACTCGGTGACCAAGCCCGGAACGACGCACATCTACAAGCGCCGCACGTTCTACATCGACGAGGATTCCTGGGCCATCCTGGTGGTGGACATCTACGACCGCCGCGACCAGCTGTGGCGCTTCCAGGAAACGCACACGGCGATGGCCTACGACAAGCCGTTCCTGTCGCCGGTCGGCGAGACCATCTACGACCTGCAGTCCAACCGCTACCTGGCGCAGGCCTTCAACAACGAGGACCCGGAGAACGTCGAGAAGGACTTCGACGACGACTACTTCTCGCCGACCAACGTGTCGAAGCAGGCGATCAAGTAGGTCCCCGGCTCGCGCCTCCGCTTCGCTCGGCGCGACCGGGGATAAGTCCGACGCGCGTTAGCGCTTAACGCCAAAGTCCGCCAAAGAACCGGGCCGCGCGTCGGCTTAAGCGGCCCGTCCTGTTTGCGCGGCGCGTTACGCGCGCGTCATTTCTTCTCGGCAGGCGGCGCCTCGCCCTTCTCGATCGCGAGCAGCTCGACCTCGAACACCAGCGCCTCGTTCGGGCCGATCTTGTTGCCGGCGCCGCGCTCGCCGTAGGCCAGGGCCGACGGGATGTAGAGCTTGGCCTTGCCGCCGACCTTGACCAGCTGCAGGCCCTCGGTCCAGCCCGGGATCACGTTGGCGAGCGGGAACGTCACCGGCTCGTTGCGCGAGTAGGAGCTGTCGAACTCGGTGCCGTCGATCAGCGTGCCCTTGTAGTGGACCTTGACCTTGTCGCTGGCCTTCGGCAGCGCGCCGGCGCCCTCGGTGACGGTCTCGATCTGCAGGCCGCTGGCGGTGGTCTTCACGCCAGCGCGCTTGCCATTCTCGGCCAGGAACTTCTCGCCGGCCTCCTTGGCCGCGGCGGCCTTGGCGGTGCGCTCTTCCACCTGCTTCTGCTGCAGGCGGCGCGACACCTCGCTCTTGACCTGGTCGCGCGCGGCGTCGTCGAGCCGCGGCGCCTTGCCGGCCAGGACCTCCTCGATGCCGTTGATCAGCGCGGTGATGTCGACGTCGTCCTTCACCGGCGCCAGCGACTTGCCGATGTCGACGCCGATGGCGTAGCCGAACTTCTGCGCGTCGGTGCTCAGCTCGGAGGTCGGCGCGTTGCCGTCCTTCTGGGCGCAGGCGGCGACGAGGCCCGCGCTCAGCGCGACGGCCAGTATTTTTTGGG
>JBQTJQ010000038.1:0-5653 GCA_052386975.1 Gammaproteobacteria bacterium | reverse complement strand
TGGCGCGCGGCATCTATTCGCCGGCGGCCTCGTCGCTGAAGGCCTTCCTGGTGCCGCGCGAGCTGTACCCGAATTCCTCGGTGTGGATGAGCTCGTTCTGGCAGGCCGGCGCGGTCACTGGCCCGGCACTGGCCGGCTACGGCTACGCCGCGTTCGGGCTCGAGGGCGCGCTCGAGCTGGTGGTGGTGGCGCTGGTCGTCACGCTCGGGCTGATCTTCGGCATCGCGCGCCGGCCGCCGGTGCCGACCGAGCACGAAAGCCTGTGGCTGAGCCTGCGCGAGGGCCTGGCCTACGTTTATCGCACCAAGGCGATCCTCTACGCGATCTCGCTCGACATGGTCAGCGTGTTCTTCGGCGGGGTCCTCGCGATCCTGCCGATCTTCGCCGAGGACATCCTGCACGTCGGCCCGCAAGGCCTGGGCGTGCTGCGCGCGGCGCCGTCGGTTGGCGCGCTGGCGGTCATGTTCATCTGCGCCTTCCACCCGCCGACCGAGCGCGCCTGGCGCAACCTGCTGTGGGCCGTGACCGGCTTCGGCGTGGCCACGCTGGTGTTCGCGGTCTCCAAGGTCTTCTGGCTGTCGATCGTGATGCTGTTCTTCACCGGCGCCGCCGACAGCGTCAGCGTGATCATCCGCCAGACGCTGCTGCAGGCGCTGCCGCCGGATCACCTGCGCGGGCGCGTAGTCGCGGTGAACAGCATCTTCGTGACGACCTCGAACGAGCTCGGCGCGTTCGAGTCCGGCGTCGCCGCCAGGCTGCTCGGGGTCATCCCGTCGGTGATCTTCGGCGGGGTGATGACGCTGGCCACGGTCGGCGTGATCTGGCGGCGCTCGCGCGACCTGCTGGCCGCCAAATTGTTGTAGCGACAAAAGGTGTGTGTCCCCTTTAGTTACAGGCGGATGTGCATCCAGTCGCGCCGCTGCCAGGCGAGCACGAACACGCCGGTCTGCAGCGAGCGGTAGAGCGTCATGCCGATCCAGACCGAGGTCAGGCCCAAGCCGAGCATCGGGCCGACGATGTACGCGGCCGGCAGGAACAGCAGCCACTGGAAGCCGACCGAGACTTTCATGACCAGTCCGGTGGCGCCGGCGCCGAGCAAGGCGTGCATCAGCACCAGGCCCAGCCCGTCGATCAGGATGCCCAGGGCGACCAGGCGCAGCGGCAGCGTGCCGATCTCGACGAGCTGCGCATCGCGCAGGAAGAACTCGAGGATCGGCTGCGGCAGCAGCAGCATCGGCACGGCCAGCACCGCAAACAGGCGCGTCGCCACCTTGTAGACGTCCCAGGCCCAGCGGTGCGCATCGTCCGGGTCCTTACGGCCCAGCGCCTGGCTGACCAGCGTGGTCGCGGCCAGGCCGAAGCCGATGCCGGGCAGCACCGCCAGCAGCGTGATGTTCACGAGCACGTTGGCGATGGCGAGCTCGCCGGTGCCGATCTGGCCGACGATCCAGAACAGCATGGTGAAGCCGCCGGAGAACAGCAGCTGCTGGATGCAGGTCGGCAGGCCGAGCCTGACCAGCGAGCGCACCTGCTCGCGGTTGGGCAGTCCGTGCAGGAAGCCATTCGCGCGCGCGTGGCGCTCGGCGTGCCAGAAGTAGGTCGCGGTGCCCACCGCGATCGCCAGCGTGGTGCCGATGCCGGCGCCGGCGGTGCCGAGCGCGGGAAAGCCGAAGTGGCCGTAGATCAGCGTCCACGAGAACACGATGTTCAGCGCGTGCATCCATAACAACGTGTACAGGTACAGGCGGGTGAGCTTGACCGCGCTCCAGTAGCCGCGGAACGAGAAGTTCATGCCGACCAGCGCTACGGCGACCAGGCGCCACTGCAGGTACGGTACGCCGGCCTCGGCCACGGCCGGGTCGTCCATCATCAGCGGGAAGAACCACGGCGTGAGCCAGATCAGCAGCGCCGACAGCGGCAGCCCGACGGCGACCGACAGCAGCAGGCCGCCGTTGAGCGGCACCGCGGCCTCGCCGGCGCGGCCTTCGCCGACGCGGCGCGCGGCCAGCGCCTGCACCGCGGTGGACAGCCCGGTGATGGCGGCGACCGCCATGAAGTTCATGAAGTTGGCGATGCCGCAGGCGGCCAGCGCCGCGGCGCCGAGCCCGCCGACCAGCCAGGTGTCGACCAGGTTGAGCACGTTCTGCGACATCATCCCGCCGATGATCGGCAGCGAGAGGTGCAGGATTTCGCGCGTGCGCGCGGAACTCATACCATTCCCATATGCCGCCATCCTACCGATTCACCGTCAGCGGCCGGGTCCAGGGCGTGGGCTTCCGCTACACCGCGGTGGCGCAGGCGCGCCGCCACGGCGTGTCGGGCTGGATCGGCAATCGCGCCGACGGCGCGGTCGAGGGGCTCGCCGGCGGCGCCGCGCCGGAGAAGCTCGAAGCGTTCCGTGAGTGGCTGGGCCGCGGCCCGCCCTTCGCGCGGGTCGAGCGGGTCGAGTGGACGGAGTCAGCCGAGCCGGTCGGCGTCGGCTTCGAGATCCGGCGGTAGCGTCAGATTTCCAGCGACGGCCGGTCGGCCGGCAGGAAGGCGAACTTGAACGCGCTCTTCTTGCTCTTGGCGTCGGCGTAGTCGGCGATGCGCGACAGGCGCTTGGGCACCTTCATCAGCTTGTCGCGGGCTTCCTCGCCGGCGGCGTTGAGGCCGGTCAGCGCGCCGATCTCCCAGTGGTCGAGCAGCTCTTCGACGATCTTCTGGTACTGGCGCGGGCCGAAGATGTCGGCGCGGCGGATGACTTCGCTCATCTGGTCGAAGCCGGTGACGTTGTGGCCCGGCATGGAGAAGCCGAGCGTGACCTTCTGCAGCGACTGCAGGGCCTGGTTCGGGTCGTGCGCCAGGATTTCGCCGAAGGCCGCGCGATAGAACTGGTAGTGGCGCGACTCGTCGCCGGAGATGTGCGCCAGCACGCGCTGCAGGCGCGGCTCGTGCGCTCCCGCCATGCGCCCGGTGTTGGAGTGGGAGATCTGCGTCGCCTTCTCCTGCAGGCTGGTGTAGGCCAGCAGGCGGTACGGGTCCTGCTCCCACTCGGGGTCGAAGCCGGCCTCGATGTACGAGTACTGGAGCTTCTCGACCTCGGTCATCTGGTAGAGGCGCGCGTCGCGCACGTAGTCACGGATGGCGCAACCGTGGCGGTCTTCCTCCGCGGTCCAGGTGTTGTTCCACTCGGCCCAGACGTTGCCGCTGCCGAAGTGCGACGCGATCAGGCGGTGGAAGTGCGGCAGGCCCTCTTCGGTCAGCAGGTTCAGGGCCAGCGCCACCAGCACGGCCACCGGGATGCCCCTGGCGGCGTCGCGCAGGCGCGTCAGCAGGGCCTCGTCTTCCGGCGACGCCCCGGCGTCGGCAGGCTGCAGCTCGTTGGGGAACCACAGCTTGCGCCGTTCCTTGTGCGCCGCGATCTGTTTGCGGATGAACGACTCCATGGCGCCCAGCACTTCGAGCTGGCGCGCGGTGCCGAAACTGAGGCGGGAGGCAACGGTCGACATGGGTGAAATCCGGGGGCGCAGCAAAAATCGTGGGTGGCGATTTTAGCCCGAATGGGGGTCAGACCACCATTTCCGATGGCCGGCTGGTTGATGAGCCGAGGGTGGCGGAAATGGTGGTCTGACCCCCATTTCCTCAGCCCCGGATCAGGGTCAGGAACTCGGTGCGGGTGCGCGAATCCGCGCGAAACCGCCCCAGCATGGCCGAGGTGGTCATCGAGGAATTCTGCTTCTCCACGCCGCGCATCATCATGCACAGGTGTTTCGCTTCGATGACGACGCCCACGCCCCGGGCGCCGGTCACCTTGAGGATGCTGTCGGCGATCTGGCGCGTCAGGTTTTCCTGGATCTGCAGGCGCCGGGCGAACATGTCGACGATGCGCGGGATCTTCGACAGGCCGATGACCTTGCGGTTGGGCAGGTAGGCCACGTGGGCGCGGCCGATGAACGGCAGCATATGGTGCTCGCACAGCGAGTACAGCTCGATGTCGCGCACGATGACCATCTCGTCATTCTTCGTGGTGAAGATGGCCTTGCCGACGATGTCCTCGAGCTTCTGGCCGTAGCCCTGGGTCAGGAATTTCAGGGCCTTGGCGGTGCGCTTGGGCGTGTCGCGCAGGCCCTCGCGCTGCGGCGCTTCGCCGATCGACTCGATCAGCGCCCGGATGTGTTTCTCCATCGGGAAATTATAAGGTAGCGCCATGAACTCGCCGGCCCCCTCCATCCGCAGGATCCCGATCGACCTGATCCGGCCGGGCTCGTTCCAGGCCCGCCGCTACTTCGATCCGGCCGCGCTCAAGGAGCTGGCCGGCTCCATCAAGGAGTCGGGCGTGGTGTCGCCGGTGGTGTTGCGCTCGCGCGGGGCCAACGCCTTCGAGCTGCTGGCCGGCGAGCGGCGCTGGCGGGCGGCCCAGCTGGCCGGGCTGCACGAGATCCCGGCCATCGTGCGCGACGACCTGTCCGAGGCCGAGGCCCTGGTCGTGGGCCTGATCGAAAACCTGCAGCGCGAGTCACTGACGCCGATGGAGACCGCCGCCGGGCTCAAGCAGCTGGGCGAGATGTTCGGCCTGACCCACGAGCAGATGGGTGAGCGCATCGGCAAGTCGCGCGAGTACGTGACCAACCACCTGCGCCTGCTCAACCTGGCGCCGCCGGTGCAGGCGCTGGTGAACGAAGGGCACCTCAGCATGGGCCACGCCAAGGTGCTGGCCGGCCTGCCGATCGACCAGCAGAACCACTGGGCGGCGCTGGTGACCGACCAGAACCTGTCGGTGCGCGCGCTGGAGCGCCGCGTATCGGCCAAGGGCCGGGCGCCCGCGCTGCCGGCCAGGCCCAAGGCGGCCGACTGGAAGGCCCTGGAGCGGCGCCTGTCCGACCACCTCGGCTATCCGGTCACGGTTTCGGCCGAGCGCGGCGGCAAGGGCGAGCTGAAAGTGAAATTCCACACGCTGGAAGAGCTCGACGGCATCCTGGCGCGCCTTGGCTACGCGCCCGAGTAGCGCCGCGGCCACGTTTTCCACAGCGCAGGTGAATAAGCCTGTGGATAACGGCACGCGCGCCGCCGGTTTTGAGGCGCACGCATCACGCATGGCGAATTTGTGACCGCTTCGTGACTTCGCAGCTCTCGCTGCTCGATCCATGGCCGCTGCGCGAGCGCATCAGCGCCCGCGCGCGGCGCCCGCGCGTCGAAGTGCGGCCCGACGGCGAGGTGGTGCTGA
Source organism: Gammaproteobacteria bacterium (assembly GCA_052386975.1). GTDB lineage: Bacteria > Pseudomonadota > Gammaproteobacteria > Nevskiales > Nevskiaceae > JACPFV01. The sequence goes on along the minus strand of JBQTJQ010000038.1, from coordinate 447 downwards.
CCATCCCGCGGCGCGGCTCGCGCGCGCACGCGCTGCGCTTCCTCGACGACAGCCGCGACTGGATCGAGCGCACGCGCCGGCGCCTGGCCGCGGCGGCTGCCGTGCGCCCGCCGGTGGCATCGGCCGATCGCGCCGCCCTGCGCGCCCAGGCCGAGCGGCAGGCGCTGGGGCTGATCGACGAGGAATCCGCGCGCCTGGGCCATCGGCCCGCCGGGCTGCGCATCCGTGACCCGCGCACGCGCTGGGGCAGTTGCGGGCCGGACGGCCACATCATGTTGTCGCTGCGCCTGGCGCTGGCCCCACCCGAGGTGTTCCGTTACGTGGTGGTCCACGAGCTGTGCCATTTGCGCTGGCACGGCCACGGCCCGCGGTTCTGGGACCTGGTGCGCAGGCAGATGCCGGACTTCGAGCGCCATCGCGCCTGGCTGCGGCGCAACGGGGCAGCGC
>JBQTJQ010000037.1:0-2416 GCA_052386975.1 Gammaproteobacteria bacterium | reverse complement strand
GTGCTGGTCGGCCTCGAGCCGGGCATCGCGGTGGCGCGGCGCAGCGGCGGCACCTGGAAGCTCGCCCTGGAGGACCACACGCTGGACGAGCTCGAGACCTCGAGCATGGTGGAAACCACGCCGCGCGAGCTGTGGCTCGGCTCCGACCGCGGCGGCATCTGGCGCGTGCGCTTCACCCAGGGCTACGGCGCCATCGAGGAGACCCAGCGTTTCGGACCGGGCGAAGGCATCACCTACGGCGAGCCGCGCGGCGGCTTCGTCGCGCGCATGGCCGACGGCACGCTGCTCGCGACCACCAACAACGGCGTGTTCCGCTGGAATGGCGAGCGCTTCGCCGCGTACGACCTCGGCGGCCTCGAGATGCTGCGTGAGAAAAATGAGTGGCTTGAACTGGTCCCGGCCCCGGACGGCACGGTGTGGGCCTATAGCCACAAGCACGTCTATCACCTCGTCGACAACGGCTGGCGCCGCGAGGAGGTTGGCGGCATCCGCCGCGGCGCGCTCGAGGGGCTGACGTTCGACGAGACCGGCGCGCCGGTGTTCAGCAGCACGTGCGCGCTGCTGCGCTACGACGCCTCGGCCGCGCGCGCCGCCGACGCGCCGCCCGCCGTGCTGCTGCGCGCGGTCGAGCGGCGCGACGCCTCGGGCGACGTGGCCGCGCTGCCAACCGCCGGCCCGCTGTCGTTGCCCAGCGGCGACTTCGGCCTGCGCATCCGCTTCGCCCTGCCCGACTACCGCCAGGCCGGCGCGACGCGCTATGCGACGCGGCTGGCCGGACTCGAGCCGCACCTGTCGGCGTGGTCGGAAGCCAACACGCTGCAGTACCCGCGCCTGCCCCCCGGCCGGTACCGGCTCGAGGTCATGGCGCGCGACGGCCTCGGCCGCGAAAGCCGCGGCGTGCCGCTCGAGCTGAGCATCCTGCCGGCCTGGTACGCCACCGGCGCGGCGCGCGGCCTGTGGCTGCTGCTCGCCATCGGCGCCCTCGGCGCGATCACCATGCTGGGCGTGCGCTGGCGCACTGCCCGGCTCGAGGCGCTGGTTGCCGAGCGCACCTCCGAGCTGCGGGCGGTGAACCAGCGGCTGGACGCGATGGCGCACCTCGACGTGCTGACCGGGGTGCCCAACCGCCGCGAACTCGACCGCCACCTCGAGAAGGCGTGGGCGCAGTGCGAGAAGGACGGCCGCGAGCTGACGGTGCTGGCCATCGATGTCGACGGCTTCAAGCGCTACAACGACGTGCACGGGCACCAGTCCGGCGACGAGATGCTCAAGCGCCTGGTCAAGGAAGCGTCCGGCTGCCTGAACAAGCGCTCCGACCTGCTGGCGCGCTTCGGCGGCGACGAATTCTTCGTGGTGCGCGTCGGCGGCAACCTCAACGCGGCGCGCGAGCTGGCCGAAACGCTGCGCCGCCGCATCGAGGCTGCCGCGCTCGGAGCGACCGTGTCGGTCGGCGCGGCGACGCGCTTGCCGAAGAACGGTGGCCAGGTGCAAGACCTGGTGCGCGCGGCCGACACCGCGCTGTACGCCGCCAAGGCCGCCGGCCGCAACCGCGTCGCGGCGTAAAAAAAAGGGGACAGAACTATTTTCTGGCCCGTGGAAAAATAGTTCTGTCCCCTTTTTCTGTGACCCTCGGTTAAGCCACTTCGAACAGCCCGGCCGCGCCCATGCCGCCGCCGATGCACATCGTCACGACGACATGCCTGGCGCCACGACGCTTGCCCTCGATCAGCGCGTGGCCGACCAGGCGCGCGCCCGACACGCCGTACGGATGGCCCACGGCGATCGCGCCGCCGTTGACGTTGAGCCTGTCGTTCGGGATGCCGAGCTTGTCGCGGCAATAGAGCACCTGCACCGCGAAGGCCTCGTTCAGCTCCCACAGGCCGATGTCCTCGACTTTCAGGCCGCTGCGCTCGAGCAGGCGCGGCACCGCGAACACCGGGCCGATGCCCATCTCGTCCGGCTCGCAGCCGGCGACGGTGAAGCCGCGGAATATGCCGAGCGGCTGGATGCCGCGCTTCTCGGCGAGCGCGCGGTCCATCACCACGCAGGCCGAGGCGCCGTCCGAGAACTGGCTGGCGTTGCCGGCCGTGATCACGCCGCCGGGAATCGCGGTGCGGATCTTCGACACGCCCTCGAGCGTGGTGTCGGCGCGGATGCCTTCGTCGGCTGATGCCGTCACCTCGCGCGTGGTCAGCGCGCCGGTGTTCTTGTCGACCACGCCGGCGAGGGTCTTCATCGGCACGATCTCGTCGTTGAACCGGCCGGCGGCCTGGGCGGCGGCGGCGCGCTGCTGCGACTGCACGCCGTACTCGTCCTGGCGCTCCTTGGAGATGCCGTAGCGCCTGGCCACGTTCTCGGCGGTCTGCAGCATCGGCCAGTAGATCTCGGGCTTGTGCTCCTGGAGCCAGCCCTCCTG
>JBQTJQ010000036.1:0-11108 GCA_052386975.1 Gammaproteobacteria bacterium | reverse complement strand
AGCCGAGACTTGGCGAGGCGAGCTAGCGCGGCGACTCGGCGAGCCATCCCCGGAGGGGGTCACCCGACACCGCGGTTTCGAGTCCGCACGGCCGGCGCGGAGCGTGTAGAATGCGCGCCCCACACGGCCGGTCGCAGGCCGAGTGGCTTTATAAATCAAGGAGTTACCCGTGAAAGAATCGTTTGTTGTCAACGCGGAACTCCGTACCGACCAGGGCAAAGCTGCGAGCCGGCGCCTGCGTCGTACGGGTAAGGTTCCCGCGGTCGTCTACGGCGGCAAGGACCCGGCGCAGCAGCTCGCGCTGAGCCACCACGAGATGGCCAAGCACCTCGAGACCGAGGCGTTCTACTCGCACATCCTCACGCTCAAGTTCGACGGCAAGGAGCAGCAGGCGGTCCTCAAGGACATCCAGCGCCATCCGGCCGAGCCGATCCTGATGCACTTCGACTTCCAGCGCGTGTTCGCCGACGTGGCGATCCGCATGGAAGTGCCGCTGCACTTCATCGGCGGCGACAAGTGCCCGGGCGTGAAGGTCGATGGCGGCCTCGTCGAGCACACGCTCGTCCAGGTCGAGATCGAGTGCCTGCCGAAGGACCTGCCGGAGTTCATCGAGGTCGACCTGTCGCACCTCAAGCTCAACGAAGTCGTGCACCTGTCGCAGCTCAAGCTGCCGGCCGGCGTCACGCTCATCGAGCTGCGCCACGGCAACGACCAGACCGTCGCCTCGGTGCACATCCCGAAGAAGATCGAGGAAGAGGTTCCGGTGGCGGAGATCCCGGCGGCCGAGGTTCCGGCCTCCGCGGTCAAATCCGACGCCGAGCTCGCGGCCGCCAAGGCGGCCGAGGCCGGCGGCAAGCCGGGCGCTCCTGGCGCCAAGCCCGCCGCGGGCGCCGCGCCCGCGGCGGACGCCAAGAAGCCCGAGAAGAAGTGATCGCGGCGTAGCCGCGATCATCCCGAGGAGCATCGCGACGAGGGATCTTGCTTTAAAAGGCAAGATCCCTCGCTTCGCTTCGGGATGACATAAATCATGTCCATCAACCTCAAAGCCATCATCGGCCTCGGCAACCCCGGGACCGACCACGCGCGCACGCGCCACAACGCCGGCTTCTGGTTCGCCGACGCCATGGCGGAAAAGTTCGCTGGCAGCTTTCACAAGGAAGCGCGCTTCCACGGCCACCTGGCCACGATCGCGATCGACGGCCGCAAGCTCTGGCTGCTGAAGCCGTCCACTTACATGAACGGCAGCGGCCGCGCGGTGCAGGCGCTGATGGCGTTCCACAAGATCGCGCCGGGCCAGGTCCTGGTGGTGCACGACGAGCTCGACCTGCCGGCCGGCAGCGCGCGCCTGAAGGTCGGCGGCGGCCATGGCGGCCACAACGGCCTGCGCGACCTGCACGAGCAGATCGGCGCCGACTACCGGCGCCTGCGCATCGGCGTCGGCCATCCCGGCGAGAAGCACCTCGTCACGAATTACCTGACCAGCGGCCGGCCCAGCGCCGCCGACCAGAAGCTGATCGACCAGGCCATAGCGGCCGCGGTCGAGGCGCTGCCGCTGGCGCTGCAGAACTGGGAAAAGGCGACGCAACAACTTCATTCACGCGCGGTAGAGGAAAAAGATGGGAATTAAGTGCGGCATCGTCGGGCTGCCGAACGTCGGCAAATCCACCCTGTTCAACGCGCTGACCAAGGCCGCGATCCCGGCCGAGAACTACCCGTTCTGCACCATCGACCCGAACGTCGGCGTCGTGGGCGTGCCCGACCCGCGCCTCGACGCGCTGGCCGGCATCGCCAAGCCGCTCAAGATCATCCCGACCACGGTCGAGTTCGTGGACATCGCCGGCCTGGTCGCCGGCGCCAGCAAGGGCGAGGGCCTGGGCAACCAGTTCCTCGGCCACATCCGCGAGACCGACGCCATCGCCCACGTGGTGCGCTGCTTCGACAACCCGGACGTGATCCACGTCGCCGGCGCGACGAATCCGCTGCGCGACGTCGGGGTGATCGACACCGAGCTGGCGCTCGCCGACCTGGACGCGGTCAGCAAGGCCGCCGAGCGCATCGCCCGCACGGCCAAGTCCGGCGCCGACAAGGCCGTCACCGCGCGCTACGAGCTGCTGAAGAAAGTCCAGGCGCACCTCGACCAGAACAAGCCGGTGCGCACGCTGGCGCTCGAGCCGGACGACAGGCTCGCGCTCAAGGAGTTCGGCTTCATCACCGCCAAGCCGGCGTTCTACATCGCCAACGTCGACGAGGCCGCGCTGCGCAGCGGCAACGCCTACCTCAAGCAGCTGCAGGACTACGCCGCCAGGGAAGGCGCCGATGTGGTGCCGGTGTGCGCCGCGATCGAGGCCGAGATCGCCCAGCTCGACGACGCCGACAAGGTCGATTTCCTCAAGGACCTCGGGCTCGACGAGCCTGGCCTCAACCGCGTGATCCGTGCGGGTTACCACATGCTGAACCTGCAGACCTACTTCACCGCCGGCGACAAGGAAGTGCGCGCCTGGACGGTCAAGCGCGGCGCCACCGCGCCGCAGGCCGCGGGCGTGATCCACACCGACTTCGAGCGCGGCTTCATCCGCGCCGAGGTCATCGCCTACCCGGACTACATCGCCGGCAGCGGCGAGGCCGGCGCGCGCGCCGCCGGCAAGTTCCGGCTCGAAGGCAAGGACTACGTCGTCCAGGAAGGCGACGTCATGCACTTCCGCTTCAACGTCTGACCCGCCGCGGCCGCGGCGGGCGCCGCGCCGGTTACACTGGGACATGACCAAGCAGTCTCATTCGACTGAGTTCCTGCAGCTTCTCAACGACTCGCTGAAGTTCGCGCCGGAGCGCGGCGACATCTGGATGATGCGCTTCGACGCGATGCGCGCGCTCGGCTTCAAGAAGGAGTTCGCGCAGGCGCTGGCCGAAGGCATGGCCAACCCGACCGTCAAGGGCCAGCTCGACCTGACCGCGCTGCGCGGCATGTGGGGCGAGATCGCGCCGGGCGAGGCCTTCCCGGGCGACCCGCCGAAGCCCGCGGCGCCGCCGCCCGCGGCGGCCGGGGCTCCCGCCGCGGCCAAGCCGGCGCCGGCGACCGGCGCGACGATGATGACCGGCACGCACGGCGTCGCCCGCGTGCGCCGTTTCAACGACATCGCCGTCAAGATCGCCGGCCCGGAGCTGGCCGAGCTCGCGCGCGCCTACAACGCCGTCGCGCTGCGGCCGAGTTTCCTCGAGGACTTCACCAAGAAGACCGCGCTGCTGCTGAAACGGCCGACGCCGCTCGAGTACTCCAACAGCGTCTCGCGCGCCGCCGGCGAAGGCCTGCGCGTGTACTTGAAGCGCGAGGATCGGCGCGGGGTCCCGGTCGAGACCGAGCACGCCGCCGCGCACTGCTACATCGGCTCGCAGCTCGGCAAGACCAGCGTCGTCACCGGCAACGACGTGGACGCGCACGCGCTCGCCGTCGCCGAGGTCGCGCCGTTCTTCAAGATGAAGTGCACGGTGGTGGTGCGGCCCGCGGACCTCAAGGACAAGCCCGACTTCATCGCCAGGCTCAAGTCGCTCGGCGCGCAGGTCGAGCCGATGCCGCTCGACGGCATGCTCGGCACCGATCCGCGCGAGGGCGCGGTGCGCATCTGGCAGAAGGCCACCACCGACACCCACCTGGCGCTGAGCCTGGGCATGGCGCCGGCGCCCTATACCGCGATGGCCAACAACTTCCAGGCGCTGCTGGGCCGCGAGGCCGACACGCAGTACACGGCGACCGCCAGCCTGCTGAGCCGTCCGCGCACCATGGTCGCCGCGGTCGGCAGCGAGGCGGACTCGATCGGCTTCGTGCTGCCGTTCCTGAACCGCCGCGAAGTGCGCGTGGCCTACGCCGAGCCCGAGCCGGGCGGCCGCGCCTCGTGGCGCGTGAGCACGCGGCTCAAGCCCTACAACGGCCAGGTGCGCGAGCACTCCTGGCTCAAGGGCGTCGGCCGCATCCAGCACGTGCCGGTGTCCGACGCCGACGCCGGCAACTATCGCGACCGGCTGGCGCGCGACGGCATCACCGTCAGCCTCGAGGACGCGCGCGCGGTCGCGCTGACCGCGCTGATGGCCCAGGGCGACCCGACGCCGCGCGACTTCGTGGTGCTGATCGGCTAGAACGCCGGCGGCACCTCGGCGGCCGGTTCGGCCTCGCGCAGCAGCTTCAGCGCGCCCTCGGTGGTCTGGAAGCAGCGGCGCCTGCCGTCGTCCTCCAGGTAGCCGGCGTCGCGCAGCACGCCGAGCACGTTGCGCTGCGCGCCGCACAGCGCGACGAAGATGCCGGCCTCGTTGAGCTCGTCGATCACCTCCTCGAGCGCCACCAGTCCGGAGGCATCGATGGTCGGCACCGCCGACAGGTCGAGCACCACGGCGCGCACGTCGCGATCGTGCTGGCGCAGCGCGTTCATGGCGCGCTCGGCCGCGCCGAAGAACAGCGGGCCGGCGATCTCGTAGAAGCGCACGTCCTTCGGCAGCCCGGCCGGCGCCTCGGGGTGGCCCTCGCCGATCAGGTTGACCATCGACACCTTCGACATGCGGTGCATGAAGATCAGCGAGCCGAGCACGACGCCGGCCGTGATCGCCAGCACCATGTCGAACAGCACGGTCAGGAAGAAGCACGCCAGCAGCAGCAGCACGTCGCCGCGCGGCGCGACGCGCAGGATGCGCGCGAAATTCTTGCGCTCGCTCATGTTCCAGGCCACCTTCAGCAGCAGCGCTGCGAGCCCGCACATCGGCAGCCACGACAGCAGCGGCGCCAGCGTCAGCATCGCCGCCAGCACGAACAGCGCGTGGGTGAAGCTCGCCAGCGGGCTGCGCGCGCCGGCGCGGGTGTTGGCCGCGGTGCGCGCCAGCGCGCCGGTGGCCGGGATTCCGCCGAACAGCGGCGCGGCGAGGTTGCCGAGGCCCTGGGCGACCAGCTCCGCGTCGGGATCGTGCTTCTTGCCGGTCATGCCGTCGGCGACAACCGCGCACAGCAGCGACTCGATGGCGCCCAGCATGGCGATGGCGAACGCCGGGCCGATGAGGCTGCGCACCAGCTCGAACGACAGCACCAGCGATGCGCCGTCCTTGCCGGGCAGGTCCCACGGCCAGTGCCACGCCGGCAGCAGCGGCGGGATGCCGGCGTGCACGGCGCCGTCGGCGCCGACATAGCTGAAGCGCTCGGCGATGGTCGCCATCGGCACTTCGGGCCAGTGCGTCTTCAGCAGCCACGCGGCGAGGCCCGCGAACACTGCGCCGGCCAGGTACGGCGGCAGCGGCGCGCCGAGGCGCCGCCACGCGATCATCACTGCCAGCGTCGCCAGTCCCAGGGCCAGTTCGCTCGCGTGCAGCGCCGGCAGCGCCCAGAACACCTGGCCGACGCGCTCGAGGAAATGCGACGAGCCGGCCACGTCCAGGCCGAGCAGGTCCTTGAGCTGCAGGCTGGCGATGACCAGGGCAATGCCCGCGGTGAATCCGGTCGTCACCGGATACGGGATGTACTGGATCAGCTGGCCCATGCGGCCCCAGCCCATCGCCACGAGGATGACGCCGGCCATGAAGGTCGCCACCAGCAGCCCGCCGAGGCCGTGCTGCTGGGCGATCGGGAACAGGATCACCACGAACGCGGCGGTCGGACCCGACACGCTGAAGCGCGAGCCGCCGGCCAGCGCGATCACCGCGCCGGCGATGAACGCGGTGTACAGGCCGTGCTGCGGCGGCACGCCGGAGGCGATGGCGAGCGCCAGCGCCAGCGGCACGGCGATGATGCCGACCGTGATCCCGGCCAGCACGTCGCGGCGCGCGTCGGCGGCGCCGTAGCCCTCGCGCAGTGTCTCGCGCAACGCCGAGGCGAACGGCGGAAAGGCGCGCTTGATGGTCTGGAGTGGCATTGCCTGCGCGGATTGTAGGATACGCAGGCCCATGTCCTGGAAATCGCACTTCTCGCGCTTCCTGAGCGCCGCGCCGCAGCGGCTGCACTTCGCCGCGCACAGCCACCATCCCTGGCCCGACGTCTCGTTCGAGGCGCAGCAGCAGGCCTGGCTCGACGCCGCGCGCCTGGCTGACCTGAAATGGGACAAGGTCTTCGGCGAGGTCGTGCCGGCGGCGCAGGGCCACCTCGCGCGCGCGCTGGGCCTGCCCGATCCGCGCACGATCGCGTTCGCGCCGAACACCCACGAATTCCTGATGCGGCTGCTGTCGTGCCTGCCGCAGCCGGCGCGCGTGCTGACCACCGACGGCGAGTTCCACAGCTTCTCGCGCCAGATGAAGCGCATGGAGGAGGACGGCAGCGCCACGGTGACGCGCGTGCCGCTGGACCCCCACGGCGACTTCCCGCGGCGCTTCGCCGCGGCCGCATCGCGCGGCGGCTTCGATCTGGTCTACTTCAGCCAGGTGTTCTTCAACACCGGGCTGCGCGTTCCCGACCTGCGCGCGCTGGTGGCGTCCGTGAAGGACGACCGCGCGCTGGTGGTGGTCGACGGCTACCACGGCTTCATGGCGGTCCCGACCGACATTTCCGGGATCGCCTCGCGCGCGTTCTACCTCGCCGGCGGCTACAAGTACGCCATGGCCGGCGAAGGCGCCTGCTTCATGCACTGCCCGCCCGGCTACGCGCCGCGCCCGCGCGACACCGGCTGGTTCGCTTCGTTCGGCACGCTGGCCCAGGCCCAGGCCGGCGCGGTGCCTTACGCCGAAGGCGGCGGCCGCTTCCTCGGCGCGACCTTCGACCCGACCGCGCTGTACCGCATGGTCGCGGTGCAGGACTGGCTGGCGCGGCTCGGCGTGGGCGTCGCGCAGATCCGCGCGCACGTGGTCGCGCTGCAGCGCCGCTTCCTCGAGCATCGCGAGCGCGACGGGCCGTTCAAGGGGCTCGAACTGCTGCTGCCGGACGAGGCCACGCGCGGCAACTTCCTGGTGTTCCGCGATGCGCGCGCGTCGCAGATCCACGACCGCCTGCTCGAGGCCAGCGTCGTCGTTGACTGCCGCGACGACCGCCTGCGCGTCGGCTTCGGCATGCACCAGGACGCCGCCGACGTGGACGGGCTGTTCGAGCGCGCGGCCGGGGGTCCGGTCCGGCCCTGACGCAGCGCCGCAACCTTTTTGCCACCCGGTGCATCTAAACTCCAAACCCCTAGTGGTAAACTTGTCCGTCAAATCAAGCTGTTAACCCCCAAAGACCCGCCCGCGAAAATCCGATGACCAAACTGACCCGCGCCCTCGCGCTTGCCCTCCTTGTGCCCTCGCTCGCCTCGGCCAACGAGCTCACCCGCATCTATGGACTGGCCGTCGACAACGACACCACGCTGCGCGCCGCCGCCGGCGCGCGCGACGCGGCCGTCGCCGCCAACCCGCGCGCCCGCGGCGCCCTGCTGCCGCTGATCACCGGAGCGGTGACCGCCGAGGAAGGCACCCAGCAGTTCACGGTCAATGGCGTCGAGAGTCCCGAGGAGGACACCGACGGCCAGGACCTGCGGCTGACGCTGCGCCAGGCGCTGTTCGACGCCGCGGCCTGGAACCGCTGGCAGTCCGCCGGCCAGACCGCCGCCGCGGCGCAGGCGACCTACGTCATCGCCGAGCAGAACCTGGCGTTTCGCGTCACCGAGGCTTACTTCAACCTGCTGGCCGCTGCCGACAGCGTGCGCTTCGCCGACGCCGAGAAGAAGGCGGTCGAGCGCCAGCTCGAGCTGGCCAAGCGGCGCTTCGAGGTCGGCCTGTCGGCCATCACCGACGTGCAGGAAGCGCAGGCGCGCTACGACCTCACCGTCGCGCAGATGATCGAAGCCGAGCAGATCCTGAGCAACGCGCAGGTCGCGGTGAGCGAGATCACCGGCGCCAGCGACGCCCGCATCGTGCCGCTGCAGGACGAGATCCCGCTGCTCGGGCCCGATCCGGGCGACGTCGGCCAGTGGGTCAAGACCGCCTCCGACAACAACCTCAGCATCCGCGTCGCGCAGGCCACCGCCGAGGCGGCGGAGCAGGATGTCGATGCGGCCTGGGCCGCGCACTACCCGACGGTGTATTTCGTCGGCCAGGGCGCGCTCGGCGAATCGAACTCGGTGACGCCGGGCATCGGCCGGGTCGAGAGCGAGTACGACACCACCAACCTGCAGCTGGTGCTGAACGTGCCGATCTTTGCCGGCGGCTCGACCCAGGCCGGCGTCAACGCGGCCCAGGGCACGCGCGACCAGCGCAAGGCCGAGCTCGACGGCCGCAAGCGCGAGACCGAGCGCACCACGCGCAACGCCTACCAGGGCGTGGTGGCCGGCGTGTCGCGCGTCAAGGCGCTCAAGCAGGCGGTGGTCTCCAACACCACCGCGCTCGAGGCCAGCGAAGTCGGCCTCGAGGTCGGCGCGCGCACCGCGGTCGACGTGCTCAACGCCCAGCGCGAGCTGTTCCGCGCGCAGCGCGACTACTCCCGCTCGCGCTACGACTACCTGCTGACCGTGCTGCGGCTCAAGCAGGCCGCCGGCCAGCTCAGCCCGAAGGACGTCAACGAGATCGACACGCTGCTCGGCAGCGCCGACGCCGTCGCCGGCGGCTGATCCGCCGAACCGGCGCCGCCGCTGTGCGATGCGGCGGGCGGCGGTGTAGGCTTTTTCGATGCACCCGCTCCGCGCCGCGCTGCTGCTGGCCTGCATGGCGCCCGGCGCCCGGCCCGCCGCCCCCGCCTTCGAGCCCGACCTGGCCACGCTGGCCGCGGTGCCGCGCGTCGAAGTGCCGGCCGCCGCCGTGCGCAAGGCGCTCGATGAGCCGATCAAGGGCCGGCCGTACCAGATCGCGGTCGCGGTCGACATGGATTTATCGGAGGCCCGCGGCCAGTGGGAGTCGCGCGGCGCGCGACGCAACTGGCGCCTGCGGCTGGGCTCGCCCGGCGCGCGCACGCTGAGCCTGCACCTCGAGGCATCGCTGCTGCCCGAGGGAAGCCAGCTGTGGGTCTACGATCCCGCCGCGCGCCTGCGCCACGGCCCGTACTTCGCCTCGAAGATCGCCGCCGACGGCCTGTGGACGCCGCCGGTCGGTGGCGACGAGCTGGTCCTCGAGGTCCGCGCGCCCGCGGGCACCGAGGGAATCGAGCTCGGTGCGGTCAAGGCCTTCCACGGCTTTCGCGACTGGGACGCCGCCGCTGCCGGCAAGGCCGCGGGCGCCTGCAACATCGACATCACCTGCCCGGCCGCCGCCGCCTGGACGCAGGATGGCCGCGCGGTCGCGCGCATCCTGATCGGCAACGCCTTCCTGTGCAGCGGCCAGCTGGTCAACAACGTGCTGCAGGACAAGCGCCGCCTGTTCCTGACGGCGAATCACTGCGGCGTCGGCGACGCCGGCAGCCCGGCCTCCTCGGTCGTGTTCTATTTCGGCTATGAAGGCCCCTGCACCGACAACGGCCCCGACCCGGTTCCGGCCCCGACCTTCCAGGGCTCGCAGCGGCTGGCGCGCGACCTCCAGTCCGACTTCGCGCTGCTCGAGATCACCGACCCCGCGGCGCTGCCCTCGACGCTGTTCTTCGCCGGCTGGGACGCGACCGGCGCCGGCTCGGCCAGCGGCGTCGCCATCCACCATCCCGACGGCGACGAGAAGAAGATCGCGTTCTTCACCGCGCCGGTGAGCGCGCAGCGCGTGAATCTGGGCTTCCAGTGCGGCGTCGACGCCTGGGAAGTGCAGTGGAGCAGCGGCACTACCGAGCCGGGCTCGTCCGGCGGTGGCCTGTGGAATTCGGACCATCGCCTGATCGGCGTGCTGTCGGGCGGTGGCGCGTCCTGCGCTACCCCAGCCGTCGAGGACTACTTCGCGCGGCTCGACCGCGGCTGGACGGCCAGGTCCGCCGCGAGCGGCCAGCTCAAGGCCCACCTGGACCCGAACGACAGCTGCGTCGCCATCGTGCCGGGGCTGGAGGCGGCGGCCGCCAGTCCGGGGCCGGTCGCGCCCGCGCCCGGCAACACTGCGTGCAGCGGCGATCGCAGCACCTGTCCGGGTGGCGGGGGCGGCGGCGCGCTCGATGCGCTGGCGCTTGCGCTGCTGCTGGGCGCCGCGGTGCGGCGCTCGCGTCGCGCCTGAAGGCGCTCCTACAAGACCACCAGCAGCACGCCCGCGATCGCCACCGCTGAGCCGGCGAGCTGCGCCGGCTTGAGCCGGTCGTGCAGGAACACCGCCGCCAGCGCGAGGATGAAGACCGCGGCCATTTCGTTCAGCACCGAGGCGATCGAGGCCTGGGTGTACTTGTAGCCCGCGAGCCACAGCAGCATCGAGATATAGGTGCCGACGATCGAGCCGGCGATGACGTGCGGCCAGTGGCGCACGCCGGCGAAGGCGGCGCGAATGCCCTTGAGGTCCCGCGCCGACGGCATGAACAGCAGCATGCCGAGCACGCCGCCGACCAGGCGCAGCGCGACCACCCACAGGAAGTCGTAGCGCTCCAGCAGCGGCTTGGCCATCACCACGCCGGCCGCCATCGCGAACACCGACGCGGCGGCCTCGAGCGTGCCGCGCCGCAGGCGCGCGGCGTCGAGCGCGGCGGCGCCGGGCGCGTAGTTCACCAGCAGGATGCCGCCGAGCACCAGCGCCACGCCCGAGCACTGCACCAGCGTGAGGCGCTCGGCCAGGTACAGCGCCGACAGCACGATCACGAACGGCGAGTACAGGGTCTGGGCGATGCCCAGCCGGCTCGCGCCGAGTTCGTTCAGCGCGCGGAAGTACAGCGTGTCGCCGACGCCGATGCCGAGGAAGCCGGACACCAGCGCCACCGCCACCGCGGCCGCCGGGATGCCGGGCCAGGCCGGCGAGAGCGCAATCAGCGTGACCGCCATCAGCGCGAGTCCGAGCACGTTCTTGAACAGGTTGAGCGGCACCGGCGCCAGGCTCTCGCCGGATTTCTTGAACAGGATGACGGCGATCGCCCACGCCAGCGCGCAGGCGAGCGAGTAAAACTCTCCGATTCCGAAGCTCATGGGGCGGCGCATTCTACCGGCTGCGGCACCGTCCGCCCGGATGTCGGGCCCGGTGTGCCCGGCTCAGCTCCATGGCTCGCCTCACCGCGCCTTGCGAAAGCTCGCCATGTCTCGCTTTCGCTGCGGCGCGCCCCTTCGGGGCTCCGGTTCGGCTGCGCTTTACTTCCGCTCGCC